>JBBCGG010000001.1:4292500-4609784 GCA_037200525.1 Methylocella sp. | reverse complement strand
GTCTGTTTGGCCGCGGCCTGAGCATTCACGGCGCGGGACGCCAATTCTCCGCCGGGCGCCCGGACCGCTCCGGTCAAAGGCAGGATGGGACCGGCGAGGGGTTTTGGCGGCGGCGGCGCAGGTTCGCTCGGAGCTGCCCCGTCGGCGGGGGGCAGGCTCGCCTCGGCCGGCGCGGAGATCGCGGGATTGTCCGGCTGAGCGGGCGGAGGCAGCACTTCATCCAGATTGCGCCGGATGTCTGGCTCGACAAAATGCGCCAGCTTGAGCGCGCCGGCCTTGGTGAAATGGATGCCGTCGGCGGCGCGCAGGCGCACGATCTGACCATCAACGTCCGGCCCGAGAGCGCTGTATTCGCCGCCCTCCGTGGCGAAAGCCTCCCAGATATCGACATATGTCGCTCCGGCCTTGGCGGCATATTCGCGATAGAGATCGTTAAAGGCGGAAGCGTCGGCGGATAGACGCTCGCTTTTTAAAACCGGCAGGCCGACCCATATCAGCGGAATCTTTTTATCGCGGAACATCCCGGCGATGGTCTCGATGCGATGCGCATAGGCCTCGTTCCATTGCGGCGAACGGGGCTCAAGGGCGTCCTTGCCATCGCGGAGAACTTGCCGGTCGTTGCTGCCAATCATCATGACGGCGAAATCGATCTTCTCATTGCTGGCGAGCAAGTCCTGCGTCGCCTTCACCCAATCGTAAAAGTCGTCGCGCACGAGGCCGGTATTTTCCTTCGCCTTGCGCAGGATGGCGACCTCGGGTCGGTTGCCGAACGCCGCGGTCAATCCTTGCCCCAGCATCTGCCCAAGACTATCGCCGAGCACCGCCACGAAATAGCTTGGCGCGACGGCGGGTTTTTCCGGCGGCTTTTCAGCCACGCTTTCGCTCGGCCTTCCGCTGGGCCGCCAAGCCGGCCTTGGTCGCTCGCGCTCGGAGAAGGAACGTCTCGGGGCGCCCCGATGGATGTCCGGCCTCTTCTTCATGACATGGCTCGGCGCCTCGGGCGGGGCTTGAAACAAGTGAGTAAACCAGCCAAAGGGGTCAGCTTGCGCTAGCGCCGGCGATCCGCTGAAGAGATGCAGCAGCATCGCGGCGACGGCCAGCCTCGCGAAAATCCAACGCCCCTTACGGTCTTTTTCGGACCAGGGCTTCGGCGCCAAATATGCCCATGCGCGTTTTAGCATCATGACCGACACTATATACCGTTCCGCCCGCTGGCGCATCCTCTGAGCGCCAGCGGCCATCCAGCAACGAGGTCCTTTTGATTTCGACAAGCTCAGCTTTGGACCAGGCGCTCGGCGGCGTCCGGCCGCATCGAACGCTGGGCTTCGACAATCTCCTCCATCTCAAGAACAAGGCGTTTCGCTTTGATATCGTCGGCGATGGCCTTTCCCAACCGGCGTGCGGCGACCATGAAATGCGGCTCGCTGCGGAGGCGGTTCAACGCCGCGGCGATTTCCGTTTCGGAGGCCGCAGGCGGCAAGGTCAGCCCGGCCCCATGGGTTTCCACCCGCAATGCAATGTCGTCCTGGTCGCGTCCCATCGGCATGATCAGAAGCGGCAGACTATGCGAGAGCGCGCGGCTCACCGTCCCATGACCACCGTGGGTCACGACCAATGATACTTCCTTCATCACCGCATCATGCGGCGCGCTCGCCAAGAACGTTATGTTTTTCGGCGCATTCAGCGTCACGCCTTCCAAGGCAGGCCCAACCGTCACAAGCCCGTCCATGCCGATATTGGCCACCGCGTTCGCAGTGCGTTGCAGCGCATCGGCTTGGTTTTGATCGGTGGTGCTGAAAGACACCAATGCGCGGGGACGGTCCGATCCATGAGGCCAGGGCGACGTCCAGGGCTGAGACCAGTCGGAGGCATCCAATAATGGACCGATGTACCTCACATTCTTGGGAAGGTAATCAGCGGGAAAATCGAACGCCGCGCTAGTCGCAAGCAAAAGTCGCGCGGGACGATCAAATAGCTCCAACACATGGCTTAATGGGGAGAGACTCTGACCCGCGCGCGCTTCGTTCAGCATTGGCAGCCACTCATTCATCACGGCGACGAACCGGCTGCTTGCGGCCTCGACTTCGGCGCGCTCTTCGGGCGTGCGCGGCGGCCGCATGCCGCTGAGCAACGGGGGCACGCCTGGCAGAGGCCGCAAGCTAATGGTCGGCGTGAGCAACGCGCAAGGTATGCCGGCGGCTTCCGCCGCCGACCCAGAACCGACTAGACCCACATCGGCGAGCAGGGCGTCGGTTGGCGTTCTCTCGATTTCTTCCCGCGTGTCGGCTGCGCGAGCGGCGGCGGGGCCAAATAGAAGATGATCGTAGGCTTTTTGCAGATCGCCGCCGTTCGGCGCAATGGGTGAGAAGCTAGGCGTTCGCCGCCAAGTAACGAATCCGAATCCGGCGGCCTCCACTGCGGCGCGCGCGTCTGGACGCGAAATGAAGCGAACGTCATGGCCCTTACTGCGCAACTGTTGCGCGGCAGTCAGCGTCGGGCCGAGGTGGCCCGGGCCTCCCCAAGAGGCCACAAGAAAATTATAGGGCATAGAACGTGATCTCCTTGATCTGCAGGCCCTAAGAGTCTGTTTGACAACTTTGACATGGTTCTTTGGTTATGATTCACGCTTTCGATGTGGACAGCCAAGAGCCGTGGCCGAATGGCCAAGATTGAGAAGAAGACGAAGCGCTATCCGAGCGACCTGACTGATGAGGAATGGTCTTCGGTCGAGCCGTTTCTGCCGAAGGCGGGAGCGACCGGAAGCCCCCGACGGACAGACCTGCGCGAAGTTTTGAACGCCATCCGGTATCTGGTGCGGTCGGGATGTGAGTGGCGGATGCTGCCGGTTCACTTCCCGCCCTGGCAGACGGTGTACTGGTGGTTTCGCCGCCTGACCCGGCGTCTGATGTTTCGCACCCTTCACGATGTCGCCTTGATGATCGACCGCGCGCGGACGGGCCGCAACGCCGAACCGAGCGCGGCGGTGCTCGACAGCCAGTCCGTCAAAGCCCCGGCGCCGCAGGGAACACGCGGGTTCGACGGCGCCAAGAAGATCGTCGGGCGCAAACGCCATATCGCGGTCGACGCCGACGGACGTCTGCTGATGGTCAATCTCACCACGGCCGATATCGCCGACAGCACAGGCGCGCAAGCCGTTCTTGAGGCCATCCAAAAACGCTGGCCGCGGGTCAAACACCTGTTCGCCGACAGCGCCTACGATCGCCAGCGACTGCTCGACAAAGCGGCTTTTCTCGACTTCACCGTCGAGATCGTGCGGCGTACCGAGGCCGCATTCGTGATTCTGCCGAGACGATGGGTCGTCGAACGGACCTTCGGATGGATGACCCGCCACAGGCGTCTCGTCCGAGACTACGAGGCCCGGATAGACGTCTCTCACGCCATGATCGAGGTCGCTATGGCCGGCTTGTTGATCCGCCGGATAACCCACCCATAGTTGTCAAACGGACTCTAAGGAGGAACCGCAGACTCGAGGCAAGTGTTTGTCAGATGATGACACAATTGATTGATGGCGGGGCCCGTAGTGTCGCCCCTGTTGCACGCCGCGCGATCATCGCTGTCTAGGCTCAGGACTCATTGATTGAGATAGAAGAGGACGGCGGCTGCGATGCAGATGGCGGAGAAGAAGGTGTGGGCGCATCGATCATAGCGGGTTGCGATGCGCCGCCAGTCCTTGAGCTTGGCGAACATGTTCTCGATTTTGTGACGCTGGCGGTAGAGCGTCTTGTCATAGGCAATGGGAAGCTTGCGGCTTCTGGTTGGCGGGATGCAGGGCTCGACGCCCCTGGCCTTCAGCGCGGCGCGGAACCAGTTGCTGTCGTAGCCCCTGTCGGCGATCAACATTGAAGCGGGCGGTAAAGCCTTGAGCATCAGCCGCGCGCCCTTGTGGTCGCTCATCTGGCCCTCCGAGAGCAACATGACGAGGGGCTTGCCGGCGCCGTCGCAAACGACGTGGAGCTTCGAGTTCAGTCCGCCTTTCGTGCGCCCGATACGGCGGGGAAGAGCCCCTTTTTGAGCAGGCTCGCCGCTGTGCGATGCGCCTTCAGATGCGTGGCGTCGATCATGATGCGCTCGGGCTTTGGACCTTCGCCAGCGAGCGCGGCGAATATGCGGTCGAAGACGCCGAGCCGGCTCCAGCGGATGAAGCGATTGTAAAGCGTCTTGTGCGGCCCGTAATCCTTGGGCGCATCTTTCCATTGCAGGCCGTTGCGGATCACATAGACGATTCCGCTGACCACCCGACGGTCGTCAACCCGCGGAACGCCATGCGACAGAGGAAAATGCGGCGCAAGCCGCGCCATCTGCCGCTCGCCCAACAAAAACAAATCACTCATCCCAGCCTCCCCATGCGGAGACCAGGAATCACATCTCAGGCAAATTTAATAGGTCCTGAGCCTAGGGCTATTAAGCAACAGAGTTGTTTGGCGAGCGATTGAATGGTTACAATCGAAACTCGATGTGCAGGGACTTCCGCATGGCGCGCTTATTCGCATTTGGCGCGACGCGCGGACGGTGCGGGGCATCCTCCTGCCGCCGACAATGTAATGTGCCGACGCATGTCCTGGACGATCATCAAACGACAATGGCGTTTCGCCGCCGAAATGGTTCATGACTTTTGTTGGACATTCCGAGACAGCGAAGCCAAGAACAGCACGAGGCAGACGCTGAGCAGCACGATGTCCTTGAACAGGAATTCGCCCGTCAAATTCCACGCGATCGGATCGGTCGAGAGACTCCAATGCACGACGCCAGGCGTTGTGAAGAAGAACGACCAGGTAATAAGGAATGTCGCTACGCCCATGAGCGACCCAAGCGCCGATATCAACGGGCTGAACGCGCCTGCCGCGAACAGAACAGCCGTGCTAAGTTCGACAACGCCGAGGAGGTAGGCTTCGCCTCTCACGCCGAAGATGGAGAGCCACCAAACAAAAGGGCTGTTGCTAATGTATTGCACAATGCCTTCGGCTGACTGCGGCGTAAACTTTTGGACGCCAAAGGATAGGAAGGTCAAGACCATGACCCAGCGCAAAATCGCCAGCATCCGATAGGACCCAGCGCCACGTTCCGCAATCTTGAAATATACCGACATCCTGGAGCGTCTCCCTTTTTTTGACCTACGCTTTCTCCTCTTCGGTCTGATTGGCGATTTTGTTACAAACGCGGGTGGCTTCTCGCCTCTGGCAAATCTGCTTCGCGATCTACGCGGAAATTTGAAGTGAAAGACGGTCGCATCAGGTTGCTCAATGCGGCCGATATCCAGCGTCGGTTCGAGACCAATGATGGGCCCTGCAGGAAGCGATCGCGCGTGCACCATCCATGAGCGAGAGTATCAAAGACCGACGTCGAACTCGCCAGCGAGATGAATATCGGAAGCGCCTCGTAAATGGCGCTGGCTCTAACGCCAGCACCATAAATTCTTTAATGGGCTGTGGTCCTATGGACGGCCGTTAACGCCCGAACTAGGCATCCCGTCAACGGCGCCTGGGCCTCCGACGCCGGCTCCACCCACGCCAGAACCGCCTAGCGTCCCAAGATCGCCTTCGCCCGGTCCAGTGCTCGACCGGCCTTCGCCTAGGCCGCCTGCGCCTGCGCCGTTTCCGCCAATGCCGGTGCCGCCAAGGCCTGCACCGCCGGCGCCAAGACCCGCGCCACCCGCGCCGGATCCGACTCCGCCTGCGCCATGACCCACAGCGCCGGCTCCGGCGGCGCCTCCGGCCCCACTGCCTGCGCCTCGGCCGCCTCCCGCTGCGAAGGCCGGACCGCTACAAATCACCGCCACGCTAAGCGCAATGGCGCTAGCAAATATGCCAAGTCTTTTCATGAGTCCTCCTGGTGTTGATTACGGCGAGCCAACTCCAGTTTGGATGGACCAGTTCCGCCGGCGACTTGGTCAAAAAGAGGTGATCATCGCTCAACTAACATGTGGCATGCGAAAGGGACGGAATCGCTTCCGCCCCTTTCGAAACTCCAAACTCGGCAATCGCAGACCGCAAACATCCGTGCGCTCGGTTTGCAATGCACAGATGCGGCCTTTAGAAATATCCGACTGCCGCTCGCTCACTTCGAATATCCCTGGTTTTCCTGGATGATGGTGGTGAACCAGTCGTTCTCGCTGGAAGCTGGACTCTCGCCGCCGACCGAGCGGCCTGTGGTGAGGCCTTCTTCTTGCGCAGGCCGCTGATCATAAAAATGCGAACGAGCCTGTTTCGCCTCAGCAAAACCCGTGGAGCCTGCGACAATCGTGGCGACGATTAACAGCCTGAGGACGTTCATAGTTTTAACTCCCAAAAATGACGAGTATTGGATCGCCAGTTCGGCCAATAAACTGCGATATATACTACTAAGTTCCAAAATTTTTAGAACTATTTAGGTTATTTACTTACAATTTAGTCATTAACGTACTAAATGGTAAGAGCATATCGCTGCAATGCAGAGCCGCAGTTGTAGGGAAATTTGTTTAATGCACTCGCGAGGTTCTATATATCCGCATCGGAGAGATGCGGATACTGCCGGATGGCGTCGCGGCACGCCTCGATGCGTCCGGCGACATCGAGGCGAATCCGCAGAACTGACCGAAAAGCCGTCTTCCCGGCTGGGGTATCTGCCCGTCTTCGACCGTTCGAAGCACCCTGTCGGCTAGAGCCTTCGCCTTGCCATGGCGGAGCAGACCGCCGCGGGGGAGACCCGCTTCCGCCATGGTCGCATGCGAAAGGGACGGAATCGCTCCCGCCCCTCCAATTCGGTAATTGCAGTCAGCGCTTTCGAGACTTAATAGATCTCGAAGGGGCCGCGCGCCGGGCCAAAAGAGCGAGGCCGGTCCATGTCGTATAGACTTCCCTGCCCAATAACGCCGACCGAACGCCCCCCACCAACATTACCCTGCGCCCAGGCGCCTGCGGCTGAATGATCGGGCCGAAGCTGGTTGGCTTCGGCAATTCCGAAGGATGTGACGGTGACTGCCGCCGCGAATGACAATGTGACGATTTTCATGGCTAAAACTCCGATCGAATTTGTAATTTGCGCGGCCATCGGCATCCGTGGTTTGAAGTCACGGTTGGCGCTGACGTCCGGCGTTGAGGAAAATTTGGCCCTAAAGGGCGTCAGCAGAAGCGTTGCTGCGTGGCAGTCGTCGAATAGTTGTCGCGATCTCAATAGATCTCGAAGGGGCCGCGCGCCGGGCGCAGCCGCTCGACTGCGCTATGCGATGTATTCTGAATCCCGCCGCCGACCGAGCGGCTCAAAACAATGCTTTCTTCCTGCGCATACTGCTGATCGTATGAATATAAGCTCGCCTGCTTTGCTTCTGCGAAATTTGCGGAGCCGGCAACGATGGCGGCGGCAAACGACAGCTTGAAGATGTTCATGATTTTAACTCCTTAATGTCAGATGGCCTGGAGTGATCGCTGCGTCGATCTGTCGTGTGATGAACGGTTTCGCCAAAGGAAGAGGCGGGATTGCTTTTTCCGCCCCTTAAATCGCCGCTTAGCAGCTTGTCGCGATATCAATAGACCTCGTAGGGACCACGCGCTGGCGGCAGCGGTTCAAACGATCCGCGCGCTGGGGGCAACTGCTGGACTCCGACAGGCGGTAGATTCTGAGTCTCGACGCCGACAGAGCGGCCCGTGGTGATGCCTTCTTCTTGTGCAGGCTGCCGATCATAAAAATGCGAGCGAGCCTGCTTCGCCTCAACAAAACCCGTGGAGCCTGCAACGATCGCGGTGACGGCTAATAGCTTGAAGATGTTCATAGTTTCAACTCCCGAAAATGTCGGCGGCCTGTAAAGCGCGCGTTCAGCTAGTAAACGGCGCCTGTCACAACTCGGTTCCAAATTTGTGAGAAATATTTAGGCTCTTTGCTTACAATATAGTCAGTAACTGACTAGGAGGTAAGCGCATATCGCTGCAATGCGGAGTCGCTGCTGCAGAGATAAAACAACTGAAGTCTGTTAAATTCACTTGCGATGTCGTGTCTATACGCATCGGCGGGACGCGGATACTGACGTGGCCGCCCGTCTCGAGGCGTCCGACGACAGCATGCAGCTTTGCAGCGAGAGCCTTACTACAAAGGAACGTAGCCTCATACTTATCAAATAGTAAGTAATTGAGAGAAAAGTGCCTTCTTGTGGCCAGTTCCGGGGGCGAGTACCAAATCGCTCCTGTCGCGGATGGATGGCGGCAAGACTTGGTTGCTATGGCTGAAAGTCCAGTAGGATGATCTCTTGAGCGCCTGCTTGCGAAGGTAGGGCGTGAGCGAAGAAACTTTCAGAGTTGGCCGCCGATCCTTTCTCGTGGGCGGCGCAGCGGCTGGAGCGGTGAATGCGGCAGTTGCTGCAATCCATGACGAAGATCTGGAGCGGGCGCCGACTTGTCCGGCCTCGCTGCGGCGACTATTCGACGGCGGCGCGTAGGAACGAGAAGGAGAAACATCTTGAACTCGCTTATTTTTTATTTGTCCAAGCTTGGCCTGTTCAAGAGCGATCTGGACTATCGCATTATTCGCGCCGCGATGGTTTTTTCATTTCTTATATTCGGCTATCAGAAGTGGTTTAGCTTTGAAGCGCATCAGATCACCCCGTTCATCAGCCACAGCCCGCTGGTTTTCTGGCTGATCCCGGCCTTCGGCGTTCGCGGCGCCGGTTTTTTCCTCGGCGCTACGGAATGGCTATTTGGTACGCTAATCTTCCTGGGCTTCTGGAACCGTAGGCTCGGAATCCTGGGGGCGCTCGGCTCGAGCGTCACCTTTCTCGGCACAGTCACCATCATTCCGTTCCTTCCCAATGCGTGGGCGGCAGAGGCGGGCGGCTTTCCAGCCATGAATCTGCTGGTGGCCTTCCTGGTGAAGGATATCCTTTTCCTCGCCGCTTCGTTCTACCTGCTGAAGCAGGATCTGACGCATGCGGCGCTGGAGATAAAAGGCAATTGAATTCGATAGCCGGCGTCTGACATCGGCAAGCTCATCACGTCTCCCTAAATTACGCCGCTCAGTTCGATAGACTTAAATCTGGAGACCGCTCATGAATATCCGCATTGCATTCTTGATCGCCGTTGCCTGGTCAACGGTAATTAGTGGGTCTGCGCAAGCCGCATCGGAGCCTAAGGATCCAGATCGCGCGCCGATAGCGTCGGTGGATCGTTTCAGCGACAAGGCAGGCACCCTTTTGCAGCGTTCGACGGTCAAAGGTCTTCCTGGTGCGAATGAGCCAATCGACTTCAACGTTCAACCGTTCAACACGCTGGGGTTATCGCCCACGGGAGAGCCGGTGCTCTACTATCACCTGGACGTGCAGAGCACCCAACCGGCGCCAGTCTACATCTTGTTCCGCGAGGGAGAGGAAAAGCGCGTGGCGGGTCAGCTCAATATTGTTGACACGGCGCCGGGCGAGAAGGGCTATAATGATTTCCGGCAGGTTTGGAAAGTATGGGTCTCAAAAGATTATGTGCCCAATACAATAACGGACGCAGCTTCCTTGCTGCAGGCCGGCTACAGATTGGAAAAGACGGACAAGCTCATCAATATGCCGGTCGTGCCGGATAGGTCGCGCGCGAGCTTGCGCTTCAACCATGGAAATCCGGAACTGCAACGCGCCTGGTATCAAGGCCAAGTCGCAAAGTATTTTCTCTTCGAAGAGGCACCATTGTCGGTGTCAGGAGAGGACGTTCTAGGGTCCAGACTCACAACCAGTAGCTGACGGTAGCGGCGATGCAGACTGTCGCGAGGAAGTTTATGGCGTTTCGGTCGTAGCGGGTAGCCACGCGCCTGAAGTCTTTCAGGCGGCAGAACATGCGTTCGATGGCGTTGCGGTTTCGATAGAGGAAGGGCGAGAAGCAGTTCTTCCACCTGCGATTGGCCTTGGGCGGGATATTCGGCATAGCTCCGCGCTCCTCGACCTGCCGACGGATCGCATTTGCGTCGTAGCCCTTGTCGCCATGGAGGATTTCGCAAGGAGGAAGTCGCGCGATAAGCTCCGCGCCCGCCGAGCAATCGGCGATTTGGCCGCCGGTGAGCATGAAAGACAGCGGGCGGCAGTCCGCATCGGTCAATGCGTGGATTTTGGTTGTGCGCCCGCCGCGCGAACGGCCGATGGCCTGATTCTTCTCCCCCCTTTGCCGCCACTGGCCGAGCGATGCGCCTTGACCGCCGAGGAGTCGATGAGGACCTGCGCCGGCGGCCCGCCTGCTTGCGCAAGCGCGTGGAACAGATCGATCCAAACGCCCTTAGCAGCCCAGCGAACGTAGCGATTGTAGAGAGTCTTCTTTGGCCCGTACTCCAGCGGCGCGTCAATCCAGCGTCCGCCAGATTTCAGCACATGAATGATCCCGCTGACCACCCGGCGATCATCGACGCCCGCCTTGCCGCGCGTGTCCGTGGGAAGATGCGGCGCGATCTTCGCGAACTGCGCGTCCGTCAGCCAGAATTGATCCCGATTCATAGTCGCTTCCTTTCGGAAGCTGTGAATCACAATCCGCCTGTCACGCCAACCATTTTATGGGTCTGGGCCCTAGTGTCGCCGATTTACGACGGTTTCACCGTCAATCCTGGGGATCCAAACGGCGGGACAGAGTTCCAAACTGAGCCGAATTCCAGGCAGACACATAACGTCGTGGCCACGATGCCAGGCGATGAAGGCTACTCGCCGCTGTGGCTGCGGGTTGTCTACGATAGCGCGGCGTGGGCCTCGGTGCACAGCCTCGACACAGCGCTTAAGGCGAAGGTGGTCCCTGCCGAAATATTGATGATCAATTGCCCTATTGTGTCGATCAAGCGTTAGAGAATAATCGGCCATCGGCCTGTGGCCTCTTAGCTCCTTGCCGAGATTGGTTACAGCCCCAGCAGAAATCCGGCCGCGATGATCGTCAGGACCAGGGCCGAAATCGTCGTGAATGCGTAATCCCGCTCGCGCAGGAAAATCAGCAACATCAATGCGACGCGCGCGACGGGAAGGAGAATAAACAGGGCGATGCCCGCTTTGATCACGGCTGAGCCGCTCAGACCAAAAAGAAAGGGTATGCGCTCTAGGTTGAGCGCTATTCCTAGGAAGATGACGGCTGAAGCGACCCAAGTGCCGTACCAGAGCAGGCCGGCGATCGCCCGTTCGCGTCCTGAGTGATTTCCGGCTCGTTCGCTCACGCACCATCTCTTGGGATAGTGTGGACGCCACAAGCAGTCATCAGCATTTGCAGGGCCAACAACGCGAGCACGAGGGCGAAGAAGATGCGCAGCTTGGCGGCCGGTATCGCCAACAGGAGGCGCGCGCCCATAAGCGCCCCGGCGACCGAGCCGAGCGCGACTGGGCCGGCAACGCCTGCGTCGATATCGCCTCGCACGAAGTAGGCTCTGGCGCTAGCGGCGGCTGTCGCCCCGATCATGAAGTTGGAGGTCGCGGACGAGACCTTGATCGGAAGCCGCAAGGCCGTGTCCATCGCAGGGATTTTGAGCACCCCGCTGCCAATGCCGAGAAGAGCGGAAATCAAGCCCGCCCCATACATCAGCAACAAGCCGAGCGGTAGGCGCCCGACGTTGTACGGTACGTTTCGTCCAATTTCAGAATCAGGGAAGCTTGAATGCAGGCGCAACATCGTCGCCCAACCCCGCATGTTCGGCGCGCCGGCGTCAGCCGTTTCGCGCCGACGCGAGAGCATCTGTTGCGCCGAGATCGTGGCCTGCCCCCATGGGGTGATCCAGTTTGAATGTTAGTGCATTGTCGGCCCTGGCGCTATTGCTGGCGTGGCGGGCGAAGCTGGTCCGGATTGCGAAGCCGGCCATTGCAGGGTCTCCGGGGCTGGCGGCTTGTAGCCCAGCGATGAGTGCGGGCGCACGGTGTTGTAGTGGCGTCGCCATCGCTCAATGACGACCTTCGCCTCCTTGAGAGTGTAGAAGATTTCACCATTCAAAAGCTCGTCGCGCAGCTTCGAGTTGAAGCTCTCGCAATAGCCGTTCTCCCAGGGACTGCCCGGCATGATGTAGGCGGTCTTCGCGCCGACGGCGGCAATCCAGTCACGCAACGCCTTGGCGATGAACTCCGGGCCGTTGTCGGAACGAATGTGGATCGGAACCCCTCGCAAGATGAAGAGGTCCGAGAGAACGTCGATGACGTCCGCTGCCTTCAGCTTCCGGTTAATCCTGATCGCGATGCATTCGCGGGTAAATTCGTCGATGATATTCAGCATGCGATATTTCCTGCCATCATGAGTGCGGTCCTCGACGAAGTCATAGGACCAGACGTGGTTGGGGCATTGCGGGCGCAGCCGGACGCACGAGCCGTCATTGAGCCAGAGACGCCCGCGCTTGGGTTGTCTGGCCGGAACTTTCAGCCCCTCGCGTCGCCAGATCCGCTCGACCCGTTTGACGTTGACCTTCCAGCCTCGCTCCCACAACATCGCCGTGATGCGGCGGTAGCCATAGCGGCCGTACTGGATGGCGAGCGCCGTGATGTCGGCGATCAATGCCGCTTCGTCATCGGGCTTGGTCGGAACCTTGCGCTGCGTGGAGCGATGCTGACCGAGAACCCGGCAAGCGAACCGCTCGGAAACGCCATGTTCGGCGATCACATGCTCCACGCAGGCGCGACGACGCGCGGAGCTCAGAAGTTTCCCGAGGCAGCCTCTTTCAGGATCAGCTTCTCAAGCGTCAAATCGGACACCGCTCGACGGAGCCGCGTATTCTCCGCCTCCAGCTCCTTCAGCCGCTTCACCTGATCGCCCTTCAGGCCGCCGTATTCCGACCGCCATCGATAGTATGTAACTTCCGTCACCCCTATCGAGCGGATCGCCTCCGCGACCGGTCGCCCTTGCGCGCTAAGCACTTCGACTTGCCGTAGCTTCGCGACGATCTCTTCCGCCTTCTGTCTTTTCCTCGGCATTGCGCAGTCCTCCATCAGGCTCATAAGCCCATACTTCACGGAGGATCACTTTTCAGGGGGCAGACCAGCAGACGTCTGTCGCGCTGAGAGCGCGCCGGAGACATCATCACCGAATTAACAGGCGCAACGTCGCTCAGACGATCCCGTCGACAGAATACATCCATCCTGAATCTTGCGCCTCACCCGAGTTCACTACCAATCCCCTTTCCAGGGGAATGAACGTGGGAATTGGGGGAATGCCGATTGCATCCCTCTGGCAAACTAGATTGGGCGGACGCGTCTACAGCAGCCTCGCTCGGCGAGATGCTGAGTTCCTTCGCTACCTCGATCCGATGGCGCTGGGTCGCTAGAGGGTCAAGACCGATCAAACACCGAGAAATACCAAAACTTTACTCAAATAATACCTGAAAATCACGACTGACGAAGATTTTGAGTCTAGCGTCTGACGGCGATCACTTCCCCTATCGCAGCGTTCGGCTGACCGGGGTCTCGCCAAAGTACTAGAGCGGGATCGTTTCATGGCGGAGGGGAGCATTCCAGAGCATCAAGGCGAAGACGCGTCCCGCGTTCGGGGTTCGCAACCAACCCTCACGCCATTTAAGACGTCAACGCCATTCCCCGCGCCGCGCGGCGCTCTCAATGAAGACGCGGACCCCGGCCTCTCCTTGCAGCAGGAATGCGGCTGCAGAGAACCAACGCTCGACTTCCTTTGGCGCCGCAAAACGCCGCGGAATCATACTGGCGCCTCGCTACCGCAAATCAAGCGAGGCTTAGTGCGAGCCTGGCGCATGATATTGGCGTTGCAGATCAACGAGGCCTTTGGCTCGATCGACTGGATCGAGCTACAACTTGGCGACGCGTCTCCCGCGGTCTCCAAACGGTTTCGCCCGGCGATAGAGTTGCTTCGGGCGGCCGGCCTCGCCTTTCAGGATGACGGTCTTGCGGCTCTAGCGATGGCGGCGTCCTATCTGAGAGGTAGAGGAGGGGCTCAAGATCACCATGCCGCAACTCTCTGTCGCTTCGGTTTTTGGCAACTCGGCAAGTTCGACTCTTTCTATTCGTTACCGCGGCGTCGACCCGGCGCTCGCTCGCCGAAGTCCGGGACGATATCAGCGGTGCTCGATCTATCGATCGAGGCGGCAATGGCGCTCGACCACCTGCACTTTGCTACCGCGAAGCGACTGGCGTCGGATGCCTTATATATTGCTGAAACTGCGCTCCCGGCCGCCGGGGGCATCGCGGCGCTTCCCGCGTGTCTAATAGCCCAGGTGCTTTACGAAGAAGGCTGTCTGGACGAAGCCGAAATAATCATCCGCGATCGGCTTCCAGCGATCAATGCGGAGGGCTCGATTGAATGCGCCCTGCGCGCGTACCTAGTCCTTACGCGAATCGCCAGGCACAGGATGCAATATGACTTCGTAGCGTTGTTGCTTCGCGAAGCCGAGGCTTTGGGGGAGCGCCGCGAGTGGCCAAGGCTCGTTGCCGCATGCGCGGCCGAACGCATTTTGTTACTGCTGCAATTGGGCCGGATGAGGGAAGCTCGCCTCAGCGTTGAATGCCTTGATGGTTATGTCGAGACGCATCGTCCACGATCCGGGCATTCTGGCTCTGAAGTAATGCGATATCGCATGCTCGCCCGCTGGCGGGTATGCTGGGCCGAGGCTCCCTCGAGCGAGGCGGTGACGACGTTGCGGCTGCTTTATCACCACGCCGTCGAAAAAAAGAATCTGTATGTCGCGTGCCAACTGGCGGTGGAACTGGCGGAGATGCTCGCGGTTATCGGCGAATCCGAGGAAGCGGACGCGCTGTTTTTCCACATGATCAAATCAGGAGCGGTGGCAGGCCTCTATCAGGTCTTTCTGGAAGGCGGCGCGGGATTGGGCGCGCTTCTAGGGCGGGCCTATAACTATGCCGAAACGCCCGGTTCGACGGATCGCGAGATGCTACCTTTTCTTGGAAGCCTCCTTTCGCGGTGGGACGCTCGCTGCGCGAAGCGCCTTTCCGCTGAACCCGGCCGCCGCATCAGCGACGTATTGACGACACGGGAGGGCGACATCCTTGCAATGATCAGCCGGGGCTTGTCTAACAAGCGGATCGCCCAGAGCCTTAAGATCTCGCCTGAAACCGTGAAATCGCACGTCAAGCGCGTCTTTTTAAAGCTGGGCGTCGGCACTCGCATGGAGGCTGTATCTCAAGCTAAGTCGCTGGGGTTGCTATGATGTCCGCAAGCCGCGCCAAAAGGAAGCTCATCCTATGACCGCTATGATGGAAACGTCGTTTCGGATCGACCCCATTAATCTGTGCTTGTGGCGGACTACCGCGACCGGTGTGGAAGAGCGCCTCAACCTGACGCCAAAGACCTTCGACGTTCTTCGCTACTTGGTTGAAAATCCCGGCCGGCTGGTGACCCACGGAGAACTTCTTGGAGCCCTATGGCATGACGTGCACGTTCAGCCGGAGGTCCTGAAAAGCCATATTCTCGCCATCCGGAGCGCGCTCGGCGACAAGAGCGCCAGCCCCCGCTTTATCGAGACCCAGCGGGGTCGAGGCTATCGCTTCATCGGCCCGATCAATGGTTTCGCTTCGCTGGCGAATAAGCGCGAAGCCGTCGTCGAGCTTGGCGTGTTCGCCGGGCGCGCCGAGCCTCTGCGGCAGCTTCTGGCGTTGCTTCAACGGGCGGCGTCAGGCGAACCCCAGGCGGCGTTCATCAGCGGCGAACCGGGGATCGGCAAAACGACCCTGGTCCAGCAATTTCTTGCAGAAGCGCGCAGGCAGCCCGATCTTGTCGTGGCTCAGGGCCACTGCATCGAGGGCTTCGCGGGGGCCGAACCCTACTATCCGATACTTGAGGCGCTTGGCGGTTTGTGCAAAGGCGCCGCCGGCGCCGGGATCATTCGGGACTCTGGTCGCTTTGGCGCCCTCCTGGGCAATCCAGATGCCGGCCCAAATCTCGATTGCACAGCGGACAGCGTTGCGGCAGCAAATCGTTCCAGGCGCCCGAAGCCGGATGGTGCGCGAGGCCTGCAGCCTCTTCGAGACCTTGGCGACGGAGCGCCCGTTGCTGCTGGTGCTTGAAGATCTTCACTGGGCCGATTTTGCGACCATCGATTTCCTGTCAGCGCTATGCCGTCGTCGTTCGTCTGCAAAAATCATGCTGATCGCCACCTATCGGCCGGAGGACTTGAAGACTGCTCGCCACCCTCTGAGTCAGATGGCGCATGATCTTGCGTTGCGCAAATACTGCAGCGAGTTCGAACTTGCTCCTCTATCGACGCCCGCAATAGCCGACGTGCTAATGGGCGGTGCGGACGGCGAACCCATCCCTTTGGAGTTCACACAGTTTATCAAGGAGCGCACCGGCGGCAATCCGTTGTTCATGCGGGTTACCTTGGATTATTTGCTTGAGCGCGGAGTCATCGCGCGTACGGCGCATGGTTGGCGTACCCTTACTCCCCTTGACAAGTCGGCGTTCGAAACGCCCCCGACTCTTGGGCGCCTCATCGAGGCAAAAATCGAAAAGATGACCGGCGAGCAGCGACGAGTGCTTGAAGCTGCAAGCGTGGCCGGAAACCACTTCGATCCCGCAACGGCAGCGCCCGCCGCCAAGATGGACGAGCAATCTTTCGAAGCGATCTGCGAGGGTTTCACCGCATTCACGGTTCGGCGAGGCGAACTACTCACTCTTCCGAACAACGAACTCGTTCGCACCTACGCTTTCACTCACGTGGTTTTCCGACAAGTTCTATACGAGGGGATTGGCCAGGTGCGTCGGGCGCGCCTGCATCGCGCGATTGGCGAGCGGCTCGAGGAGATTTATCCGCCAGATCAGCGCAATGATCAGGCCATTCGCTTCGCGCAACATTTTGCCTCCGCGCGAGATTGGTCAAAAGCGCTGGATTACCTGCGTTCCGCCTTGCGCATCGCAAACAGCCGATTTGCTCCCCACGATGCCTTGGCAATTCTCGACCTCGCCGTCAAACTGGCGGCAAACCTTGCCGACAGCGCCCGAATTCCCGCTGAAATTGAATTTCTGGAACGGCGCGCCGCTATTCAGGTCGCGGCCCATGACCCCATGGCCCAAGAGAGCTATGAACAGCTTGCGGAGAAGGCCAGCCAACATGGCGACGTTAGCGCTCAGTGCCGAGCGCTTGTTGGCCTATCCTATGCGCTCGGTTGGCACGATCTCGTTCGCAGCCTTCAAGTTCTCGATCAGGTTTTGGCCCTCTGTGAGAAGCAAGCCGATCCGATACAACAGGATGTCACGCGGATCACCGCCTATGTGCGGCGCATCTGGGGATCTGGCTGGAACCGGGCCGACGCTCGCCGATGCGAGGAAGCGCTTATCCGGCTGAAGAAACATGGCGACCATCCCACCGTCGCCTGGGCGCAGGCCAACTTCAGCATGATATGCATGATTTCGACACGGTACCAAGAGGCCCACGATCTGGTGGCGGAGAGCTACCGTCTGCTGAGCGAGAGTCCTGAGAATCTTGTCGAAGCCGACCTGGCCCGAACGGCCTGGATTCGTCACTTTGGCGTGCCTTGGTCTTTGCTCTCTCTGGGCGAATTTGGCGCAGCATTGACGGAATTCGACGCCGGCATCGCCGCCTTCGAAAGAAACGGCGAACCTTCCGCGGCTCATTCCCTCCGGCTCTACCGCGGCGTCTTGCTTTTCCAAGCCATGGATTTCGAAGGCGTCCTGCAGGCTTGCGGTCCGTCCGAAGGCGACGCCTCCGAAGCCATCCGCATCTTGCCTGTCGAACGCAGAATCTCGCTGATCTTTTGCGGCTTGGCCGAGGTAGGTCTTGGAAACAATGCTGCGGCGCTGGATTATTTGCGCGGAGCCGAAGGCGAGATGGAAAGCCAACCGGTGCATCTCGATTGGTATTGGCGCCTTGTGTTGGAGTGGGGGATGGTCAATCTCCTTATCGCCGATGGCGATCAAGCGGCGGCGCGGGCGCGCGCGGAGCGCCTCTGTGATTTGGCGATGCAAACCAACGAGCGCGCCTGGCAGGCTCTGGCGTGGGAAGCGCGCGCGCGGGCCGCCTTATCCTGCAGTAAAACATCCGAGGCGATCGACCACCTCCTGAAGGCATTAGCTGCATGTGAGGGGGTGCAAGCTCCGCTCGCCGAATGGCGGGTCCACGCGACTGGCGCAATGGTATACGAGGCCGCGGGCGACGTCTGTGGGGCGGGAACGCACGTCCGCCTGGGCGCAGCCCTAAGAAATCGTCTGGCCGAGACCTTGCCGGAGGGCCACGCGCTCCGCTTGACATTCGAACGCCGCAGCGGATCGCGCCCGACTGTCTGAGCGCCTGTGAAACCATCTCACCGTGCTGGCGGGCGTGACGGGAGGTCGCTTTGCGAACGCATGTTCGGATTGCCGCGATATCATCCTGCGGCGCTTACGGTTCCCCCAAATCGAGCAGCGCGACCCCCCATCGAGGGGATTTGTCCAGCTGCGCCTTCAGCGCAGAATCCGGCGAGCGGGCTTTGCCCGACTTGACAGCCGAGCGCAGGGGCCGATTGCTCTTTGCGGAGAGGCGCGGTCGGACGCGACATGGGAGGCCGGTATGGCGGCTCTCGGACATAGCCCAGCGAAACGCGAGGTTCTCTCAATGAGTAAAAGAGTGGCTGATGTGCTGGTCGAGACGCTGCAAGCAGCCGGCGTGAAGACATGCTACGGGATCGTCGGCGACACAATGAACAGGATTGCCCACTCCCTCAACAGCAGCGGCATCGATTGGGTGCATATGCGGCATGAAGAGGCCGGCGCTTTCGCAGCGGCCGCCGAAGCTTCGCTGACCGGGCGCCTCACGGCCTGCGCAGGTAGTTGCGGCCCAGGCAGCCTGCATTTCATCAACGGCCTCTATGAGGCCAATCGCAATCGGGCGCCGGTCCTGCTGATCGCGACCCAGATCGTGCGACGCGATCTAGGGTTCGAGTCCATCCAGGAGATCGATTTCAATGACGTCTTCAAGGGCTGCAGCGTCTTTTGCGAGATGATCCTGACGCCGGAGCAGGCTCGCCGTAAGACGGTGGCCGCCTGTCAGGCGGCGCTAACCAAACGTGGCGTGGCCGTGCTCATTGTGCCCGCGGATGTCGCCAACGCAGAGTTTCACGATGAAGCCCCGTATGCCGTCCATGCAAAGCGCGCGGTCATTCGCCCGAGCGACGAGGATCTTGATGAGATCGCCGCCATCCTCAACGAGAGCAAGGCGATCACCGTCTACGCGGGCGCAGGCTGCCAAGGCGCCCATGATGAGGTGGTGGCTACCGCCGCGCGGTTGAAGGCTCCAATGGCCCACACGTCTCGCGGCAAGGATTTCCTCGAATACGACAACCCCTATAATGTCGGCATGACCGGAATGATCGGCGGCGGCGCTGGTTACCACGCCATCCTCGACTGCGATGTGCTGCTTCTGCTCGGGGCGGATTTCGCCTGGAGCCAGTTCTATCCAAATAGGGCCAAAATCATACAGATCGATATCGACCCGACGCATCTAGGCCGGCGTCATCCGGTGGCGGTCGGGGCGGTTGGCAATATCAAGACGACCTTGGAAGCTCTGCTGCCGCGCCTCGAACAGCATGAGGACAACGCGTTTCTAACAGCCCATGTGGAGCGTTTTCAAAAGGACGCAGCGTCGGCGAAGGCTGAAACCGCGTCGGCTCCTGACTCCGCCATTTCCGGCACCTATTTGACCAAGGTGATCAACAAATATGCCGCCGAGGACGCGCTGTTCGCCGCAGACGACGGGACGCCGACGGTTTGGATGGTTCGCCACATCGACACCGGCGGCAAACGCCGGACTTTCGCCAGCCTGCTCCATGGCACGATGGCGGGCGGGATGCCATCGGCGCTCGGACTGCAGAAGTGCCAGCCCGGCCGGCAGGTGATTTCTCTGTCGGGCGATGGCGGGCTCGCGATGCTGCTGGGCGATCTATTGACTGCGGTGCAGGAGAACCTGCCGATCAAGATTGTCGTCTACGACAATGGCAAGCTCGGGTTTGTCGAAATCGAGCAGAAGGCCGCCGGATTGTCGCCTGTCTATACGGATCTGAAGAATCCCAATTTCGGCGACGTCGCGAAAGCGATGGGTCTCTGGGGCCACAGCATTTCGAAGGCTGGCGAACTCGACGCAGCCGTCCGGGCCTGGCTCGAACAGCCCGGACCGGCGTTGCTTCATGTGAAAGTGGAGCCAATGCAGTTGGTGTCGCCGCCTTCGCCTTTCGTCTCGCCTGAAGCTGTCGTCGGCATGGCGGTCTACAGCGCCAAGGCGATGCTGCATGGCAGAGGTCACGACGTGTGGGAGATGATTGTCGAGAATATCCCCTGACTGCGTTCCCATGAAGATAGGTCGCCCCCGCGGCGCGGAATCATCTCGCCGTGGAGCCTCCTCTGGAAAGCGGCCTGCAACGAGAGTTCGGTCGCTCACAAGATTTTATGGAGGGGTCGGTGGCGTTCGCTGAGCAAGCTTTTCAAAAATCAGTGATTGCATTAGGCTACCGGCGAAGGAGCGTGCTGGCGTAGGTCCGAGGGGGAAACCACCACGCGGGGGCTGCGGCGACGCCGACCGTTATTCGTCTGCCCCCGCGGACGTCCTCGAACTCCAGATCATGATGCGGCCCAACATATTTTCCCTGACGCCATTGATCTCGATCGTTCTGAGCGGGTGCCGTGAGCGTGGAGCACCTTCGTTCTCACTGGTCGGCGCATATTTCCCGGCCTGGATGGTCTGCGCGCTGATTGGGATCATCGCGGCGATCGGCGCCCGCGCGGCATTCATCGTCACGGGTCTTGCCGGCGTTCTGCCATTTCAGCTTTTCGTCTGCGCATCGATCGGGGTCTGCTTCGCCCTTCTCGCATGGCTGCTCTGGTTTGGACAGTAGCCATGAAGGCTGCAGGCGCGCGCCGTCATGCCCCGTGGGCTACGCTGATCTCACTCGCAATCATCGCGGCGGCGATCGTCTTCGGGCTCTATGCGGAGCATCGGCGCTCGATCATGCCCTCGACCGACGATGCGACGATCGATGCCGACGTCGTCCATGTGGCTCCGGCGGTCGGCGGCCGGATCATCGAGCTGCCGGTTGCGGAGAACGTCCATGTCGCCGAGGGCGATCTACTCTTCCAGATCGACCCGGAGCCTTACCGCCTCGCGGTGCAACAGGCGGAGGCTAATCTCGATTTGGCGCAAGCCGCTCTCGAGACGCGGCGCCGCGCGATCTCGACCCAGCGTTCCGCCGCGACCGTTGCGACCGATCAGGTGCGGCGCGCCACGACTAATCTCGACCTCGCCACGCGCACCGTCGAACGGCTTCGCCCGCTCGCAGCCAAGGGCTATGTGCCGACCCAGCAACTCGACCAGGCTCAAACGGCGCAACGGGATGCGACGACGTCGCTTCAGCAGGCCCGCGAGCAGCAAGCGGCCGCCATCCAGGCGATCGACACGGACGCGGGAGCCGAGGCGACAGTTCGCGCGCAGCAGGCCGCGCTCGGCATCGCGCAGCGCGCTCTGGCGGATACCACCGTGCGCGCCCCTCACGCGGGACGCGTCGTCGGGCTGACGGTCTTGACAGGCGAGATGATCGCGCCGTCGCAGAGCTTGTTTACCCTGACTAATGACGACGAATGGTACGCGGTCGCGAACTTCCGCGAGATCGATCTTCACGCCATTGCGGTCGGCGATTGCGTCACTGCCTTCTCGATGGTTGACCGCACGCAGCCGATCAAAGGGATCGTTCAAGGCATCGGCTCGGGCGTGCTCGACACCGACCGCGTCAACCTTCCGCGCTCGGTCCCTTACGTTGAGCCTTCGCTCAATTGGGTGAGGGTCGCCCAGCGCTTTCCTGTTCGCGTTCGCCTTGAAGACCCGCCTCAGGGGCTCATGAGGTTGGGCGCCACCGCCGTCGTTGAGGTGAAATATGGCGCCGCCTGCAAGTGAGCGAGGCCCTTCGGCCCTTCGAGGGTTGCTGCCGCTCCTGGCGCCGTTTCCCGGGCGACTCGAGTTCGCCGCCCGACTGGCGTTGATCTGCGCCCTGACCACACTGGTCGTCGAGATCTACCAGACGCCTGAGCCGGCGCTCACCGCTTATGTCGCTTTCTTCGTAGTCAAGCCAGACCGGGCGACGAGCATCGTCGTGAGCATCGTGATGCTCCTGCTGATCACCCTGGTCATCGGCTTTGTGTTGGCGATAACCACGCAGGTCATCGACAGGCCGTTTTGGCGCGTTGTCGCGATGACTCTCATCTCGTTAGGCTTGCTGTTCGCCGCATCCGCAAGCAAACTCAAACCGGTCGCAGCAATCGTCGCCCTGATAACGGCTTACGCGCTGGACCTGCTTGGCACGGCGAATATGGGTGAGATCGCGACCCGGGCGCTTCTTTATGCTTGGCTCTTCGTAGGCATACCCGCCGGCGTCTCCATCGTGGTCAACTTCGTTCTCGGGCCGCCGCCGCGGCGGTTGGCGGAGCGTGCGCTGGCGCGTCGCCTCCAGCTTGGCGCCACGTTGCTTCGCGCGCCTGACGCCCGCGCGCGCAAGGCGTTCGAGGAATGCCTGCACGAAGGGTCCGGCGAGATACCGGCGTGGCTGAAAGTGGCCGGCGCCGAGAAAACGTCGCCCCCGCAGGAAATCGCCGCCCTGCGGCAGGCGACGCAAGCGACCGCCGTGATCCTGTCGGTGGTGGACGTCATCACGCGTGGTCCGGAACCGCTGCTGCCCGCAGCGCTCTCCGAACGAATCGCCATGACGCTCGACGAGATGGCGGCGATCCTCCACAAGGGCGCGTATCCGGTTGACGTAACCTTGGAGAATGCCGAGGACGAGCCAGCATTATCGCCGTTCGCGGCGGCGTCGCTTGCGGAATTGCGGGTAGCGCTGACCACTTTCGCGGAGCCCCCGCTGCCACAGCCGCCACCGGAGCCGGCGGCCAAGGGAGGTTTTTTCGTTCCCGACGCGTTCACCAATCCTGCGCATGTCCAATATGCCTTGAAGACCACAGGCGCGGCGATGTTCTGCTACGTCGTTTATTCGCTGCTCGACTGGCCCGGCATCCATACCTGCCTGATCACCTGCTACATCATCTCTCTTGGCACTACGGCGGAGACGGTTGAGAAGCTGACGCTCCGCATTCTAGGCTCCCTGGTCGGCGCGGCCGCGGGCCTCGCGGCCATCATCTTTCTGATGCCGACCGTCACCTCCATCGGCGCCTTGATGATCATCGTCTTCCTGGCCGCGCTTGTTTCGGGCTGGATAGCCGCCGGCAGCCCCCGCATCTCCTATGTCGGCTTCCAGCTCGCTTTCGCCTTTTTCCTCAGCGTGGTCCAGGGCTCGGCCCCCGCCTTTGACATGACCATCGCGCGCGACCGGGTCATCGGCATCCTCTTCGGCAACCTTGTCGTCGCGGTCGTCTTCACTTTGGTCTGGCCGGTCAGCGTCGCCGACCGCATCGATCCCGCTATCGCCGCGCTGCTTCGTCGGCTAGCCGCCTTGGCCTCGGCGGTAACCCGGCCCAAGCGCTGGGCGCTCGCCACTGAGGCGCAGACGGCGCTCGGCGCCATTGAACAAGATCTCGATCTCACGCGCTATGAGCCTTCCTCAATCCGATCGGCGGAAGGCTGGCTCGACCGGCGGCGGGAAGTCGCCGACGCCCTTTCGTCGTTGCAAGGGCCGTTGCTGATCGGGGCCGACCAAGACCCCATTGCCTCCGGCGGCGTCGCCCGCCGGCTCGATCGGCTGGCGGAGGAGTTCGGCGCACATCCGGCGCCGCCCGACGCTGGGACGGAGGACGCCTCTCTCGGACGGGGCCCAACTACTGGGTCGGCCGCCTCCGACGCGGCATTCGCGTTCATCGAAGCTCCCCTCACAAAGCTCGAGCAAATGGCGGCCCAACCATGCGAAGGTGATGTGGGAGAAAGGGGTGACTATGCGCGGGCGTGAAGGATCCATCGTCATCGTCCTGTCCTCGCTCTGGCTGGCCAGCTGTGCGACTTCGGCGATCGACATGGCGCCGGAGCGGCCTGATCGGCCTTGGACGCCGGCCACAACCGCAGACGGCGAGATCATCGCCGGCGAGCGGGGGGCCTCGGGCGCTGCAAACAACTACGTGCTGCCCGCAAATCCCGCGCTCGCGGGCGTTCCGCCGCCGTCCGTGGTTGACATCGTCAAGGTCTATTCTCTCCCGGAGCTGATCGATCTCGCGGAATCGAACAATCCAACCACGCAGATCGCCTGGAACGATGCTCGGCGCGTGGCGCTCGCTGCTGGCATCGCGCAAAGCGCCTATCTCCCGCGGATCACCTTGGGCGTTATCGGCGGCCTTCAAGGCAGCAGTGGGAGCCAATCGGCGCTCAACACGAGCTTCAATAGCAGTGGATCGGCAAACGGCACGGTTTCGGCCGTTTCCCTGCAATGGCTTCTGTTTGATTTCGGGGAGCGCGCCGCCGTGGTCGATGCGGCGAAACAGGCGTCGTTGATCTCGAACATCGCCTTCACCGCAGCGCATCAGCAAGTCATCTATAGCGTCGCCCTGGCATTCTATAAGCACGCCGCCGCCCGGGCCCGCCTCGCGACGGCCGCTCAGTCGCTGAAAAACGCGCAAGCTGTTCAGGCCGCCGCAGAAGACCGTCAGAAGCATGGGATCGGGACGGTGATCGAGGTTGCCCAGGCCCGCCAAGGCACCGCGCAAGCAAACCTGGCGGTGGTCGAAGCCACCGGAGGGGCTCAGGACGCTTATCTCGCCTTGATCACGGCGATGGGGCTTTCGCCGCTCACGAAGATCAAGATCGCCGACGTGTCAGGTCGAAGGCTCTCGCAGTCGATGACGGCGCCAGTCGAAACGATCATCTCCGAATCCCTCGCTCGCCGGCCCGACGTACAGAGCGCCTACGCCGCCCAAAAGGCGAGTCTCGCAAACGTGCGGGCGGCGGAGGCCGAGTTCTTGCCGAAACTGTTCCTTTCGGGGAACGGCACCTACAATTCGGGAAACCTGGACGTGACGGCGCTTCCATCCGCCGGCCAGCAACCGCCGGCCGTCAACATCACCAGCAATCGCCTCGGCGGCAGCATTTTCGGCGGCGTGGCCGTTCCGCTCTATGACGGCGGGACTCGCGCCGCGACTTTGGAGCAGGCGCGCGCCGAAGCCGACAGCGCAGATGCCCGGATGGCGCGGGTGCGTGAAGAAGCGGTCCGCCAGATCGTGCTCTCTGATAACGCGCTGCATACCGGGCTTTCTGCTTATGCCGCTTCGCAAAGCCTGACAACCGCCGCACAGACGACGTTCGACGCGGCGCTGGCGGCCTATCGCAGCGGCGTCGGCTCCATCACGGACCTTATTTTGTCTGAAACCCAACTTCTGCAAGCGAAGAACGCGGCCACCGATGCCTACAGCACGACGCTATCGGCGGCCGCAACGCTGGCGCTTTCGACGGGAACGCTGGGAGCTGCGCCCCAGTAGGACCGCGGGCGATGACGGGACGACGTCTCAGCGTCCTGCGTCTGCGCCGCGCGGCGACAATAGAACCGTAAGAGATCGAACGCCCTGCGCGCCATGAATCAGCACGCCTTCGATGTCGGCCGTAGCGGATGGGCCTGTATGGAACGAAGCATAATGCGCCGTGTGCAATTCCGGCCGACGATAGGCATCCTGCGTGCTGGCCACGATGTCTTCGGGATCAAGCAGGACGATGAGGTGCTGCGCCAAATATGCAAGCGCATTCACATGCAGCTCACTCTCAGTTAACAACACAGAACCGGTTTCGGCGATGCCAAAGGCCGCACGGACCACCGCGATGTCGACGTCGGCAAGGTCATGCGGTTTTGCGACAGTGGCAAGATCGCGTCTGCCGTCAATCTCGGGCGCTGCCGAGCATACCACCGCGGCGGCGGCCAGACGGGCCCGAAGCGGCGCGAGGGGATCATTTGCCGGTCCCGCGTCCATGAGCCTTCCGCCCATCGCGACGAGGTTCGTCTTGAACGCCCGGATGCGATCCTTGTCCGGGTCGGGAACGGCGAAGCGAGGCACGGCCGGCAGATCATGCCTTCCCGACGGCCGATTGGCCGCAATTGCAGCGAATATGGCTTCGCGCGCGCTCATGCTCCGCCTCCATCCTGCGGGGCTGCGCCGGCCTTCCCCTCCATGCGATGCTGCTTCCACCATGAATGGAAGGTTTGTTTTGGCGCCTCCGGCATCTCGCGTCCGCGCGTCCAGGTATTTATCGGATTGTAGATCAGGAACTTTGGCAGATGCCGCAAGGCCGAGTCCGCCGCGGTGATCGCCGCTCGATATAGCGCAGGCTGCGACAAGAGCTCGCCGGCCGCCTTCATCATCGCAGCCTTCATGAGCGGGATTTCGTGGGTCTCGGACATCACCTTTCGCCAGGCGAAGATCTGCTCGTGAATATTGATCTTGACCGGGCAGACATTGCTGCAGGACCCGTTCAGGGAAGATGAAAACGGGAGAGCCGAATATTTCCGTCGATCGAAGGTCGGATCCAGAATGAGGCCAATCGGCCCAGAATAAGTTGCGCCGTAGCTCAGCCCTCCGCTTCGACGGTACACCGGATAGGTATTCATGCAGGCGCCGCAGCGGATACATTTGAGCGATGTCCAGAATTCTTCCATGCCAAGACGGGCGGTGCGGCCGTTGTCGACGAGCACGATGTGCATTTCGCCGCCGCGCCGCGGCGCCCGGAAGTGCGAGGTGTATTGCGTCATCGGCGAGCCGAGCGCGCTGCGCGACAGGAGCCGCACAAACACCCCGAGATGTTCGATGCGGGGAATGAGCTTCTCGATGCCGATCGATGCGATATGCAGGCGTGGCACGTTGGCGGACAAGTCCGCATTGCCCTCGTTCGTACAGATCACGAAACTGCCGGTCTCGGCGACCGCGAAATTGGCGCCGGTCATGCCGGCGTCCGCTCCGAGGATCAGCGGGCGGGTGGCCTGCCGCTGTTGTTCGGCAAGGTAATGCACGTCATCATTGTCCGGGTCGGTCCCGAATTCTCGCGCAAACACCTCGGCGACATCGCCGCGCAGCTTGTGGACGGCTGGAACCACGACATGGCTCGGGTCTTCGTTGTCGAGCTGCTGGATGCGTTCGCCGAGATCGGTCTCGATCACCTCGATGCCGACGCTCGCCATATAGGAGCGCATGCCGCACTCTTCGGTTAGCATCGATTTCGATTTGATCAAGGTCTTGGCGCCGTGGTCGCGCAGGATGCCATGCACAATTTTGTTGTGCTCGGCGCCGTCCGCCGCCCAATGGACGGTGACGCCGTTGGCGGTGGCGGCCGCCTCGAATTGTTCGAGATATTGATCGAGATTGGCGAGCGTGTGCTGCTTGATTTGCGAGGCGAGCTCGCGCAATTCCTCCCATTCCTCGATGCAGTGCATAACGCGGTCGCGCTTCTTGCGCAGATCCCACAGACGTTCGTCGTGCATCTTCTCATGTTCGGTGGCGGCGATGAAGCGGGCCGCGGCCTCGCTCTGGTCGATCGGGCTCGATCCGTGAACGCGCGCGCCGCGCGGCTGCGGCTCTCGGATCCTGGACCGCATGGGTCGCGAGGTTCCTTCCGCATGGTCAAGACGCTGCCCGTCCTGTCCGACAGCGCCCTCGCGATGGTCGCTCAGGAGATCGGGGTGGATCATGCCGTGCCCAGAGGCGGCGTTCGCGCCCGGCGCGTTGTCGGCTTCCCGGGTCATGCCGCGCCTCCATTGAGGATGCGGGCAATGTGGATGAATTTGATCGGCACGCCGATCCGCTCGGCGCAGCCTTTCTGATGCATCATGCAGGAGGAGTCGGCCGAGACGATATATTCGGCGCCCGCCTGGGCATGGTCGGTGACCTTGTCGTAGCCCATCTTGGCCGACACAGAAGGTTCGAAGACGCAGAAGGCGCCGCCGAAGCCGCAACACTCGTCGGGACGGGCCGGCTCGACGAATTCGATGCCCTTGACCTTCGCTAGGAGATCGCGCGGCTTCGAGAAGAAAGGCCCGCGCAGTTCGGACGGACTCGCGAGCCCGATGCCGCGCAATGAATTGCAATTATAATGGATGCCCACTTTATGTGGGAATTCCGCCCACGGAAAATCCTCGACCTTAAGGATGTCGTGCAGAAATTCAGTAAGCTCGAACGTGCGTTCGCGTACGGCTTTCACAGCCTCGGTCTGTTCGATCGCTGTCATATGAGCCCTGATCTGATGGACGCAGCTCCCTGAAGGACCAACCACATAATCGTAGTCCGAGAAGTTTTTCGCGAAGAGGGCCTCGGTTGCGGCTGCTTCAGCGTGACAGCCCGTGTTCGTCATGGGCTGCCCGCAGCAGGTTTGGTCAAAGGGATAGTCGACCTCGCACCCGAACCGTTCCAGCAGCTCGAGCGTGGCGACGCCGACCTCAGGCTCAAATGCATCCATGTAGCAAGGGATAAAGAGGCCAACGCGCATGACGAATCTCCGCTAATGACATTCAGAGTCGAGCCGGACCTTGCCGCGGAACGCAAAATAGACCACGGCCGCATAGACAAGCGTGATTGGCATAAAGCGAAGCGAATCCCCTAGGCATCCCCGAAACGGGGGAGCGCAGCCCCCTCCACGGGGGATGCGAGCGGTCAGCGGTGGGGGGGTATGGGTATTCCAGCGAGCCCGGTTCGCTGCGGCGTTGGACTGGTGACGCCGGGCGGCGATTAGGACAGAAGAGTGACTTTTCCAGCGGCCTGGCAATGTATCGGCTTTCTGGCGCCGTCACCGTGGCCTTGACGGCGCCGCAGCTGCCATGACCGAGCACCACGCGGCCTGATAGGATTCACATCGGCGCGGCAATTGAGGTGATTAGCAGGCTAACCGCAAAAGCGAGAAACGAAAGTAGGGCCATGACGATGACCGGGGGCTGCGGTTTTATTGGGCGCGTCATCTCGGCGTATTCGGTGTGGCCGTGGGGTGATGGCGCCGCGGTGATAGATGAAGCGCTCGCGGGGCGGACAGTCATCATGCCGTGCTTTAGATTGTAACGGACGAGCCACCAGTTGATCGGATAGGCGAAGATGGCGCCCACCAGCAGCGCCATCGACATGACGAACCAAAACGCAACTGTTTTCGGATCGGCGCCTCTGCCGAGCTGCGTCTGCAGGATCATCATCGTCGGCGCCATGCCCGTCATCAGCAGATTCATGGACAGGAGTTCCGGGACGAAGGTGCTGGCGAGCGAGCGCGTATAGGAGCCGCCGGCCATCTCACGCATGAACAGGGCCTGGAACACCATCCATCCGAAGAGGAAACCAAGGGCATATTCGAGAGCGATTTCGGCGAAGCCAGTCAGGCCGAAGACGCGCGCGAGCACGGCGCCGGCGAGGATGCCGACGCCGTCGCCTGCGACGCAATGCATGGTCGATCCCAGGCTCTGGCGCCAATGCGCCGCGACGTATTGCTCGTGCAATCCAGGTAGCGGCTCGCGGCAGCCGAGAACGTAGAGGAAGGCGCCGATCGCGCCGGTATAGGCAGTGGTCAGCACGAACCCCCACTTCAACACGATGGATGCCGGAGTGGTGCGGATGTCGATGGCGACGAACGTCAACGCAAGCGCTGCAAGGATGAACCACAACAGCATAACGCCATCGAGCACGGTGGCCTCATAGGCACTGGAGGATCGGATGAAGCACCATCGCTATAGGGGAACATAAGATCAAGCGGCTGCCCCCACTTTCCCTCTTGGAAAAGGAGAAAGTTGACCTATGGAGGGGACAGGCAGTCCAAGCTCATCGAAGCCGAGCCGTTTTTCATGATTGCAATACAAGACGACGAAGCAGCCTCATGCCGATGCGGCGATTATCGGCTATCTTTGCTCGCGGGCCGGTATAATGATCTCTTGGGATTTCTGGAACATAAACGGAACGTAATAAATGGCAACGCGCAGCGCTATCAGAGATGTCGCAAATGCCGCCGGATAAGAAGCCATGATGGAACTCCTTTTCTAAGGGGGAGCTGATCGCGCTGGGGCCGCGATCAGCCGTTTCCAGGTTCTCAGCCGACGGGCGTATATATGGTCTCCACCTGCCACGAACCGACAGGCTGGCTGTGCAGTTGCCAGAACTGTTCGGCGACGGCATTGGCGTCTTTGCTGTTCATGACGAGGCCTGCGACGGTAACGGTCGCGACATGGACGCCTTTTTCCTGGAACGGCTCGAAGATGCCTTGCGCCAGCGCGCGAATGCCTGCCTTACCAATGCTCAGAGAGAGATAATCCGGGTGCGGCTGAAGGGGCGAAGCCGCCGCCTGTGAACAGGATGGAACCTGAGCCGCGTGCGATCATGTTGGGCGCCACAGCCTGCGCAGCGACCATTGCGCCGCCGATATTAACGGCGAGATCATAGTTGAACGTCTCGCGCGGTTGATCCGCCAACGTGGCCTTTCGCATCGAGGCCGCATTGAAGTGCAGAACATCTATCCCGGCGAACTCGCTTTCAACTTGCGACACGAGCGCTGCGATGCTTGACGGTTCAGCTGCATCGACCGTGCGTACTTCGACCTTATGGCCCTTCGCCGCGAGCTGCCCCGCAAGCTCTTTCGTCTTGGTCTCGTTCCGGGCGCTCAAAATGATCCGGAACCCTTCGCCGGCAAACCGCTCGGCTGTCGCGAGGCCCATACCGGGACCAGCTCCAATGCTAAGAAATGTTTTCATGATCTACCTCCTCGACAATGGGATAACCCCACGTGTTCATCTTCGGTCGACGCCAAGAAGCGCTTCGGCTTCGGCTGAGTCATCGTTTACTCCGGGTTCAGGAGGAACGGGTGCGGTGCAGGTCGATTTCTGGATCGACCCACGGAGCGTCCAATTCTTTCGCGCCTCGCTAAGCTCACATTGCCGATTCCACCTCAAGCGGCGGAGCGGGCTGTTGATAGCGTCTCAATTAGAATTCGGGCGAATTCTTCCGGACTCTCCAGCGAAGCAATATGTCCGGTGTCCTTGAGGACAATCATCTTTGCATGCCTGATCAGAGCCCGGTTCGCTTCGCGCTCAGCCGGGCGCGACCAATCATGATCGCCATAGACCAGCGTCACCGGGACGGCGATCTGAGCGTAATTCGATTTCGCTGCGACGTAGCTCGCAAGGCCTCTATAAACGGCGCGCGCAACCTTTGGGTAGCCCGGCCGCTTCCCGCCTTTCACCAACTCATCGAGGAAGTCCGGAGGCAAGCTGCGCGGGTCGTGGAGACCGCCCTTCAAGATACCGGCGAGAGAGGCCCGGCTTTCCATGGCGGCGAAAGCCGGCCCGATGACCGGCGCGCGCACGCTTTTGATAATGACCGACGCGAGTAGGTTCGCCCGCTCCACACCCGGCAGATAGTCATAGGGATTGAAGGCGACGACCTGTTTCACGCGATCGCCCAGCACCGCGGCCGTCGTCAATGCCAGTGTGGCGCCCATCGACTCGCCAGCCAGGGTGATGTCGCGCAAGTCGAGCCGTTCGATGAAATTAACGACATGCTCTCGCATCGCCGGTTCCCGATAGTCGGCGCCCGGCACGATTTCCGACCAGCCAAATCCCGGATAGTCGAACGCGTATACGGTGAAGTGATCGGCGAGCTTTGGGATCACCCGTTGAAACAAGTCTAGCTGGGTGCGGATTGAATGCAGCAGGACCAGCGCCGGGCCTTGGCCCGCCCGCAAATAGCGGACCTTTGGACCGCCGGTGGTTAACGACAGGAACTCCGGCTTCTGATCGGGCCACCAGCGGCCCGTATAGTCGAATGCATTTTGGCTAACCATGATCCTCCTCGTTCGTTATGTCTGAAAAATGAGCTGAAGATGCTGCATCATCGTGATCGGTCACGAGGGGCCCTCGCATCGAGCACGTCGGCGAATGTGCGGGCAAAGCTATGGGTGTCGCCGGGCCAGCGCGCCGAGACGTAATTATCATCTCGCACCACCCAGGCGGGGCGATCATTCGTCGCCGTGTCGCGCGCTGTACCGCTCGTCTTGCGCTTGAATTCGGGGTCGCTCTCGGGAACGTCGATGAAATCCGCAGAGCTGGCGAGCGCGCGCGTGACCTCCTGCTGCACGGCCGTATATCCCGCGGGTTGCCCCGCCGTCTCCGTGTAGGTGCGATAATAGTTGCGGTCCCAGAAACGCCCGACATGAGCAAGAGCGCTGCCCTTGCGTTCCAGCGCCCAAGGCAGCGCCGTGGTTTTTCGGCCATGCAGCACGGACCGGCCATCGATCCGCTTGCTGCGGGCGGCCAGCACCACGCCATGACAGATCGCGGCCACCGGCTTTTCGTCGGCGAAGAACTCGGCGGTGATCTGCTGAAGAACAGTGCTTTCGAGATATTGGCGCATGCCGCGCGCCCGATGCCCGCCGCAGAGCAGCAGGGCGTCGAAGTCCTTGGACTTGATCTGGTCCCAGCGCATGGGGCTCTTAAAGGCCGGATCGCGCAGCATCTCGGTATAGGCGTTCCGGGCGTCGGCATTGGCGCTCAGCAGGAGGCCCAGGACACGGATTTTGCGAAGCACCGGGATGCCGCTCCAGGGGTCGAGCCCGATACCGGAGAGCATGATCGGGTCGCAGGCGCCCGGCTTGCCGTCGGGCGTCGCGAAAACGACCCGATGACCACGCTGCGTCAGTATCTTCCAGCTCACAGCGACTTCCGTGGGGTCGAAATCGCGGCTGGGGATCGGCAGTAGAATGCGGCTCATGACGAGAGTCCTTAATCGACGGGAAATGATTGCCTTTAGTAGAACCGCGACCAGGCTTGGGTCGGTGGCGGTTCGGGAGGAGGGCGGCGTTTGTCGCCACGACCCGAACGATGTAATAGCGTATGACATAGCGATAGTTTGACCGCCGTCAAGTCAAATGTTATAGGTAATCACATGAACCCGAAGCCAAGCGGAAAAAAAGCGTCTGACCGGATCAGTTATCATCACGGCGATCTACGGCGGACGCTGGTGCGAATCGCACGCAACCAGATCGTGGAAAGCGGGGCGCAGGCGATGTCGCTCGCCTCTCTCGCGCGGCTTGCCGGCGTAAGCCAGCCAGCTCCCTATCGGCATTTTGCCGACCGTAACGAGTTGCTTGAGGCGGTCACGACGGAAGGGTTCGAGGAGTTTGCCGCTGCGCTGACCGCGGCCGCTGCGGCAGGAGGGCGGGACGGCGCCTTAAAAGCGATGGCTCTCGCCTATGTCGCATTCGGCGAAGCGAATATCGAGCTCTATCGACTGATGTTCGCGTCGCACCTCGTGCCCGAAGCCGGCACGGAGAGCGCCCTGAGAGCCGCTGCCGTGGATTCCTTCAACCGCTTGCGCGAAGCCTTGTCCGTCACGACCCCGGCGGACCGCGTCGAGGATGAAGCTCATCTAATCTGGGCTCAATTGCACGGGCTGGTAATGCTGAAAGCAGACGGGCATATCAGGCGTCCCTTGGCGGAACTGGTTGAAGCGTCGAGGCTGTTTAAACCATCCCGACGGCCGCGATCCCCCAGCGAGTAAGGAAAGCAGGGAAATGGACGGGGCCTTCGTATTTCGACGCCTGGAAACCCTGAGCGACACGATATCCGGGGTCGCGATGACCATGCTCATGCCGAAATGATTCCTTACGCAGTCGACGAGAAAGCCAAGCCGCTAACTTTAGCGCGGGCCGAACTTTTAACGAGAGCGATCGACTGATCGACAATCTCGCGGTAGGCTCTGGTCCAGGGAATTTCGAGCCTATTTGGTTGAACATCGCTCAGATAACTATCAAGCGCATCGTTGGAGACGCCGAATTGAATCCGTTTTCGGAGTCCATCTGCGTATTTCTTAAGGTCCCCGTCTTTCAGATGCGAATGCAAATCCCAGCATTGACGCATGATGACCAAAATCCCATCGTTGAGACTCTTATCGTCAGTCATGATTTTTATTCCCGCTTTCGTAAGACCGGCGTCTGATTATTTTTCGGCGCCGCGCGGGTCGGCCGTCAGCTCCATTTGAGCGTTTAGACGGCCGACTACACATTGGGGCCCCCGCGGCGCTCGACAGGCCGCAGTACCGCCGCTCCATCTCAACGGAGTTCGGCGCGATAACGGCCAGATTCGTCGGCGGGCTCACCAGGTCCGGCCCCATGCCCTGAAACAGATCGATCATAGCGATCCTTTCTACTTGGTGAGATAGGTTTGGCGGCGGTTATGCTTGGGCCTTGGGCGACGCGGAGTTCGACTGGCTCTCCTCAGCGGGAGACGGTTTTTTTCCATGATCCGGCGGATTGGCGGCAATTTCGCCGGACGCCTCGAGGCCGCCGCCACGTCATCCGCCAACACTCTCACCAATTCGGTGCGGCAGGACGTCACGTGTGAACTCGACAAGCTTCATTTGTTTTATCCCTGTAGAAGCAGCTCCGCGTTTGGCCGCGGCGTAATGTCTGCTGCGTGGGCGGCCGCTGGTCACTTAACCGGCGATGCGCTCAAATACTTCGCAGCCGCATGGAACTCGAGCTCGGCGAAACTGTTTATAAGGGGAGCGGCCGGTGTGGCGATTTACAGCCCTGGCCGAATATTGAAGCACTAAAATCATGAACATCTCCAAGCTCTTGTTTGTCGCCGCCCTCGTTGCCGGCTCCGCCAGTTTCGCAGAAGCAAAGCAGGCGAGCCCGTATTCTTACGATCGGCAATATGCACAAGAAGAGAGCATCGTTATGGGCCGCTCTGTCGGCGCCGAGATGCAGAATACGTCACACAGCGCGGTTGAGCAGTTGCGCCCGGCGCGGGGTCCGTTTGAGATCTATTAAGATCGCAGCAAGCGACGGTGTAAGAGGCGGGAATCAGTCCCGCCTTTTTCTTTTTGCACGGAACAATGCTCTAGCCGACCGGCGCTTCAAGCGTGTCGAAGCGGGCAAATACCCCAGCTGGGAAGATGACGGCGGTGTCCGTAGTGGCGTTCGAGAGATGCGGCGTGACGGTAAGCCGGGTGAGGCGGTGAGCGCTGTCGAGCTGAATGCTCGGCGAGGCGAGGTTGCCGGGAAGGTCAAATCCCTGCCCAGGAATATTGGGGTTATCCGCATTGGCGAGCGTCATGCGAGTCCAAAAAATGACCGAGTTCGATGGATCCCAAGAGAAGCTCGATCGCCGCGCTGACCTTTTACTCCGCGGGGGGTTTAACGCCGTGGAGAGGCTTTCCAATTTGCAGTTCGCCGCGCGCCTTTCGCACAATATGCCATCCGCCGCTTATACTCAGGCTTGCCATAAGGGCAGCTACGATTACGTCGGGCCATCCGGTGCGTGTGCCTAATACTCCAGCTGCGGCAGCGAGCACGGCGAGGTTGCCGATCGCATCATTGCGAGAGCAGATCCACACTGAGCGCATGCTCGCATCGCCGCTCCGAAATTGGTACAGCATCAAGGCGACGCCCGCGTTAGCGGTGAGCGCCAGGAAGCCGACTACGCCCATTACCTCGGCGCGAGGCAGCGTGCCCGTGTGGACATGCCAGACGGTCGAGCCGATTACCCATAGGCCAAGCAGGATTAGACCCCAACCTTTCAAAAGTGCGGCGCGCGCTCGCCATCCAAGGCCAAGGCCAGCTACACTCAAGCTTATGGCGTAGTTTGCTGCGTCACCCAGGAAATCGAGCGCGTCCGCCTGCAGCGATGCCGAACCTGCGGCGATGCCGGCGGCGACCTCAGCCGCAAACATCCCGGCGTTGATCGCGAGTGCGATCCAAAGCGCCCGGCGCCAAGCGGGGCTGTTCAAAATTGCGTCTTTAGAGCAGCGTTCGTCGTGGCAGCAGCCAGCCATTAAGGACCCCTTCGGCAGGAATTTGCGATTCGCCAACGACACGCTACGTACACCCTGTAGTCCGTATAGGGTCAAGATGATGATGGAAGTTCTATTGATCGGCGATCTCGCGAGGAGCGCGGGCACTAAAGTTGAGACAATCCGGTACTATGAACGGATCGATCTGCTGCCGGCGCCTGCACGCACAGCGAGCAACTACCGAAGATACAACTCATTGCACCTCGGTCGGCTGAGCTTCATCCGCCGCGCTCGCGACCTTGGTTTTTCGCTTGCGCAGATACGAGATCTGCTCAGCCTTTCCGATCAGAAGGACCGCCCTTGTGAGGCCGTCGATTGCATAGCCCGCGAGCACCTCCGAGAGGTCGAGCGCAAGATCGCTGACCTCAAGGCCTTACACCGCGGCCTTGCTTCGCTGATTGGCCAGTGCAGCCGCGGGACGATCGCTGAGTGTCGCATCATCGATGCCCTCGCCCCTTAGAATTAAATTCCACTGGCCGCGAGAGCTAGGCTCAGGACCTATTAAATTTGCCTGAGATGTGATTCCTGGTCTCCGCATGGGGAGGCTGGGATGAGTGATTTGTTTTTGTTGGGCGAGCGGCAGATGGCGCGGCTTGCGCCGCATTTTCCTCTGTCGCATGGCGTTCCGCGGGTTGACGACCGTCGGGTGGTCAGCGGAATCGTCTATGTGATCCGCAACGGCCTGCAATGGAAAGATGCGCCCAAGGATTACGGGCCGCACAAGACGCTTTACAATCGCTTCATCCGCTGGAGCCGGCTCGGCGTCTTCGACCGCATATTCGCCGCGCTCGCTGGCGAAGGTCCAAAGCCCGAGCGCATCATGATCGACGCCACGCATCTGAAGGCGCATCGCACAGCGGCGAGCCTGCTCAAAAAGGGGCTCTTCCCCGCCGTATCGGGCGCACGAAAGGCGGACTGAACTCGAAGCTCCACGTCGTTTGCGACGGCGCCGGCAAGCCCCTCGTCATGTTGCTCTCGGAGGGCCAGATGAGCGACCACAAGGGCGCGCGGCTGATGCTCAAGGCTTTACCGCCCGCTTCAATGTTGATCGCCGACAGGGGCTACGACAGCAACTGGTTCCGCGCCGCGCTGAAGGCCAGGGGCGTCGAGCCCTGCATCCCGCCAACCAGAAGCCGCAAGCTTCCCATTGCCTATGACAAGACGCTCTACCGCCAGCGTCACAAAATCGAGAACATGTTCGCCAAGCTCAAGGACTGGCGGCGCATCGCAACCCGCTATGATCGATGCGCCCACACCTTCTTCTCCGCCATCTGCATCGCAGCCGCCGTCCTCTTCTATCTCAATCAATGAGTCCTGAGCCTAGCTCGGTCCGACAAGGCCCCAATGCCGAGCTATCTCACCCACTTTCATTCGGCAGCGTGCGGATGTTCTTCGTTTCCTCATCGTCGGACGTAGCGCGCATCGGTCCGGATTGATCGGAATCATCTCGGAATTACGTCGCGCTTGATGGCCGCACACGCATTGCCGCGCAGAAGATAGGCGGCGTTCATTTGCTCCATGAATTCGAACCAATTCTGAACTCGTTTCGGTCGGCGAAAGACTTTGCACAGCGGGTGCGTCGTATTTTGCACTTGAGCCGTCGGACTGACGCCTGAACAGGCGCAGCGTGCAACGGGCGGGTATCCTGCGAGCGGATGGTAACGCAGGCAAAGACGGTCGACACCGCCATCGCCGTGCCCTGGCGATGTTCAGCCCCGTCGTCGAGGGCGTCGAGCCCAGCGTCGGCAGATATCCCATGGCCGGGAGCGTGGCGCCGACGCCTTTCTCTTTTGGCGCGAAGGTCTGTCGGATGCGGGAGATGAGGCTCATTGGCGAGCGTGGCGCCTTTGACTGAAAGCTCAAACTGCAATTCGCGCGGCGCCGCGGCTTATTATCTTAATCGAGCGACCCGCGTGTACTGGTTGCACAACACAGGCGCGCCGCGGCGGATGCCTCCGCAGGCGTGATCCCATTCGGGCGCGACGGGGATTCGGATTCAATCCACGCCAAACAGAGCCGCAAAGTGGCCAGAAACGGCAAGCGTCCGCCGTGAGCGGTACGGTGCAGGAGAGCCCGCAAGACTCAGCGATGCGCTTCGTACGGTCGATTTGTGGCAATCCCCACACCCAGGGTTGCGCATTTATTCGAAAAGGATGTCGGAAGAAATTTCCGGGTTCAATTCGGGGCGAGTCATTTTGGAACCAGAGCACAGCGCTATTGCCATCCTCATGATCGGCGCTATTTCAATGATCGCTTTGAGTCTGGTTGTTTTCGGCCGGGACCGGCACGAGCGATTTGCTATTTTTGCAATCGGAATTATTGCGATCGGATGTCTGCTGGCGATGGTGTGGCTTGGAATTCTCCGATGAACAAAATGGTAGAACGAGTGGCGCGCGCCCTTTGTCGCAAAGACGGCGTGGATCCGGATGCGCCGCGATACAACATGCTCGACGGTGCGATCAGCGGCAAGCAATGGGAGGATTATGCTGACGACGCGCTCGCCGCGATTGATGCTATGAGCGAGCCGACAGATGAAATGATTACCGCAGGCTATGAGGCCTTGGCGTCGGTTTCCTATACGTCGCCTAATATCGTATGGCGCGCTATGATCGATAGGGCGCGCCGGTGACCCCCAATACCCAATGTCCGGATTGTTACGTCGGAAACCATTTTTCTCCAGATGGAAACAAATTTGTCGCCATTAGGATTTTAAGTGCCAGCGACAAAAGACTGTGCCCGCGCCGGAGCCACGTTTTCTCTCTAGCTTCGAATTCGTAACGCGCGGCAGAGGTCAAAGCATTTGAGGACAGCCACCATGCCTGTACGCGTACGCCAGTCGCAAAATCGTTGCTCGATGGCGGGTGCTACACGACCTGATTTCGGAAGTAGAGATGAGCGTTGATGATAATACGGTTGCGATCTTTTTCGTGGTATCCTTCGTTTCGCTTCTTTTGGCATCGGATCTGAGCGAGCGCATTGCCTTCTGGGGAATCCGAATCTTTGGCATTGGCTGGATGCTCGTCATCGTCTGGTTGGTCCTGCAATGAGCAGGATGGTTGAGATCCAAATCCGAATAGAGGCAATTTGGACGAACCCGAGATAGCTCGTAGGAGTTTTATCGTAGCGGGTTGCTAGCCTTTCGAGAGTTCTTGAGCTATTGGTGATCTGAATTGACTGGGCCATCTGACAAGGAAGATTTTGAGGCCTTCCCGTCTTGCCGCCTCCTGTAAATCTCGATCATACTCGCGCCCTCTATGGGCATTGCCGAACGACGCAGCAAAGTCGCAAGCCGCGAGGTCGGCGCTCACGCATGAAGATGAGCAATTTACAATCGACGTGTATGCTGGCGTCCGAAACGTCGTTTTTTACACGGTATGGACCTCGATCATGTCAAACAAGCCAAAAGAACGCTTCGATCGCCGCGACTTCATGATCACATCAGTTGCAACGGTCGGCGTATCGGCTGCTCTCGTGGTCAATGCCGGTTCTGCGAACGCCCAGAACTCAGCGACTTCTTCTGTCAGCCCGGCGCCGGGTGCGCCATCAGCAACGGTCTACACCGGCGACGCAATCCAGGGGAAAAAGGTCGTCAGCGCGCTCGACGTCAACGACCTGGAGCCCGGGCGGAAGCACTTTTTGTATTTTCGGGGCGTTCAGATGCCCACCGGACAGTACTGGTATGTGTCCGTGACGGTTGCTAAGGGGGCAAAGCCGGGCAAGCGCGTCGTTCTGGTCAGCGGCGTGCACGGCGACGAGATGAGTTCCGTGCATACGGTCCAGACCGTGATGAACCAGCTCGATCCCGCGGAGATGTCGGGCACGGTGATGGCGGTCACGGACGTGTCCCGCCCGGCCATGGAAAGCATGCAGCGCAGATGGCCCAATTCGGGCAGAGGCATTGATCTGATCGACATGAATCGGGAATGGCCGGGAAACGAGAACGGCGCCGCCGCGCCCAGCCGACATGCCGGGCTCCTGTTCAACCGGCTGCTGCGGCCGAACGCCGACGCCGCGATCGACTTCCATACCGGGACAACCGGATTCGATGTCACCGCATTCAATATCGCCGGCATGGATGTGCCGGAGATCAGGGCGATGGCGGAACTCTACCCTGTCGGCCAGATCTTCGACAATCACGTGTATCCCGGCGTCCTGCATAATGCGTTTGGCGACGTGGGCATCCCATCTTTCACGCCGGAGATCGGCGCTGCGCGTGTCCTGAACCTTGAGATGATCTCGCTGTTCGTGGAAGGCACAATGAACGTCCTCAAGCATCACGGCATCCTTGCCGGGCCAATGGGGCGCACAGGCAAGGACGTAGGTATCTTTATCGGCAACAGCGCGCTGCCGATCCTTGCGACCCAGGGCGGGCTCGTCGAGCATCTGGTCAAGCTCAATGACAAGGTCGAAGCCGGGCAGAAGGTGGCCATCCAGCGCGACACTTTCGGCGAAGTGGTTGCGGAATATACAAGCAGCGTTGCCGGAGAGGTCACAGGCCAGCGTAGCGACGCGATGTCCGAGCCCGGCAACCCTCTGGCATTCATTCTTTTCCATAAGGCGACGCCAGACGGCGGTGAGACTTATCCCGAGTAGTCCAACACTTGGCGCCAGCGTCTGACGGCGGAGATGATGGTGTCCGGGTCCTTGGCTCAATGGAAGGGCTTTGGCTCGGTATTGGCCTCGGCGAAGAAGCGGTTAATGGCTTCCTGGAGAGAGGCGAAGGAGCGGAAGACGTCGCGTCCAAGCACTGCGTACGAACGGATTCAGATCACCTCTAGCGAAATTTCGAGCGAGATTATCGCGACTTTTGAAGGCCGCTGCAGAAAAGCATGAGCCTCGTCTCCCGCATCCGTCAGGCCTTCGCGCCAAAAGAGAAAGCTGGCGTCGGCGCCGCGCTTCCAGCGATGGGATATCTGCCAACATTGGGCTCGACGCCGTCAACTACGGGGCTGAACATCAGCCAGGGCACGGCGATGGCGGTGTCGACCGTCTACGCCTGCGTCACCATCCGCAGCCAGGATACCGCGCGCTGCACGCCGCGGCTGTTCAGGCGTCAGTCCGACGGCTCTCGCGTGCAAAACACCACGCACCCGCTGTGCAAGGTCTTTCGCCGTCCCAACCGGGTTCAGACCTGGTTTGAGTTTATGGAGCAAATGAACGCCGCCTGTCTTCTACGCGGCAATGCCTATGCGGCGATCAAGCGCGACGGGCGCGGCGTAATTTCCGAGCTCATTCCGGTCAATCCGGACGTCGTTCTCGTACTAGAGGGCTTCGACGGCCAGATCTTCTACAACGTCAATCGGCTCGGCCTCTGGCAAATCGCCATGCTGCGCGAGTTTCCGTCCTCGATCGCCTCGGAGGATATTTTTCATCTGCGCGGCCTGAGCTTGAACGCGCTTATGGCGCTTTCGACGATCGGCGTCGCGCGCGATTCCATCGGCGTCTCCGACGAAAGCCTCGAGATCGACATGGACGAGACGGTACTCCTGCGCGCGGACATCACGACCCGCTACAATTCCGTCCGCGTCGGCATGCTGACCGGCTTTCTTTCGCCAAACGAAGTGCGCGCCGGCGAGAATCTTCCGCCGGTCGAGGGCGGAGACGAAGTCTATCCGCCGCTCAACATGGCCGCCCTGGGTTCTGATGCCACCGGCACTGCGCCCGATGGCGCAGGGCATCCAGCCGCCGGCGAAGGCGATACGCCCGGCGCGGACAACGTCCCGACGCATGGCCCAGACGAGAGAGAAACGCCCAACGGTGGGCAACCGAATGTCAGTTCATGAAATATGGCCTTCAGCGCGCGGATGAACAGCCGCTTCGGGCCCATGTCGGCCGCTCCGCCGAAGTTGGCCGTTCCTCGAAGGCGGACATCATGTCGGGGGTGTTTTCAACCATAACGGGTAGAAAGCGGTCATTCGCTCAAGCCGCCTGAATGATGTCGGTGACGTAAGCAGTCATTCCACGCGATTCGTCTTTGCGATAATCCGCGAGGATCAAGTCCCGGCCAACGACATGCATCATTATTCGCGAATCGCGGTCTGATCGCTCCGAGCCACTTGTTCAATGCGCGCCTCCTGCAAATTTTGAAACAAAACCTTTTCACGGTTCTTTTCGAGGTATGGAGCCTATCTGCCCTTGCCGGAGCGCTTCGCGTTGTTTCTCGATGGAGTGCTGGGCGTGTGTGATGGCGATGGAAAATGCTGTCGCGTCGGCGGTCCCGCTGGCTTGTCTCTTGACGAACCAGGAAATAATCCCGTTGAGTTCCGCCTCCAAGGCTTTGAGTTCGGAAGCTTGCGACACAAGAGCCTCGTCGGCGAGCTCGATCAGGCGATCGATTTGCCGTAGATCGCTTTCGGATTTCTTGCGATTGAGGCGTCCGACGAGGAGCGCGACCGCAGAGCCGGCCATGCTTAGAGCCATGCCGCCCAGATAGAAATATTTTTGGAACTCATCGAAGAAGCTCTGCTCTCCACTGTTGAGATAGGCGGCGACGCCCGGATGAACCGGCAAGACTGGGTTCTTGTCGTCGGGGTCGGGTGCTTCGATCTGACTGGCGAGCGGCGTTTTGGCCACCAGCTGGGCTTTGGTCTTGAAAATGGATCGCGCAATCGCTCCAGCCACGGCGTCGAGCATCGTGTTTGGAGCGACGAAGCGGTAGGTGATGGCGAGGGTTGTCACCGTATCATCGGGGATGGGCGGCCGCCCTTGGAAGGCACCGGCGGGCACGTCGATCGACTCGAGGCCAGGAAAACGCTTGTTGATGGCGACCGCCTCGTCGATGGCGAGGATGTCCGGGGCGCGCTTGGTCGCGAGCTTGATGGCGCCGACAACGTCAACGACCTCGCCTGGCCCCATCGGACCGACGGCGAGAACGGCCACCACATGCTTGTCATGAACTGCCGCCCCGATTTCAGCGAGCGGCAGGAAAACCCGTTTTACCGAATTCGCCGGAATATTGTAATAGCTCAAGATCGAATCGAGGGTCTGCTCGTTGTAAGTTTGCAAGGGCCCTTGAGGGATGCCGATGGTCTTGCCGGTGATGCTTGGGATTTTGTCGATTGGGGATTTGGCCGGCACAACGAAAGCGACGACATCCCGGCGCAGAATGGCGATGGTCTCGCCGTTGGCGGGGATCACAGCGTCGCTGCGCACGATGCCGAGGTCCGTGGCGTGATCTTCGATCGCCTTAGCGCTCGCCGCCAAATCGGCGACTTGGACGAGTTTAATGTGGATCCGCGGATGATTTGCCTCGGTCACCGAAGCGAAGGCCGTGATGAAGCGATAGGCCGTGCTGCCGGGTGGACCGGTCGTTACGCGGAGGTTTGCTTGCGGCGACCAGAAATAGACCGCCGCGGCGAGGGCCGCCACGACGATCAAGAGACCTGCGGTCAGAAGTAGCGCAGGGCGCATAGGAGAAGTCCCTTATTCTGGTTTCTCGCATCGGCGCTAAAGCATTTTTATGTCAAGGCAAACTTGTTTCAGGCCGGAGCGTGCCTGAGCGGCCTAAAGCCATCCCGCGATCGATGCTCCGAACAGCGTCTTCCCCCCTCGCGTGCTCGCCGGTGCATCTGTGGCGCAGCACGCAGGGGGGACAGCAACGGAGAAGTCGCCCGTGTCGAGGCATCAGATAGGTTTCTGTGCCATAGCACGTGCCCACGGGCCGCACCTTGGGCCATCGATATCGAGTCGCAAAGATCCAGTCGAAAAAGCCCGTTAGCGCACGACGCGCCTGTGCACCGCAACAGGTCTGCGCACTACGGCGCGTCTGCGCACGACAACAACCGTCTTCTCCACGATCGCCTCGGCACTCCCGACCGAAGTCGTTGCAAGCGCGCCCGGCGCGATCATCGGCCCGGCAGCATACGTCTCCGAACTCGCAAACGCGAGCGCTGCCACAAGACCTGCGGACAACAGCACCGTGTGTGTCGTTTTCATTATTCGTTTCTCCTCTTCGAAGGATGCCCGGATGATGAACGGTCCGTTCGGAAGGCTGGAACGCGTAGCTCAAGTTAGGCCACAGATAACGCACTTGGCCGACATTCCCCAGCTCGCCATCAGTTCCATTCCGAATCTGCCCCGGCCAAGGGTTTTTGGCAAGCGGATAGGTTTGAATGGAACGTACCTTAATATCCGGGTTGTCTCCCTCCCGTCATCGAGAACTGTGAGCCGAACTTCCGCAAACGTCCGGAAGCTGTCGCCAGTTGTTTGATCCCAGAATGAGGTGACGCGGGTTGATTTTGAAGATTGAAGGATCGGTTGTCCAGGCGTGAGTCATCGCCTCGAACGGCGTTTTCCACCGCAAGGCCTTAAGATGCTTGGCGAAGTTGTAGGCCGCGACGAAGGCGAGGACGTGCGCTTTGAGGCTCTCGATATCCGGGTAGTGGAACAGTTTGAGCGTCGCATCGTTGATGGTGCGGTTCGTGCGTTCGGCTTGACCTCCGCTGGCTTCTCCAACGAGCTTCGCTCGCCGGAGCCTCAAGCCAGCTCCGCCATTGGTCCACGGATGGTAAGGCTTGGTCAGCCGGTGTTCGATGCCATGCTCGATGCAGACTCGGTCGAAAATATGCGGGCCGAGAAATCGGCGGCTGGGGCCGTGGCGGTTTTTGGGCAGGTCGGCGAAGGCCATTCCGTTGTCGGTCAACACCGTGTGGATTTTGTAGGGGAAGGCCGCCGCGACGTTGCGCAGAAAAGCCGCGCCCTCTATCTTGCCGGCGCGGTCGTGGAACTCGACATAGGCGAACTTGGAGACGCGATCGATGGCCAGGGACATGATCAGTGAACATGATCAGTTTGCCGTCCGCATGGCGCAGTTCGCAGCTGTCGATGTGGACATAGCCGGGAGTCCAATCCGGCATTACCACTATTGACGCCACTGTGGCCGGCGCGATCGCCACGATCACCTCACCCGCCGCGGCTAAACTCGCTCAAGATCTGAAGACTCTCGGCATGACCGTTTCTTGTGACGGCGCGGACATTTCGGCGATCGGCGCCGTGGATACCAAGGGAGCGGTCAAAGTATTTTTCGGCAAACTCTACGCCTCTCTGGCGCCTGATTGTTCGAAATTCGGCGGGATGCCGGTCGCTCTCTAAGGGCGGCGTCTGTTCTCGTCAAAGCCGCGATTGTCTTTTTGGTTCTTCAAAATCCAGCACCTCCGCATCGCTGGAAAGAAGTGTTGCGGTACACTGTTGAGATGGAGCGGCGCTACTGCGGCCTGTCGAGCGCCGCGGCGGTCACCCCTCCTCAGATGAGCCGAATCGAAGGGCGCATCTGGATTCACTGCGAGAAATAACTGCTCGCCTCGGCGATCGCGAGCATCGCGCCCGCGGTCATCGCCCCGTCGTCAACACCTGAGGCATCGGCCAATGCGCCGAGCCGCAATCATCCGAGCGAGGTCATAGTGATCCCAGCCCTGATTTTATTTTGCTCCGCAGCGTTGAGCCCGGACGCCTGTACCGAGCAAACGGCCTTCGACGCTGTCAGCCGCGAAGTGTCTCCGTTCGAATGCGCAGTCGGTACCCTGAACGCTCAAATGGAGCTGGTGGCCGACCCGCGCGGCGCCGAAGGAATTTTTGTGAAACTAATTTGCGCCAACCGTTCGGCGGAAGGGAAGACCGATCATGGCAACCAATGAAAACGATCTTTTCAACGCGGTGACCAGCAGCCTCGGGCAATTGCTGGGCGCTGGGAGCATCGGCGCCATCGCTATAATCGTTGTCGCCTTGATTAAAAGGCAACCGCCAATGGCGGTTCTGATCGACGCGCGAATGAAGATTCTGATCGATAGCTATCAGAAGCACATCGATGCATGCGAAAAAATCATCACAGGGTACATGGAGCAAGTCGACGATTTGAAGCATCAAGTCGACGAGCTGGCGGCGACGATCGATCGCTTGAGCAAGGAGCTCGACAAGGCCCGAGATAAGTCCAGATAAATCATATTCATCTGCAAAGACCCAGAGAGTGATCGGACCAATTCACACTTCAGCGATAGGCTGTCCCCAGACAAGCCGCCTCGCGCCGAGGCGCCTTTTCTGAAGCGCCACAAACGTCATCGCCCTTTGATGCGTCAACGCGGGAGATGATCTGCTAGACGCGGGCTTCGGCGCGCGTGATTTTTGCGGCGCAGAACTTGAACTCCGGGATTTTTCCGAACGGGTCGAGAGCGGGATTCGTCAATATGTTAGCGGCCGCCTCAGCGTAACAGAACGGCATGAACACCATGTTTTCCGGCACATCGCGGTCGGAGCGGATTTTGACCTCCACTGCGCCGCGGCGCGTCTCCAATTTTATGAAGTCGCCCGGCCAGAGATCCAGCCGCCGCAGATCCTTCGGCGACAGGAAGGCCACCGCCTCAGGCTCCAGATTGTCGAGCACATTGGCCCGGCGCGTCATTGAGCCGGTGTGCCAATGTTCCAGCACGCGGCCAGTCGATAGCACCATAGGATATTCGGCGTCCGGCACTTCATTCGGGGGCATTACGCTCGCCGGCACGATCTTCGCCCGCCCCGACTCGGTCGGGAAACCTGTAGTGAAAATGATTTCATTGCCAGGAACGTCGGGGCTATCGACGGGATAGGTGACGGCGCCTTCGCGCTCCAGCCGCTCCCAGGTGATGTTGGCGAGAGACGGCATCGAGCTGGCCATTTCGTCAAAAACTTCGCCGACGCCCTGATAGTTCCAGTCGCAGCCCATCCGTTTGGCGATCTGTTCGATGATCCAAATGTCCTGACGCGCATCGCCAGGCGGCGGAACGACCTGCCGCGCGAGCTGCACCCTGCGGTCGGTGTTGGTGAAGCTGCCGACCTTTTCGGCGAAGGCCGAGGCCGGCAGAATGACGTCCGCGTGGAAGGCCGTCTCTGTCACGAACAGATCCTGCACCACGAGGTGGTCCAGCATGGCGAGCGCACCCCGTGCATGTTGCAGATCAGGATCCGACATCGCCGGATTTTCGCCCTCGACATACATGCCGGTGATTTCGCCGGCATGGACGGCGGTCATGATCTCGACGACGGTCAAGCCGCGCTTCGGATCAATCTCATGGTTCCAAAGCTTTTCGAAAGGCTCGCGCAGATCAATGCGATCGACCGGCTGATAATCCGGCAAAAACATCGGAATGAGCCCTGCGTCCGAGGCGCCTTGGACGTTGTTCTGCCCGCGTAGCGGATGCAGTCCCGTGCCGGGGCGCCCGATCTGGCCTGTGATGAGCGCGAGCGCGATCAGACAGCGCGAATTATCGGTGCCGTGCACATGCTGGCTGATGCCCATGCCCCAGAAAATAATCGAGGCTTTGGCTTTCGCGTACATCCGCGCGACTTCGCGCAGCGTTTGCGCGTCGATTCCACAAATCGGCGCCATTTTCTCCGGAGTAAAATCGGCGATGCGGGTCTTCAGATCCTCGAAGCCCTCAGTATAGCCGGCGATATATTGTTGATCGGTCAGACCCTCCGTGATGATCGTGTTCATCATGGCGTTCAGCATGGCGACGTCGCTGCCGGGCTTGAACGCCAGATGATGTTCGGCGTGGCGCGATAATGCTTGTCGCCGCGGATCCATGATGATCAGTTTGGCGCCCTTTTTGGCGGCGTTCTTGATGAACGTCGCAGCAACCGGATGATTGACGGTCGGATTGGCGCCGATGATGATGAGGACTTCGGCGTCAAGCGCTGCCGAGAACGGAGCCGACACGGCGCCCGAATTGATGCCTTCCATCAAAGCGGCGACAGATGAGGCGTGGCAAAGCCGTGTGCAATGATCGACATTGTTCGATCCAAAGCCAGTGCGCACCAGCTTCTGAAACAGATAGGCTTCCTCATTAGAGCCTTTGGCCGAGCCGAAGCCAGCCAATGCTTTGGGACCTTTTTCATCGCGGATGCGGGCAAGACCTCGGGCGGCGACATCGAGCGCCTCTTCCCAGGAAGCCTCGCGGAAATGAGTGAAAGGATTGGCTGGATCGACTTGATCGTTTGGGTCCTTCTTGACATTCGGCAAGCGGATTAGCGGCTTGGTCAAGCGGTGTGGGTGGTTGATGTAATCAAAACCAAAGCGGCCCTTGACGCACAGGCGATTGTGATTGGCGGGACCGTCTTTTCCATCGGCATAGACGATTTTGTCGTCTTTGACCTTATAGGTGACCTGGCAGCCAACGCCACAGAATGGGCAGAGAGAGTCAACTTGCCTATCCGGATAGACGGCGCGGGTCTGATGCTCGTCGAGCAGCGTCGCCGGCATCAAAGCGCCGGTGGGACAAGCTTGAACGCATTCGCCGCAGGCGACGCAGGTCGATTCCCCCATCGGATCGTCGAAATCAAAGACGATCTTGGCGTCATGGTTGCGGTAAGCCATGCCGATGACGTCGTTGACTTGCACTTCGCGACAGGCGCGGACGCAAAGATTGCATTGAATGCAGGCGTCGAGGTTGACCCGCATGGCCGTGTGGCTGTCGTCGCCGATCCAACGCGGCGCCGTCGGGAAGCGGCTTTCGGTGACGCCGATGCGCTCAGCCCAGTTCCAGAATTTGGAATCGGGATCGTGCGAAGTGGCGCGCGCCGGCTGATCGGAGACCAGAAGCTCCATCACCATCTTCTGCGCCTTGGCGGCGCGCTCGCTTGCTGATTTCACCTTCATGCCCGCCGCAGGCATGCGCTTGCAGGAGGCGGCGAGCACGCGCTCTCCCTCGATCTCAACCATGCAGGTGCGGCAATTGCCGTCGGCGCGATAATCGGGCGAGGGCGAATAGCATAGATGCGGTATGTCGGTTCCGCAGCGCTTGGCGACCTGCCAGATGGATTCTCCAGGAGTCGCCTCGACTGCGCGGCCATCGAGTTCGAAACTGATTTTCTCGCTCATTCTGCGGCTTCCTTCGGCGCAAATTCTTCCGGGAAAAACTTGATCACGGATGTCAATGGATTGGACGCGGCCTGACCGAGGCCGCAGATCGAGGCGTCGCGCATGACTTGACTAAGTTCGCCGAGGAGGTCCTGGTTCCAGGCGCCTTTTTCCATCAGCATCGCTGCCTTTTGCGTTCCGACCCGGCATGGCGTGCACTGGCCGCAGCTTTCGTCTTCGAAGAACTTCATGAGGTTCAGCGCCGCCTCCTTGACGTCGTCCTGTTGCGACAGAACGATCACAGCGGCGGACCCGATGAAACAACCGTATTTTTCCAGCGTGCCGAAATCGAGCGGGATATCGTCCATCGATGCGGGCAGAATGCCGCCCGAGGCGCCGCCCGGCAAATAGGCGCGCAATTCGTGACCGTCAGCCATGCCGCCGCAAAATTCGTTGATCAATTCGCGAATGGTGACGCCAGCCGGAGCCAGTTTGACGCCTGGCGATTTAACGCGCCCCGACACCGAATAGCTGCGCAGCCCATGCCGATCATTGCGGCCGTGGCTACTCCACCAATTAGCTCCTTTTTCGACGATGTCGCGGACCCAAAATACGGTCTCAATATTGTTGATGAGAGTAGCCTTGCCAAACAGCCCGACCTGGAACGGATAGGGTGGCTTATGTCGCGGTAATCCGCGCTTGCCCTCGAGGCTCTCAAGCAGGGAGGATTCCTCGCCGCAGATATAAGCGCCAGCGCCGCGCCGCATATGAATGGTTGGGCCGCCTGGGGGTAATTGGGCGATCTCATGTTCGAGGATCGCGCGGGCAGTCGGATATTCGTCGCGCAGATAGATATAAATCTCGGGCGCCTCGACCACATGAGCGCCGATCAGCATGCCTTCAAGGAACCGATGCGGATCGGTTTCAAGATAGAAGCGATCCTTGAATGTGCCGGGCTCGCCTTCATCGCCATTGATCGCCATCAGGCGTGGGCCTGGCTCGCCCAGAACGGCGCGCCATTTGCGCGCGGTGGGAAATCCGGCGCCGCCAAGGCCGCGCAGGCTCGCCTCTTCGAGCGACTTGAGCAGAGCTTCGGTCATCATCGCCCCGGAGCGCACCCGCTTGAGCAGCTGGTAGCCGCCCTGCGCGACATAATCGTCATAACCGACATAGCGCGGAATATGCGGATGCGTCTCTCCGCGCTCCACCGCTGCGAAGACGCTATCTGGCGTCGCATGATCGACGAAATAGTGGCCAATTTCGGCGACGGGCGCCGTATCGCAACGCCCGACGCAAGGCGCGCGGACAACGCGCACATGCGGGCCCGCACCGGCTTTGACCGCGTGCATCAATTCCTCAGCGCCGAACATAGCGCAGGTGAGGGAATCGCAAACTCGGATGGTCAGCGGTGGAATGGGCCGCTCGCCCTCCTTAACAACATCGAAATGGGCGTAAAATGTCGCGGTCTCAAAAACTTCCGCGAAAGAGAGCTTCATCACATCGGCCAGGGCCGCGAGATGCGCCGCGGAGATCTGCCTATACTTGTCTTGGATGAGATGCAGATATTCGATCAGCAGATCACGTTGGCGCGATCCATTGCCAAGAAGCGCCTCGATTTCTTCCAACGCACGCGGATCGACCTGCCGCCCTTTCGGGACTGGCTTTGCGCGCCTGATGCCTTCGCCAGGATGGTCGAAGTGGCGAACGTCTAAATTCGTGTCACCATCCATGTGAAGCAGTTTCCTTCCATCATCGTCCGATCTGCGCTGACAAAGCTGCGACGGCCGTTATGCCTTAAATATCTTACATATAGAGGAAACGAGCCGGCCTCAAGCGAGTGACCTCCGCACCTTAATAGGCCCGATGCAGATCGAACCATTCGCGCCACTTTTTAAGCATTCCAAATAAGCGTGTCGGGATAAAACCTGAAGATCAATCCTGAAAATTCCGTCATCCTATTGAGATTGCCTATAGAAAGCTGACCTGAGACGATGCGTTGAGCTAGGGTCCAGACTCACAACCAGTAGCTGACGGTAACGGCGATGCAGACTGTCGCGAGGAAGTTTATGGCGTTTCGGTCGTAGCGCGTAGCCACGCGCCTGAAGTCTTTCAGGCGGCAGAACATGCGTTCGATGGCGTTGCGGTTTCGATAGAGGAAGGGCGAGAAGCAGTTCTTCCACCTGCGATTGGCCTTGGGCGGGATATTCGGCATAGCTCCGCGCTCCTCGACCTGCCGACGGATCGCATTTGCGTCGTAGCCCTTGTCGCCATGGAGGATTTCGCAAGGAGGAAGTCGCGCGATAAGCTCCGCGCCCGCCGAGCAATCGGCGATTTGGCCGCCGGTGAGCATGAAAGACAGCGGGCGGCAGTCCGCATCGGTCAATGCGTGGATTTTGGTTGTGCGCCCGCCGCGCGAACGGCCGATGGCCTGATTCTTCTCCCCCCTTTGCCGCCACTGGCCGAGCGATGCGCCTTGACCGCCGAGGAGTCGATGAGGACCTGCGCCGGCGGCCCGCCTGCTTGCGCAAGCGCGTGGAACAGATCGATCCAAACGCCCTTAGCAGCCCAGCGAACGTAGCGATTGTAGAGAGTCTTCTTTGGCCCGTACTCCAGCGGCGCGTCAATCCAGCGTCCGCCAGATTTCAGCACATGAATGATCCCGCTGATCACCCGGCGATCATCGACGCGCGCCTTGCCGCGCGTGTCCGTGGGAAGATGCGGCGCGATCTTCGCGAACTGCGCGTCCGTCAGCCAGAATTGATCCCGATTCATAGTCGCTTCCTTTCGGAAGCTGTGAATCACAATCCGCCTGTCACGCCAACCATTTTATGGGTCTGGGCCCTAGCGCGGGCGCGGACAAATCACCAGGGATGAGCTTTGACTTCGGTGGAATCAATTCCAGGCTCGTCGGCCTTTTGCCCTGTTCCCACAATCCGCAATCTTTCGTTCGCCGACGGCCGTTGAAGCGCAATCCCAATGCCGAGATTCGGCGGCGTCGGGAAACCTCAATGCGTCAGGGACAGCTCGCGCTCGCCGTCTGACGCCAAACTTTTAAAAAAACAGATTCTCATCGTGGATTGACATTAGCTATATAATGAAATGTTATATCCATCGCCACCGCTTGTGTAAATATTCATTAAAATTAGCACTCATAGCGTTATATGACGTTCGAATCGTAACAATAGCTGTGTCCTTATAATAATAATTGAGGATATATAATGCGTCTTTTCTATTTTTGCGTATTATCCTTTTTTATATTTTTATCAACGGTCGCAAACGCGACTTGCGTGCGGCATATTTACAATAAATCGGCCCGGCCGTGGACATTCAAAGCAATTCCGCTAAACAATGGGGAAAACATCGGGAATGTTTGGTTTGAAAACATCAAGTGTCTGAATCCAAAAAATGGACCATGCACAATACCGCCGAACGCAGTAGCCGCGATAAAGTATACGACGACTGACGGTCGTGCGTCAGGGATAATGCCGATACAAACCAGCGCGGGCGGCGTCGGAAGGACAGCTAGTTACGACGGATTCGGGTGTCCTTCAGTGCGGCGTGATCCGGCCTTGGCGCCAGCCATACAGATTAACGTCCCGGCAGACGGGGACTTCGTAATTCTGAAGAATTCTTGGTGAAAGGCAACGCGGCTGCCTACTGCGTGTCACTGTGCCATGGCGGCGGCACACGGGCCGAAGGTGCGGCGGGGACGTTGCGCAGCCAAGGAAAAAGCGTCTCCGCGCGTTCGCTGGCCCGTTTTGCAAACATGCGTTGATCGTCGGCAGCTTTTTGGGTGAACGCGATAACCTGATCCTTGGAAACTCCCGCAACGAGCGCGTCGGCGATGTCCTGGAGGGTATTCGCCGCCGCTTGATAATTAATTGCTTGGATCGTCGCCTCGGCTGCTAATTTCTCTGGGGTTTCCTGGCAAACTTCTTGGGCCATCGCCGACGACGCTGAGAGCAGCAAAGCCAGGACGATTGCTCGATTATCCGTTCTACGCATCGCCGAATCTCCTCAAGTAGAGTTTTGGCAAGGCCGTTACATTTCCTCGATGGCGGCCTTGAAGCTCGCATGGCGCAGCAGCTTGTCGGCGGTCCAGCCGCGATAGGCGACTTCGATCCGCAATATTGGGCGCGTCCTGACGGCGCCTGCAACATTGAGGCCATTGATCGGCGGTTGCTCTGCAGCGATTGTGTCGAGTCCTTCTTTCAGCTCACGCCGTCAGAGAATCCCTTTCCGACCCCCGCCGACGTAGCGCAGGCCCTGCGGCTCTTTTGACGCAAGGAGAAGCTTGGCGGCTGATTCTTGCGCGGCCCCAGATGGCTTGTAGCCGATCACGACGAACTCGCCAGACTGCACGCATTTCGTCTTGACCCAATCCTTGCTCCGGCCGGAGCGGTAGCGGCGATCAAGTCGCTTCGAAACGCTTTTCTATCTGGATCCGCCATATTTCGGCACTGAGGATTTTTACGGCGCCGACGCCTTCTCGCGCGGCGATTTCCATCGGCTGGCCGAGCAGCTCGCCGCGATCGCCGGCGGTTTCATCCTCACGGTCAACGATGCGCCGGAGACGCGGAAGATCTTCGAGGCTTTCGATCAGGAAATGGTGGGCGTGACCTATACGGCGGCCGAGGGGGCCGCAAAAAGGACGTCGGAGCTGATCGTCTCGCGCGTTAAGATCAGAGATCAGGCGAAGCTGGCGTTCGATTGATTTCTTTGGGAATCTAGCATGGTCAGAGGAGATCAATTCGCCGCCGGTACGCCAACGTAGACAGACATCTCTCTAACTTGGGCTGCTTTTTGGAAACGCACCGAAAACAACCCATACGAGAGAGTGGGGTTATGGTGGTAGCGGAGGAGGGACTCGAACCCCCGACACAAGGATTATGATTCCTCTGCTCTAGCCAGCTGAGCTACTCCGCCCCAGTTTCACTCAAACGACGCGCGTCGAGGCGCTCGCGATATAGGCAAGGCCGCCATGTGTGTCAAGCAACCGCGGCGGCAAGCGCCCAATGCGGGTGAGCAGGGCCCTCAGAGTAACCGCCGGGCTCTTGGCTGAAATCCGGATGTCGCGCCATTTTTGCAGAATCAAGAGAAACTTTGTGTGCGCCAGCGCGAAATTGACGAGATGTGACCTATTGCGGCGCTTCCGAACTGATCATCGGACGGTCGTTGGAGGCCCCGCGATTGCCGAAGCGAGGCGAGTGGTGAATATTGCCGCCGCGCAGGGTGGCAAGCGCAAGCGAGGGAAGAGGGAATGAGTTTGCGCACGACGGGGCAGGGGTCGCCCATTCGCGCGATCGCGCTGGGGGCGTCCATGCTGGCCGTGGTGATCGCCTATGTGGCGATGGCATATGGGCTTGATGTCGCTTCGGTCCCAACCGAGGTGAAACTGGCTGGCGGCGACCGCCCGGCGGATCTTGGCGTCTATGTTTGGCCGCAATCGATCGATGTCGTAAACGCGACCATGCAGCTGCGCGTCGATTTTACGCCGCAGGATGGGTTGCGCGGCGATCGGATCGATGCGCCGGACCGCGACCTCAGGGTCATGGTGAGCGATGGACGCAACGTCCATGAGGTCGCATTTAAGGCGCAACAGCCCATGGCTTCGCTGTCGACGGACCTGGATTTGGCCTCAGGCGCCTTTGTCTATTATCCATTCGATCGCTATCAGGCGCAATTGCGCATCACGACGGCCGCCGCTCTCGCGGGAGACAGCGCGCCGCCGCCGCTGACGCAGGCGGTGACGGTCTGGCAAGGCATGGCGGGTTTCGTTCTGACCGCCGCGCTCGGAAAATCGGAAGCCGGGACCGGCGAATCCAGTCTGACGATCGACGCGCGGCGGTCCGACGCCATCATATTCTTTGCGCTGGCGGCCTATGGCGCGATGGCGGTGCTTGGACTTGGGTCGTTCGCCATCGGCGCGCTGGTGTTCCTGCGCCGCCGCAAGCTGGACATCCCATTGATCGGCGCGCTGGCGGCGATGGTGTTCGCGGTGCCGGCCCTGCGAACTGCATTGCCTGGGGCCCCGCCGCTTGGCGGCCGGGCGGACATGCTGGTGTTTCTCTGGGCGGTGTTGGCTGCTGTGATCGGGCTGTTGCTGCTCATTGGGACTTGGGCGGCGGAGGGACCCCGGCCGTGAGGGCAAGCCGCTCGCCCTATGCGGTCAAAACGCGAATTGGCGCTTTGTCGAGCCAAGCCTGGATGTTCTCGACAATTTGAGGAAAAGCTGCACGATAAGTGTTCTCGGTGACATAGCCGATGTGCGGCGTGGCGAGAACGTTGGGCAGGAACCGGAAGGGGTGAGCCTGCGGCAATGGCTCCTCGTCGAAGACGTCGAGCGCGGCGCCCGCAATTTTATCCGCCCGAAGCGCCTCGATCAGCGCTTCTTCCGAGACGATCGGTCCGCGCGAGGTGTTGACGAGATAGGCCGTCGGCTTCATGAGTCCGAGTTCGCGCGCGCCGGCTATGCCGCGAGTCCGCTCGCTGAGCTTGAGATGCACGCTGAGCACGTCGGCTTGCTGGAACAATTCATCTTTTCCGACGCGCTCGGCGCCGAATTCGGCGGCCTTTTCCGCTGTGAGGTTTTGACTCCAGGCGATGACGCGCATGCCAAAAACCTTGCCAAAGGCGGCGATTTCCTGGCCGATCTTCCCAAGACCCAGCAAGCTCAAAGTTTTGCCGCTAATGTCCACGCCAAGGCCCACCTGCCAGCCGCCGGCTCTCACGGACGCCGCTTCGCGATAGAGGCCGCGCGTCAGGGCGAGAATGAGCGCAAAGGTCAAAGCCGGGGTTGCATGCGGATCGCCCCCCGTCGTGCCGGCGACGATAACGCCGCGCGCGGTGGCCGCCTCAACGTCGATTGCGGCGTTCGCCATGCCGATCGTGACGATCAGCTTCAGATTTGGAAGCCGGTAGATCAGATCGGCGCCGAACTTTGTCCGCTCGCGCGTCAAAACGACGACGTCGAACGGCTCCAGCCGAGCGACGAGTTGTTCGATGTCGGCGACGTGATCATGATAGAAGACAGTTCGCGCCGCCGGCTGGAGGTTCCGCCAATTCGCAAGCGATTGAGCTACATTCTGATAATCGTCGAGAATTGCGATGCTCGCGATTTTTACGGCTTCCGCCATTTAAAATCTCCTATCTATTCGCGTCGCCTTAAATGCCTTTGCCGGCTTGAATCAACTCGAGGCGTTTATGCTCTAGTCGAAATTGGGGCTTAGAATATGTCGCTATGGCTCAATCAGCTAGTTTCTGACCGATCTACATCTACGATGACCATTTCTAAATCGCCACGCCGCAATTGTCCCAAAACGGTGATTTACGCCGCGATTGTCGGCAATCTTCTCGTCGCCGCGACAAAGTTCGGCGCGGCGGCGTTCACCGGCAGTTCGGCGATGCTCAGTGAAGGAGTTCACTCGCTCGTCGATACGGGAAATGAGCTCTTGCTGCTTTATGGCCTGCGTCGCGCTATGGCTCAACCCGACCTCAATCACCCCCTGGGGTATGGACGCGAACTCTATTTCTGGAGCTTCATCGTCGCTCTGCTCGTCTTTGCGCTCGGAGCGGGCGTTTCGATTTATGAAGGCGTCACCCACATCCTTGATCCGACGCCGATCGAGAACCCCCACGTGAACTACATCGTGCTCGCTCTCTCCGCGATTTTCGATGGCGCTACGTGGTGGATTGCGCTGCGCAATTTCAAGGGCAAGAAGCCTTATTCAGCCTTATTTCAAGCGGTGCGGGAGAGCAAGGATCCGCCATCGTTCATGGTGCTCTTCGAGGATAGCGCAGCACTGCTTGGTCTCCTGATCGCGTTGGTCGGCACTTATCTCTCTGTCAGCCTGAGAATGCCGGCGCTGGATGGCGTCGCCTCGATCTTGATTGGCCTCGTGCTCGCCATCACGGCGACGATTCTAGCGCGAGAAACCAAGGGCCTGCTTATTGGAGAATCAGCCGACGCCGCAATTGTCGAATCAATCCTGCGCCTCGCTGAGGAGATCGATGGGGTGATGCATGCAAATGGAGTTCTGACAATCCATCTGGCGCCGGATCAAATCGTCGCCTTCTTCAGCATCGAATTTGCCGATGAGCTGACGACGCCCATGATAGAAGGGAAGGTCTGCGAACTCGAGGATCGTCTGCGGGCGCTGCATCCTTTCGTCGTGGCTGTTTTCGTAAAGCCGCAAAGCCCTGAATCGTTCAAGAGGACTTTCACGCGTCGTTTCAACCGGCTGCCCGACCAATGAGGTCGAGCCATCATTGCCGGCCTGCGACTTCGTCAATGTGCTCCAACATGTCGGCTGGATCTTCATAGACTCGGTAAGCGCCGGCGCGCTCCAGCTCTTCCTGGCCGTAGCCGCCCGACAACAGGCCAATCCCAAGGGCGCGGGCGCGGCGACTCGCAAGCATGTCCCAAACGCTGTCACCGACCACAGTTGCTCCCTCAATCTCGACGCCGAGCCGCGAAGCGGCGGTCAGGAAGAGGTCAGGATCCGGTTTGGCGTATTTCACTTGATCGCGGGTGACGATCACCACGCGATCGAAGTCGACGCCAAGGGTCTCGAGCACGGGACGCGCGGAGTCCATGCGTCCGCTGGTCGCGATCGCCCATGGGATTGCGGCGTTCGTCAAGTAGGCGAGCAGTTCGCGGGCTCCAGGAAGAGGCTGAACAGCGGCGGATCGGCGTTTGTAGGCCTCGGCGTGAAATTTCTGCAGACGTGCGATTCGTTCGGCGCTGATTTCAAGCCCCGTTTCGCGAAGCAGCATATGCGTGAACAAGCCGCCGCTCATTCCGATCTTGCGATGGATGCGCCATATCGAAAGAGTAATTCCCTCCGCCTCGAGCGCCTCATGCCAAGCGAGAACGTGCTGATACACGCTATCAACGAGCGTGCCGTCGAGATCGAACAGAAAGGATGATTGTGAGCGCGTCATGGTCCGCCTTTATTTTGCCGGCCGGCTTTGAAAATCATAGACGATCCCGTCCCTTTCAAGAAATGGCCGCGATCGTCGGGCGCCTTTTGCCGCTCAGCCTTCATCCCAGGGAGGAGGCGAGATAGGCCTCGCGCTTTGAGATTGTCCGGTTCGAAGGCGCGGCGGCCAGGATTTGCGGCAGTCTCCCGACAGCCTGCAAGGCGCGGTCGACAAGCCTCAAATTTGATGGTGTAAGATTGCCGTGCGGCGCTCTTGGCATCGCCAGGCGCAAAATTCAAGAGGAAGCAGTGAGCAGAGATCCATACGAGGTCCTCGGCGTCCAGCGCAGCGATTCGGCCGCGGATATCCAGAAGGCGTATCGCAAGCTTGTGAAAAGCCTCCACCCCGATCTCAATCCCGGCAACCGCGAAGCCGAGGAGAAATTCAAAGAGGTCGCGTCCGCCTATGATATTTTGGGCGACGCCGCCAAACGAAAGCGCTTCGACGCTGGCGAGATCGACGCTTCCGGAGCGGAGCGTCCGCCCCAGCAATTCTATCGCAATTACGCCAACGCTGGCCCGGAGCAGAACCCTTACGCGAACGAATCGGCCTACGCAGATCTCATGGATGATGATGTTCTGGCGAGCCTGTTCCGCGGCGCGCGCAGGCGCGGACCGGCGCCCGGCAGGGATATGCATTATCGCTTGCCGATTGATTTCTTGACGGCGGTCAACGGCGGGACGAGCCGCGTCAGCCTGCCCGATGGATCGACTCTCGACGTCGCCGTGCCGGCCGGCTCGCGCGAGGGTCAGATTCTCCGCCTGCGCGGCAAAGGCGAGCCCGGCTTTGAGGGCGGCGGTCCCGGCGATGGCCTCGTCGAGCTGGAGGTGCGGCCGCACCCGTTTTTCACGCGCGAGGGCGACGACATTCATCTAACATTGCCGATCAGTCTCTCGGAGGCTGTGCTCGGCGGCGAAGTGACGGCTCCAACGCCAACGGGCTCCGTCAGCATGCGGATTCCGAAAGGCTCCAACACGGGCGCAAAGCTTCGCCTCAAAGGCAAAGGCGTCGCGCGACCCGATGGAAGCCGGGGCGACGAATATGTCACGCTCAAAGTTATGCTGCCGGAGAAGATCGATCCGGAGCTGGAGGCGTTCGCGGCTAATTGGACCGCCGGAAAAGCTCAAAATCCGCGCGCTGGCATGGAGGGGTGAATGATCGATCGGCAGCAATTCTTGATCTACGCTCGCCTTGAAACGCAGACGCTGGAAGCCTGGATCGAAGAGGAATGGTTGATCCCGCGGCGGCATGCGGCAGGCGAGGATTTCTCGGAGACGGATGTCGCGCGGGCGCATCTGATTCACGGGCTGAAGGCGGATCTTGGCGTGAATGACGAGGGAATAGGGGTTATTCTCCATTTGATCGATCAGGTCCACGGCTTGCGCCGAACTATGCGCGATCTACTGCAAAGCGCGCACAAATCAGAGTGACGGCTCCAGTAGAGGAAGCATCGTCAGAAGGTCGGCCCGCCGCGACAGCCCTCGCTCGGGCTCACGTCGTCGTTATCGGCGCCGGGCCGGCCGGACTGATGGCGGCCGAAGTCATTGCGGCCGGGGGAGCCGGCGTCACGGTGTTCGATCGGTTGGCGGCTCCTGGGCGAAAGCTTTTGCTCGCGGGCCGCGGCGGCCTCAATATCACGCACAGCGAAGACTTTGAGGTTATGCTCGCCCGCTACGGCGCCGCGACGCCGCGGCTTCGTCCAGCAAACGAGCGCCTGCCGCCCGCCGCAATCCGGGCCTGGTGCGAGGGGCTTGGCCAGACGACTTTTATCGGGTCGAGCGGCCGCGTCTTTCCGGCTGCTTTCAAGGCTTCGCCGCTTCTGCGCGCGTGGCTGCGGCGTCTTGGGTCGATGGGCGTCGCGTTAAAACTCCGCCATCGCTGGATGGGTTGGGACAAGGACGGCGCTCTTAGTTTTATCACTCCGGATGGGCCCGCCACGGTCCGCGCCGATGCGGTCGTATTGGCGTTGGGCGGTGCGAGCTGGCCGCGTCTTGGTTCCGATGGCGCATGGAGCGCTGCGATGGAGGACGCTGGAATTGGCGTCGCGCCGCTGCGGCCGGCTAATTGCGGCGTTCTGACAAATTGGTCGGACCTTTTCAAAAGCGGGTTCGAGGGCGAACCGTTGAAAGGGATCGAGCTGTCGTTTCGCGATCGGCTTGTGCGCGGCGAGGCGATCATCACGCGGACGGGATTTGAGGGGGGCGCCGTTTACGCGCTGTCCGCTCCCTTGCGCGACGCCATCGAGTCCGAGGGCGAAGCGATGTTGCGGATTGCGCTGCGCCCCGATCTATCTCTCGCCGAATTAGAGCGGCGGATCGATGGGCGATCAGCCAAGCAATCGCTGTCGACCTTCTTGCGCAAGGCTTTGAAATTGACGCCCGCCGCAATCAGTCTGTTGCATGAACTTGCAATCGCATCCGCGACGCCGCTATCCGGCATGACTGCCGCGCAATTGGCGCGGTTCATCAACGCCGCGCCGGTTCGCCTCAATGGCGTTGCGCCTATCGCTCGCGCGATCTCGACCGCGGGGGGAGTGCTGTTTGATGAAATCGATGAGAACTTCATGTTGCGCCGGCGCGAGGGCGTCTTTCTTGCCGGCGAAATGCTGGACTGGGAAGCGCCGACCGGCGGCTATCTGCTGCAAGCCACACTGGCGACGGGGGCCGCCGCCGGCGATGGCGTTTTGCAATGGCTAGGCATCGGCGCGGCCCAGCATCCCGAAAGCTAGGGAGTTTTTTGGCCCCATTCTTTTGCGCCTACGCGGAGTGCGGCCGAAGCGCCAGGCTCTCGATTCGATAGGGGTGCGCCGGATAGACGCCCAAGATCTTCAATTCTTTGCAGAAGAACGCCAGCTCCTCCAGCGCGCGGGCCAGCGCGGGGTCGTCGGGGTGGCCATCGACATCGGCCAAAAACTGCGTAGCGGTGAATTGGCCTTCGACCATATAGCTTTCGAGCTTCGTCATGTTGACGCCATTGGTCGCAAATCCCCCGAGCGCCTTGTACAGCGCAGCCGGCACGTTGCGCACCCTGAATACGAAGCTCGTGACGGTTGGTTCAGAGGAGCGTTCCGCCCAGATCGCGGTTTTGGCCAGCACGACGAAGCGCGTCGTATTATGCGGCTCGTCTTCGATATCGCGGGCCAATACGTCGAGGCCATAAATGTCGGCCGCGAGGCTTGTTGCGATCGAGGCGCGGGTCGGATCGCCCCATTCAGCGACTTCGCGGGCTGAACCGGCGGTGTCGCTGGCGACATGGGCCGAAAGATTCAGCTTGCGAATGATCTTGCGGCATTGGCCGAGCGCGTGAACATGGCTGTACACCGAGCGGATCTTATCCTGCCGCGCGCCTTTGAGGCCAAGCAATTGAAAATGGATAGGAAGAAAATATTCGCCGATGATGAAGAGGCTAGCGCTTGGCAGCAGATGGTGAATGTCGGCGACGCGGCCCGCGATGGAGTTCTCGATTGGGATCATGCCGAGTTCCGCCTCCCCCTCGGTAATGGCGGCAAGCGCGTCCTCGAAGGTATCGCACGCCAGCGGCTCCCAATCCGGATAGACATTTTTGCACGCGATATGGGAATTGGCGCCGGGCTCGCCCTGATACACGATCTTGCGGACGGTCATGTGGGTCTAAAACCTCTTGCATAAAATTGATCGGCCATCGCTATCCCATGTTCTTGAGCCGGACGGAAAGGACTTGCCGCGCATCCCTTCAAAACTTCGGCGCAAAAGCTAGCATTTGGCCCGGCTTCATCGATCATGAGATTGTACAGTAGCGCTTGAAAAGGGTAAGCTCGACCGCAAAGCGGCGAGCTGGCGTTTTGATCCGGGATTGTTTTGGATCTCTGCCATTTTAGCCTAAAATTATGGCCGGATAGGTGGAAGCGCGATCGCTTGACGAATGTGGAGGGCGGAATTGTTTTCCTTCGAATCTAACAAGATCGCCGGCGCTATTCTTGGCTCGCTTCTCTTGGCCATGGGGCTGGGAGTGATCGGGCAAATGATTTTTTCGCACCGAACGCTCGTCAAATCAGCGTATGACCTCCCCACGGTGAGCGAAACCGCAGACGCCAGCGCTGGCGCTGGCGCCGCCGCGGCGCCGGTTGCTGATCGTTTGGCGAAGGCGGATATCAAAAAAGGCGAAGTTGACACAAAAGCGTGTCAAGCCTGTCACAATTTCGAGAAGGGAGGCGGCGTGAAGGTTGGCCCCCCGCTTTACGGCGTACTCGATCGGCCGAAGGGGTCCGTAGCCGGCTTTGCCTATTCTGATGCCATGAAGGCCAAGGGCGGCGAATGGACTTTCGACGATCTTGATCACTTCCTCACCAATCCGAAAGCCTTCATAAGCGGCACGAAGATGAGTTTCGCGGGCGAGCCGGACCCGGCTAAACGGGCGGATATTATCGACTACCTCGATAGTCTGTCGGACAATCCGGTTCCGCTACCGAAGCCGTAACCGCGAGCTTGCTCGTTCAGAAGCGCTGGGTTTCCGCCCGGCGTTTTCGCGCGTATCATAGCCCGTTCGAAGACTGGCGGACGTCATTATAAAACCTACATCAAATGGTCGGTGTCTCCGACCGCACCGCGCTAAGTAGTTGTTCTGAGACAGGGTCTCGTCCTAAAGCCAGCCAATTCCCGAAGCTTTGCCAAAGAGGCGATTTTGACCGCGACGCTCCCTTCACTCCGTCCCTTTCGCTTTTCTCGCCGCTCTGTTCTGAAACTTGCCGCCGGAGGCCTGATTCTGCCGCAGTTCCTCTCCCGCCGGGCGGGGGCGGCGGTCGAAGAGATCGAGACCCATGGTCTTTCGGTGTTTGGCGATCTGGCGCAGCCCGCCGATTTTGCTCACTTTGCTTATGTGAATCCGGACGCGCCAAAGGGCGGCGAGATCGCGTTGCAGGTCAGCTCGACGTCGGGCAATCAGAACTTCACGACCTTCAATACGCTCAACACTTATATTTTAAAGGGCGACGGCGCCGCCGGCATGGGACTTATTTTCGATTCGTTGATGAGCGGCAGCGGCGATGAGCCGGACTCCCTCTATGGTCTCGTCGCCCGCGCGGTGCGGATCTCGCCCGACAAGAACGCCTATCGCTTCCTTCTGCGCAAAGAGGCGCGCTTCCACGATGGTTCGCCATTGCGTGCGCAGGATGTCGCCTTTTCGCTGAATATTCTGCGGACTAAAGGACATCCCTCCATCCGCCAGCCGCTGCGCGATATCGATGCCGTCGAGGTCGAGGCCGATGATGTGATTCTGGTGCGGTTGAAGCCCCATCACAGCCGCGAGGCCGCCTTGATCGTCGCCGGACAGCCGATTTTCAGCGCCGCCTATTATGACGCGCATCCGTTCGACGAGACGACGCTGGAGCCGCCGCTGGGCTCGGGCGCCTATAAGGTTGGGCGCTTCGATCAAGGCCATTTCATCAGCTTCGATCGCGTGCCCGATTATTGGGGCAAGGACCTGCCCGTCAATGTCGGCCAGGCGAATTTCGACCGCATCCGTTTTGAATATTTCGCCGACCGCAAAGTCGCTTTCGAGGCCTTCAAAGCTGCGATTTTCACTTTCCGCGAGGAATTCACCTCTGCCGTTTGGGCGACAGGCTATGATTTTGCAGCCGTGAAGGAAGGCCGGGTCCAGCGCGCGACGCTTCCCGACGCATCGCCGATGGGAACTCAAGGCTGGTTCTTCAACATGCGGCGGGACAAGTTCAAAGACCCCCGCGTCCGCGAGGCGATTGGCCTCGCCTTCGATTTCGAATGGACCAACGCCAATATTATGTATGGGGTCTACGCCCGTACGACATCCTTTTTCCAGAATTCGCCGATGGCCGCGCAGGGAACGCCCTCGCCGGAGGAAGCGGCGCTGCTAGAGCCTTACCGGAGCGAACTGTCGCCAGAGGTCTTTGGAGAAGTCTACACGCCGCCCGCGTCGGATGGCTCGGGGCAAGACCGCGAGCTTTTGCGCCGCGCCAACGCGCTTTTTTCGGCGGCGGGATGCAAACGGCAGGGTTCGAGCTTGATTTCGCCCGACGGCAAACCCTTCGAAATCGAATTTCTCGATTTCGACGGCGCTTTGGAGCCGCACACGGCGCCTTTCATCAAGAACCTGAAGCTGCTCGGGATCGAAGCGCGCTATCGGGTCGTGGACGCCGCCCAATACAAGCGCCGCACCGACGCCTTCGATTATGATGTCGTGACCTCCCGTTTCGGCCTTGGGCTCACGCCAGGGGAGGGCATGCGGGCGGCGTTCGGTTCGGAAGCCGCCGACATGGCGGGTTCGCGAAATGTCTCGGGCATCAAGGACAAGGTCGTCGACGCCTTGATCGAGCAGGCGCTCGTCGTCGAGACGCGCGAGCAATTGACGTTCATCTGCCGGGCGATCGACCGCATTTTGCGGGCTGGCCATTCCTGGGTTCCGATGTGGAACAAGCCCAATCATCTCGTCGCCTTCTGGGATGTCTTCAGCCGCCCGGAGCGCGGCCCGAAATATGACATCGGCGTCCTCTCCACCTGGTGGTATGATGACGCGAAAGCCAAGCGCATCAATTTTGCTGGCCGCTGACGGGGCCTGATGTTCGCCTATATCGCTCGCCGCATTCTTTTGATGATTCCGACGGTCTTCGGGATCCTTCTTATCTCTTTCGCGATCGTGCAATTTGCTCCGGGCGGCCCGGTCGAGCGCATTCTGGCGCAATTGCAGGGGGTTGATTCCGGCGCGACCGCCCATTTTGGCGGCGGCGGCGAGGCCGCTGCCGGCGGCGGCGGCGATTTCTCCTCAAAATATCGCGGCGCCCAGGGGCTCGATCCAAAGTTCATCGCCGAGCTCGAAAAGCAATTCGGCTTCGACAAGCCGGCCTATGAGCGCTTCTTCTTGATGCTCAAGAATTATTCGACCTTCCAGTTCGGGCGATCCTATTTTCGCGATGTCCCGGTGTTGCAACTGATTGCGGAGAAGCTTCCGGTTTCGATCTCGCTGGGGCTTTGGATGACGCTCCTCTCCTATGCGATTTCAATTCCGCTCGGCATCAAGAAGGCGGTGACCGACGGGTCGCGCTTTGACGTCTGGACCTCGGCGGTGGTTATCACCGGCTACGCCATCCCGAGTTTTCTATTCGCGATCCTGCTGATCGTGCTGTTTTGCGGCGGCTCATTCTGGCAGATTTTTCCGCTGCGCGGCCTCACCTCGGAGAACTGGGCGCAGCTCTCATGGCCCGGCAAAATCGGCGACTATCTCTGGCACATCGCTCTGCCGGTGACCTCGATGACGCTCGGCGCCTTTGCGACGGCGACCTTTTTGACCAAGAATTCGTTCCTCGACGAGATCCGTAAGCAATATGTGCAGACAGCGCGCATGAAGGGCCTCAGCGAAAGGCGCGTGCTTTACGGTCATGTGTTTCGCAACGCCATGATGATTGTCGTCGCCGGATTCCCGGGCGCCTTCATCGCCGCATTTCTTGGCGGCTCCCTTCTGATCGAGACGATCTTTTCGCTGGACGGTCTTGGCCTCCTGTCTTTCGAATCGATCGTCAACCGCGATTATCCTGTTGTTTTCGCTAACCTTTATATTCTCTCGCTGCTCGGCCTCGTGGTCAACCTCCTGTCAGATCTGACCTATATGTGGATCGATCCGCGCATCGATTTCTTAACGCGGGAGGTCTAGGCCGTGAGCGCACCCGCGATCGAGGGCGATCTCGCGACGGCTCCCAGCGCGGAGCGCGAGTGGTTCCGCTTGAGCCCGATCAATCAGCGCCGGCTGGCCAATTTCAAAAGCCATCGGCGCGGCTATTGGTCGTTCTGGATTTTTATGGTCCTGTTTATTCTATCACTTTTCGCGGAAGTCATCGCCAATGACCGGCCCATTCTCGTCGTCTACAAAGGCGAGGTTCTTTTGCCGATTCTCCATGATTATCCGGAGGAAAAATTCGGCGGCTTTCTGGCGCGGACCGATTATCGCGATGAGGTCATCGCCAAGGAAATCGACGCCAATGGCTTCATAATTTGGCCCCCGATTCGCTATTCCTACCGCACCATCAACCGCCAACTGCCAACGCCGGCGCCATCGCCGCCGACATGGATGCTGAGCAAAGCCCAGTGCGAGGCGGCCGCGAAGCGATTCAACAAATCCGATCCGGGCGGGGGCTGCGGTGCAATCGAGTGGAATTGGCTCGGCACAGACGACCAGGGCCGCGATGTTCTCGCCCGGTTGATCTATGGCTTCCGGCTTTCGTTGCTGTTCGGCCTGACCTTGGCGGGCGTTTCTTCGGTCATCGGCATCGCCGCCGGCGCGGTGCAAGGCTATTTCGGCGGCTGGACCGATCTCGTGTTTCAGCGCTTCATCGAAATCTGGTCTTCTCTGCCGCATCTTTATCTATTGATCATCATGTCCTCGATCATCACGCCGAGCTTCTTTGTGCTGCTTGGCATATTGCTGCTGTTTTCCTGGGTTTCGCTGGTGCATGTCGTGCGGGCCGAATGCCTGCGCACGCGCAATTTCGAATATGTCAACGCGGCGAGGGCGCTTGGGCTCGGCAATGCCGCGATCATCCTCAAGCATGTCCTACCTAACGCGACTGTCGCGACGCTGACCTTCTTGCCGTTCGTGCTCAACGGCTCGATCACGACCTTGACGGCGCTGGATTTTCTCGGCTTTGGCTTGCCGCCTGGCTCGCCTTCGCTCGGCGAACTTCTCCTACAGGGAAAGTCGAATCTGCAGGCCCCGTGGCTCGGCTTGACGGGCTTCATCATCATTGCGGCCATGCTCTCGCTGTTGGTCTTCATCGGGGAGGCGGTGCGCGACGCTTTCGATCCCAGAAAGACGCTGCGGTAGGGGTATGGTATTAGCTTGAATGAGGACGCCGCCAGTGCCTGAGCCATCCCTCCTCGACGTTCGCGATCTTATCGTTTCCTTTCGTCACGGCGACGATGAGGCGCCTGCGGTGGCCGGCGTGTCGTTCACGCTTGAGCGGGGCCGCACCTTGGCGCTTGTCGGCGAGTCGGGTTCCGGCAAATCCGTGACTGCGCTCTCGATCGTGCGCCTGCTTCCCCCAGGGATTTCTCCGCGCGGGCAGGCGCTGTTCAACGGCGAGGATCTCCTGACTTGCAGCGAGGCGCGCCTGCGCGCCATACGCGGCGCCAAGATCACCATGGTCTTTCAGGAGCCGATGACCTCGCTCAATCCCTTGCACACGATTCAGCGCCAGATCGGCGAAATTCTTGAACTGCATGGCGCGCGGGGCGCGGATAGAATCCGCGCGCGGGTCATCGAGCTTCTGGAGGAGGTCGGAATCCCCGATTCCGGCGAACGGCTCGGCGCTTTCCCGCACCAATTGTCAGGCGGCCAGCGGCAACGCGTGATGATCGCCATGGCGCTCGCCAACCGGCCCGATCTTTTCATCGCCGATGAACCGACGACCGCGCTCGACGTCACCGTGCAGGCGCAGATTCTCGATCTTCTGAAGCAATTGCAGGCCCGCCACGGCATGGCGATGCTGTTCATCACGCATGATCTCAGCATCGTTCGCAAAATCGCCGATGATGTGGCGGTGATGCAGAAGGGCAAAATCGTGGAGGCCGGCGATGTCGTGAAGGTTTTTGCCGCGCCGCGCCATCCCTATACTCAGGCGCTGATCGCCGCCGAGCCCAAGGGACTGCCGCCGACAGTCAACGCCGCGGCAAAACCCATTCTGAGCGCGGAAGACATTCGGGTCTGGTTTCCGATCAAGCGAGGTTTTTTTCGCAAGACCATAGGCTTCGTCAAGGCCGTGGACGGCGTCGCGCTGACGGTCCGTGAAGGCGAGACGATCGGCGTCGTCGGAGAGTCCGGCTCCGGGAAAACTACGCTCGGGCTGGCGCTGCTGCGGCTGATTTCCTCAAAGGGGCCGATCGTCTTTCTCGGCCAGCGGATCGACGGGCTGCGCTTCAAAGCGCTGCGACCGCTCCGGCGCGACATGCAGATCGTGTTTCAGGACCCCTTTGGCTCGCTGTCGCCGCGGCTTTCGGTGGCCGATATTGTCGCCGAAGGGCTTGGCGTACAGAACAAAGCTCTGTCTTCGGGGCAAAAACGCGCCATCGTCGCGCAGGCCTTGCGCGACACCGGCCTCGATCCCGCTGTGATGGACCGCTACCCGCACGAATTTTCCGGCGGCCAGAGGCAGCGGATCGCCATCGCGCGGGCGATCGTTCTCGAACCCAAATTCATAGTCCTCGACGAGCCGACCTCAGCGCTCGACATGTCGGTGCAGGCGCAAATCGTCGATCTGCTGCGCGATCTACAAAAACGTCGCGGCTTGGCCTATCTCTTCATCAGTCACGACCTCAGAGTGGTTCGCGCCTTAGCTAGCGAGATCATCGTGATGCGGCATGGCAAAGTCGTCGAGGCGGGGCCTGCAGCCGAGCTTTTGAACCAGCCGAAGACCGCCTATACGCGCGCGCTGTTTTCCGCGGCTTTCGACATCAAGGTGGAGGCCGGCGCGGTCTGAGCGTAAGCTAAGAGATTGGCTCGAGCCTCACCTTTGCCATTGTTTATCCTTAATAATGATAAGAACGCGTAGTTAATAGAGTAGGTGTCCGACGCAATGCAACGATTTCGTGGCCCCGGCGTTGCTACGGCGAAGATCTGTCTAGAACAGGGAGATGATCGCGCCCATGGTTAGTCTCGAGCTCCTCTACAAACCCGTCTCTGTAAGTTGCAGTGGGGAAGAAGCTAGACTAGTTATTGTATCCAACCGCGTGCCGATGCCCGTGTCTTCAGGAGCGCCTGCAGCTGGCGGGCTCGCGGTGGCTCTCCAGGCCGCGTTGCGTTCGCGCGGAGGCATCTGGTTCGGCTGGTCAGGTAAAATCTCGCCGGATGTCGAGCCGCCCGAGCATATTCAGGCTTTCGGGCCGATTACTTTTGCCGTCTCAGATCTCAATCGCCGCGATATAGAGGAATATTATCACGGCTTCGCCAATCGAGCGCTTTGGCCGATTTGCCACTATCGCCTCGATCTCGCTAATCTCTCGGAGCGAGACGCAGCGGGTTATTTTCGCGTAAACGAATTTTTCGCCCGTCGACTGGCGAAGATGTTGCGGCCGGACGACATCGTCTGGGTGCATGATTACCATTTCATCCCGATGGCGAGCTTTCTGCGACAGATGGGCTGCGCCAACCGGATTGGCTATTTCCATCATATTCCCTGGCCTGGGCCAGACATCGCCTCCGCTATTCCCAATTACATTCGCATTCTGCGGTCGTTCAGCGCTTATGACGTCGTCGGCTTTCAGACTCCTTCAGATGGGGATAATTTCCGCGATTGCCTCGTTCAAGCCGCCACGGGACGGATTTGCGAGGAGAATTGGTGCGAGGTCGACGGCCGTAGATTCCAGGTCGATGCGTTTCCGATCAGCATCGACGCCGATGCTTTCGCTCTCGAAGCGCGTCACGCCGAAAAGAACACCGTGGCTAAACGAATGCTCGCAAGCCTCAACGGCCGCGACATGATCATCGGCGTCGATCGGCTCGATTATTCGAAGGGCATAAAAAACCGCATTGATGCCTTTTCCACATTTCTCGAACGTTCGCCGCAAGCGACAAAGTCGCGCGTGACGCTATTGCAGATCACGCCGAAATCTCGCTCGGAGGTTCCAGAATACGCGAAGATTCAGTGCGAGGTCGCCGAACAGGTAGGCCAAGTCAACGGCAGATTAGGCGATGTCGATTGGACGCCGGTGCGCTACGTCAATAAGGCGATGAGCCAGCCGGCTCTCGCAGGTCTCTATCGCATGGCTCGCGTCGGGCTCGTAACCCCGTTGCGGGACGGCATGAACCTGGTTGCAAAGGAATATGTCGCCGCGCAACGACCAGAAAATCCGGGAGTGCTGATCTTATCGCAATTCGCCGGAGCCGCGCAGGAGTTAAAGAGCGCCCTGATTGTTAATCCTTATGACATTGAGGCGACCGCCGCCGCCATCGACCGCGCGCTCGACATGTCTCTCGAGGAGCGCAAAGACCGTTGGAATGACATGATCGCGGCGCTGCGCGCTAACAGCATCGATAATTGGACAAACCGATTTCTTCAGATGTTGAACGGCGAGAGCGAAGGCGTTGAGCTTGAGCGTTCGATGCATCCAGCTGGCGCGGTCATCAAATCCGGCGTCATCGCAAAAGCAGAGCCCTGGCTAGCTGCAGCGCCGATTTGGACCAGCTTGGGATATTGAATTTCACAGGGGCGTGATCGGTTCGGCTTGAATCGATTATGCTCTGACCCCAAGAAATCTCCCAAAATTGAATGTTTCCTAAGCAGGCTTGCGCGTATATTGAGCAGGGCTGTAAAGTTGGACGCGGGTATCGCTTCGGATGGTCGTGCAAGACAAGCGACAACTTCGCATTACGCTGGAAAATAACGCGCGGTGGTTGGCGTTTCCATTCTATGACCGTTCATTCATCACTTTAGCTCGCTTCGATCTGAGCAAATTGCATCTTTGACGCTTGCCGGGCATTTGAGCGGAAAGGGCGAAAGAGCTAGACCTGCGCAATTGGGTCAGTACGGATCAGCCCGCCGCCGGTTCCCTGGAAAGTTCCATCATGATCGACCGCAATGACGTGCGTTGGTATCGCGACGCTATCATTTACCAACTGCATTTAAAGTCGTTCTACGATTGCGATAATGACGGCATCGGCGATTTTCGCGGCCTCACGCTAAAGCTCGATTATGTCAAGGAGCTTGGAGCCACCGCGATCTGGGTGATGCCTTTCTATCCGTCGCCGTTGCGCGATGACGGTTACGACATCTCCAACTATCGCGACATCAATCCAGCCTATGGTTCGCTGCGCGATTTCAAGCATTTCGTGCGCGAGGCGCATGAGCGCGGCCTGCGCGTCATCACCGAACTCGTCATCAATCACACCTCGGATCAGCACCCTTGGTTCCAGCGCGCGCGCGCTGCAAAACCGGGCTCGGCGGCCCGCAATTTTTATGTCTGGTCCGACAGTGATCAAGGCTATGGGGATGCGCCGATCATTTTCCTCGACACGGAGAAATCGAACTGGACCTATGACAACGAAGCCAAAGCCTTTTACTGGCATCGTTTCTACGCCCACCAGCCAGACCTCAACTTCGACAATCCCCGCGTCGTCGAAGCAGTGCTTGACGTCATGCGTTTCTGGCTCGACATGGGCGTCGACGGACTGCGGCTCGATGCTATCCCATATCTGATCGAGCGCGAGGGCACGGCCTGCGAAAACCTTGCCGAGACCCACGCGATCATCAAGAAAATCCGCGCGGCGGTCGACGCCGACTATCCAGATCGAATGCTGCTCGCCGAAGCCAATGTCTGGCCGGAAGAGGCGGCGCGCTATTTCGGAGAGGGCGATGAATGCCACATGGCGTTCCATTTTCCTCTTATGCCGCGCATTTATATGGCGCTGGCGCAGGAGGATCGCCACCCGATCACAGACATCATGCGCCAGACGCCAGAGATTCCCGATGGCAGCCAATGGGCGATTTTTCTGCGCAACCATGACGAGATGACGCTCGCGATGGTATCCGATAAGGAGCGCGATTACCTTTGGTCGTTCTACGCCGCCGATCGGCGGGCGCGGATCAACCTTGGCATCCGCCGCCGTCTCGCGCCGCTGCTCGAAAACGACCGGCGCAAAATCGAGCTCCTGAACTCGCTGCTGTTTTCCATGCCTGGGACGCCGGTCGTTTACTACGGCGACGAGATCGGCATGGGCGACAATATATATCTTGGCGATCGCGACGGCGTGCGCACGCCCATGCAATGGTCGGTTGACCGCAATGGCGGCTTCAGCCGCGCCGATCCGGCGAAGCTTTTCCTGCCGGCGATCCAGGACCCGGTCTACGGCTTCAGCGCCGTCAATGTCGAGGCTCAACTCGCCAGCCCATCGAGCCTACTAACCTGGATGCGGCGCATGATCGCCGTGCGCCGATCGCATCTCGCGTTTGGACGCGGCGGCCTCCGCTTTCTTTATCCTTCGAACCGAAAGGTCTTGGCGTATTTGCGCGAGACCGAGTCGGAGCGCATCCTTTGCGTCGTCAATGTGTCGCGGGCGCCCCAAGCGGTCGAACTCGACCTCGGCGAGTTCAAAGACGCCGTTCCGGTGGAGCTGACCGCGGGCAGCCTGTTTCCCCCCATCGGCGCGCTGCCCTATCTTTTGACTTTGCCCGCCTATGGTTTCTTCTGGTTCAGGCTGGAAACAGTCGATGTCGACAATCAAGGCCCGCAGTTTGTGCCGGAGCTGTTCACTCTCGTCGCCACCGGCAAGCTCGAAACCATTTTGTCGGGACGCGAGCTGACTGCCTTCGAGAGAAACATCGCGCCGCGATTTCTGACCTCGCGACGCTGGTTCCACGCCCAGGGAACGCCCATCCACAGCGTGTCGGTGAAAGATTTCGCCGTGCTTCGCGACGGCCAGAGCGGCCGATTCGTTCTGCCGATGCTCGAGGTCAATCTCGCCGGAGGCCGAGTCGAAACTTACTTCACGCCTTTTGCAGCCGAGCACGAGCGCGAGGGGCCGCCGGCAGTTGCTGTCGCCGTGGCGACGCTGCGCCGCGCCGCGCAGATGGGCGTGCTTTATGACGTCGACGGATGCCCGCCGTTTGGCGCCGCCATGCTCGCGGCTCTTCGGCGCGGCCTTCAGATTGAAAGCGCCCAAGGCGGCAGAATTGTTTTTGCGCCTGCGCTCCGGCTGGAAGACGAGCCGGAAATCGACTCCGCCGATGTGCATCCACTCGAGGTCGAACAGCGCAATTCGACGATCGTTCTCGGCAGCCGCATGGCGCTTAAGATCTATCGCCGTTTGCAGGCTGGCGAGCATCCGGAAGTCGAGATCAAGCGGTTTCTGACCGAGGCAGCGCAATTCGCCAATACGCCGCCCTTGCTCGGCGTTGTGGAGCATATCGACGCCGGAGGAAGTCGCGCGACGCTGGCGGTGCTGCAGACTTTCGTGCGTTGTCAGGGCGACGCCTGGACCTGGACGCTGGAAGCCTTGAAGCGCACTCTCGAGGCGCTGGCGATGACGCCCGCTGAGACGGATCATACGGCCCCCGCAAGTTTCTCGACATATGTGCCGCATATGCAGAGGCTGGGGCTGCGCACGGCGCAAATGCATCAGGCGCTGGCGACCCCGACGGATGACGCCGCCTTCCAGGCGGAGACCTTAACCCTTGCAGATATGCGGCAGAGCGTCGCGGAAACCGAAGACGCTGCGGAACGCGCTTTTGCGCGGCTGCTCGCCGTCGCGGAGACGGCGGGCGATGAAGCGCGAGCGGGGATCAACCGGCTGCTTGCTCGGCGCGGCGAATGTTTCCATTTGATTCGCAGCCTGGCGCAGGAGCCGGAGGGCGCGATCAAAATCCGCATTCATGGCGATTATCATCTTGGCCGAGCGCTCGTCGTCAAGGATGACGTCATTATTGTCGGCTTTGAAGGCGGCCCAGCCGATTCGTTCGAGCAAATGCGCAGCAAAACCTCGCCTTTGCGCGATGTTGCGAGTATGCTGCGGTCTTTCGCTTACGTTGTCGCCGCAGCTAAACGGGGCATAGCGAAACTGGTGCCGGACCCTTTGATGGCGGCGACCAGATTGAGCGAGCAGCTTATTGAGTTTTCAGAGATTTTTATTGAGGCCTATATGGAGGCGACGCGGGGTAGCTCGATCTGGATCGAGGACGAGGCGACGCGGCGGCGGCTGCTCCGCCTCTACCTGCTCGCCAAGGCGTTCCAGGAAATCAACTGCGAGGCGAGCCGCCAGCCGGACTGGATCGAAATTCCGGTGGAATGCATCAACGGTGTTTTGGATCGCGCGGCGAAGAGCAGGCAGGAGGCCGGCGAAGCGTGAGCGCTGCGCTGCGGCGAAGCGCTTATCGCGCCTTCGGCGTTGACGGGCCGCAACGTTCATGATTATAAGCACTGCTTACCGGCCACCTGCTGCTCGCCTTTTTCGGCGACGTTGCTGTTAGTTGGCCCCGTCCAGGAAATTTTTAATGGCGAATACACTTTCGGCCAAGAAGGCCGTCCGTCAGATCGAGCGTCGCACTGAGATCAACAAATCGCGCCGCAGCCAGATGCGCACTTACGTGCGTAAGGTTGAAGAGGCGATTGCATCGGGCGATGCGCAGGCGGCGTTCACAGCTCTGCGCGCCGCTGAGCCGCTCGTAATGCGTGCAGCTCAAAAAGGAATCGTCCATAAGAATACTGCGTCGAGGAAAGTCTCGCGGCTGACTGCGCGCGTCAATGCTTTGGGAAAATAAAAATCCCGCTTGACGAATGCGTTTCCTATTTATGTAGAAGCCCAGCGTAAGCTGGGCTTCTACTTTTTAGTGACCAATCAAAACGCTATGCGCTCGACAAGTTGCCTGCACGACATTGATTTTCCGCCGCACATCTATTTTCCATGCATTCCAATAGCTTGCGGCTAAAGGCCGGACTTTTGACCCGGACGGGGCATGGCGCGGGAGTATTCCTCGTAATTCACGACAGTTTTTTGACTCTTTGTTGATGGTCGCGACGTTAAGGTTCGATCTCTTTGCTGAGCGATGGACCGACGCAGAATCAGGCCTTTAGTTGAACCAAAATGCCGGCATCGTGAAAGACCGGCGCAAACGGGCGGCGCTGACACAAATTTTTTTGGCGAACGACGCCTTGCGGAGCCTCTAGCCTATGCTAAGGTCTTACTGCGGTGGGGACGCACCAGCCCAAGAGCTGAATGCATATCCCCGATGCGTTCTCCGGCTTGTTCTTTTGCAGGGCGCGTGGAAGCGTAGGGGTTTCTTATGCTGAATTGGGTTATACATCGTTGTATAAGGTCACATGCGCGCTTCGCTCAGAAAGACTTTGCTATTTTAAGACCGGAGACCTCGGCATCGGGTTTTTTCTGGAGTTAGTCTGAAAGTTTATTTTGGTTTCGGAAGTAAAAGTGCGCTATATACGTTACGACGCGAGGGGGGTTACGTGGTCGTGAATCTGCTTCTCCAACATCAGCTTCAGCCCTTGTGTCGATCGCTAGACTCGCAGTCCAGCCTTGATAAAAAAGCGCTCAGGACTCCAACGCGGCGTCGCCGTCGGTTTCGCGAATAAGTTTCGCGGTTATCCCTTCGCAATTTAACAACCTTTTTGGCGCCGCAAGCCAATGCGGGGCATTTTCTTTATCTCGATTTTCGGAAGAAAACCGATGCTGGATTGGCGCGCGCAAATGAACAAGCCTCGAGACCGGGTTGAGATGACCTCCCCACAAAATGGCGCAACCAAGGAAGAAGCTTGGATGCGGATCTGCCGGCGCCTGCGAGGCGAACTCGGCGACGATGTTTTTTCATCCTGGTTCGGCCGTCTCGAACTCGATGCCGTGACAGGCGCGAACGCCTATCTCTCGGTGCCGACGAAGTTCCTGAAGAGCTGGATTCAATCGCATTACGCGGAAAAGATTCTGCCGGCGCTCTCAGCCGAGTTCCCTGACATAAAGCGCCTATCGGTCAGCGTTCGATCTTCGACGCGCGCCGCAACGGGCCTTGCGAGCGCCAATGGCGATTTCGCGGCAGGCGGCGCATCTTCGCAACGCGATCAAGGCGATGCGAGAAACGGCTCCGCGCACGCCGTTCCGCAAGCCGCAAAATTCTTAGCCGCGCAACGATCGCGCGAGCCCGGCGCCAAATTGTCGGCAGATCTCGGCGAGACCGACGTCATCGCCGGTTCGCCGCTCGATGGCCGTCTGAATTTCTCGAATTTTTTGGTCGGCCGGTCCAATCAGCTAGCTTATGCGGCTGCGCAGCGCGTCGCTTTCGCGGCGGCTGATGAGCCGCTTCTTTATAATCCGCTCTACCTGCATGCCTCGGTGGGATTGGGAAAGACGCATCTTCTGCAGGCTGTCGCTCATACGGCCTCGGCGACGCGGCGCGTCATCTATCTGACCGCGGAGCGTTTCATGTATGGGTTCGTCTCCGCCCTCAAGGCGCAAACGGCGATCGCCTTCAAGGAAAAGCTCCGAGGCATTGATGTCCTCGTCATCGACGACATCCAATTCCTGCAAGGCAAATCGATCCAGCAAGAGTTCTGCCATACCTTGAACGCTTTGATTGACGCTCGGCGGCAGATAATCATCGCCGCCGATCGTCCCCCAAGCGACCTCGACAGCCTCGACGAAAGAGTTCGCTCGCGTCTGGCGGGTGGGCTTTGCGTCGAAATGGGATCGCTTGACGAAGCGCTGCGACTCAAGATTCTGGAAGGACGCATTGCAGCGGCCAAACATGTGCATCCCAATTTCGAAGTCCCGCCCGCGGTCACGGCCTATGTGGCCAGCGTTATTCAGACCAATGGCCGCGACCTTGATGGAGCCGTCAATCGGCTGCTTGCGCATGCATCATTGAATGGGGCTCCGCTTGGAGTGGAGGTCGCTGAACTTGCGATCAGGGATCTGGTGCGCGCGCACGAGCCCAAACGGGTCAAGATCGAGGATATTCAAAAACTGGTCGCGAGCCATTTCAACGTCAGCCGCGCTGACATTCTTTCCTCGCGTCGAACCGCCAATGTGGTCCGTCCGCGCCAGATCGCCATGTATCTCTCCAAAACGCTGACTTTGCGGTCTTTGCCGGAGATCGGTCGACGCTTTGGTGGACGCGATCATACGACGGTGCTTCACGCCGTGCGTAAGATTGACGCCCTGGCGACCAGCGATGGAGCATTGTCGGAAGAGATCGAGCTGTTGAAGCGCATGTTGATGGAGTAGCGAGCGCGACCGCAAAATTGCGAACTCTGCGGACAGCAGGGTTGGATGCGGCCGAAAATGCTCTAGACTCGGCCGATGAGTTCAGTAGCGATTCGCATCATTGGCATTGACCCTGGTCTCCGCAACTTGGGTTGGGGAGTCATTGACGTCTCCGGCTCGCGGCTCGTTTACATCGCCAGCGGCCGCGTTCAGTCCAGCGTCAAAGCGACCTTGGCGCAGCGACTTTGCGAACTGCATGAAGGCTTGCGCGCGGTCATCCTGGATCTCGCGCCGATGGAGGCGGCGGTCGAGGAGACCTTCGTCAATTGCGATCCGCAATCGGCGTTGAAGCTCGGCCAGGCGCGCGGCATCGCATTGGTCGTGCCGGGGCTCGTCGGCCTGCCGGTCGCCGAATATGCCGCCAATCTCATCAAAAAGACCGTCGTCGGCAGTGGCCATGCGGAAAAAACGCAGATTGCAATGATGGTCAAACATTTGCTGCCGAAGAGCGACGTTAAAAGCGCCGACGCGGCCGATGCGCTTGCGGTGGCGATCACTCATGCGCAGCTTCGCATAAGCCGCGCCTTGGCGAGGTCCGTGGAGCTTTCGGCGCGATGATCGGCAAACTCAAAGGCGTCATCGATTCGCATGGCGATGATTTCGTGGTCCTCGATGTCCACGGCGTCGGCTATGTCGTGCATTGCTCCGCCCGCACTTTGCAGTCCTTGCCTCGGCCGGGCGAGGCCGCGACGCTCGCCATCGAAACGCAGGTGCGGGAAGATTCCATCCGGCTGTTTGGCTTTTCCTCGAACGTTGAGCGCGATTGGTTTCGGCTGCTGCAATCCGTGCAAGGCGTCGGCGCGAAGGTTGCGCTCGCGGTGCAAAGCATCCTCAGTCCGACCGAATTGACGACCGCCATCGCCTGCCAGGACAAGGCCGCTTTCGCCCAGGCTGTTGGCGTCGGACCGAAGCTTGCGGCCCGCATCGCGGCGGAATTGAAGGACAAGGCGCCCGTCTATGGCGCCGCCGATCTTTCATTTGCGCAACGGGGCGCCCCTGACGGCGGCCAACTCGCTCCCCCCGCCGCCAATGACGCCGTTTCCGCCCTTGTCAATCTCGGCTACGGCCGCTCGCAGGCAGCGGTCGCGGTGGCGGCTTCGATCAAGGCGCTCGGAGAAGACGCGCCCGCAGCCGATCTGATCAGGCGCGGCCTCAAAGAACTGGCGCAGCAGACGCCATGACCTAGGCTTTGCCGTGATGGGCGGCTTCGGCGTTGTTGTCCAGCGGCCAGCGCGGCTTGGCGGCGAAGGTCATGTCGTCGACGAGCCCGAGGGAGAGCCTCTCAATGCCGGCCCAGGCGATCATCGCGCCATTATCGGTGCAAAGATGCGGCGGCGGCAGAACGAGGCGCAGACCGCTTTCGCCGCAAAATCGCATCAACGCCCGGCGGATAGCCCCGTTTGCGCCGACGCCGCCAGCGACGACCATGGCGTTGGATTGGCCAACCGTTTCGCGAAATAGCCGCAGGCCGGCGCGCGAGCGATCGATGACCGTATCGACGACGGCGGCCTGGAACGAGGCGCAAAGATCGGCGATATCGGTCTGGCTTGGCGCGAGAATGCGCTGCGCCTCGAGTCGGACCGCCGTCTTGAGACCTGATAGCGAAAAATCCGGCTTCGCCCTGCCGAGCATGGGACGCGGAAAGTCAAACCGCGTCGGGTCGCCTTGCGCGGCGAATATCTCCACCTGGGGTCCGCCGGGATAGGGCAGGCCAAGCATTTTGGCGACTTTATCGAAGGCCTCCCCGACGGCGTCATCGACGGTCGAGCCGAGCCGGAGATAATCGCCGACCCCTTTGACCGCGACGAGTTGGGTGTGGCCCCCCGAGACGAGAAGCAGCAGATAGGGAAATTCCAGCTCGTCGGTCAAACGCGCGGTCAGGGCATGGGCTTCGAGATGATTGACCGCAATGAACGGCTTGCGGCTGGCCAAAGCCAGCGCCTTGGCCGTGGTCAGGCCGACGATGACGCCGCCGACGAGGCCGGGGCCGGCCGCCGCCGCGACGCCGTCGAGATCGGCGAGTTTGACCCCGGCGCGGTCGAGCGCGCGCAGGATCAGCCGGTCGAGCACTTCTATATGCGCCCTGGCCGCTATCTCCGGCACGACGCCGCCATAGGCGGCGTGTTCCGCGATTTGACTCATCACCTCATTCGAGAGAATTTCACCGGCGCCTCCCGGCTGCAGACGCACGACGGCGGCGGCGGTTTCGTCGCACGTGGTTTCAATGCCGAGAACGCGCATGGCCATCCTTCAATGCTTTTGCCGCCCCGCGCATTTTTGCCATTACGGGCGCGGCAAAATGGTCTAATCCTATCGGCTCCGGGAGCCAAATTGGCGTAAAACTTCGGCCAAGCTAGCCTTCATCCTATAGAACCAACTGGTCCATTAAGGAAATCTGCCGATCCTTCCTTCAAGCGCTCCACCCGCATTCGCGCCAAAGCTCAAAATCGGAACAAGGGGAAGCCCCCTGGCGCTGGCGCAGGCGCATGAACTGAGAAATCGTCTCGCCCTTGCGCATCAGATCGCGGCGGACTCGATGGAGATCGTGACGATCAAGACCAGCGGCGACGCCATTGCGGATCGGCCGCTCAGCGAAGCCGGCGGCAAGGGGCTATTCACCAAAGAACTTGATCTCGCCCTGATTCGCGGCGAAGTGACAATCGCCGTGCATTCGGCCAAGGACCTGCCCACGTTGCTGCCGGAGGACATAGTCATTCTCGGCTACCTTCCGCGCGAGGATGTCCGCGATGCATGGATTTCGCCGCGCGCCGCGCATCCGCGGGGCCTTGCTCCCGGTAGCGTCGTCGGCACGGCTTCGCTGCGCCGCAGCGCGATGGTGCGGCGCCTGCGCCCTGATCTCTCCGTCGTGCTGCTGCGCGGCAATGTGCAGACGCGGCTGGCGAAACTCGCGGCGGGGGAGGTCGACGCGACTTTGCTGGCGCTTGCAGGGCTGAGACGGCTTGGTCTTGAAGCGAAAGCCAGCGCGCTGCTCGACGTTGACGAATTCGTTCCAGCGGCGGGGCAGGGAGCCATCGCCATCACCGCTCGCGCGTCGGATCTTGCGGCGCAGGCCGCTCTCGCGCCAATTCTCGATCACGCGACAGGGCTTGCGCTAGCCGCCGAGCGGTCTTTGCTTCATGTCCTCGACGGTTCATGCAAAACGCCAATCGGCGCGAACGCTCGCCTTGTGGGCGGCGATCTCCAACTTCACGCTATTGTGTTACGGCCGGACGGCTCGCAGTTTTTCGAGACGCGCTCGAGCGGGCGGCCGGACGAGGCGGCGGCGATCGGCGAGGCTGCCGGGCGCGACCTTCTCGCCCGCATCCCAGCCGACCTTTTCAAGGATTAGACCGATATGCTGGTGTTGCTCACACGCGCTATGGACGAAGCCATGCGCACGGCGACTAAGCTCAACGCCATAGGTCATCACGCAATTTTGTCCCCCGTTCTCGAGATGGTGCCGACCGGAGCGCAATGGCCAGATGGCGTGGTTGACGGCGTGCTGGCGAGCAGCGCCCATGCCTTCGAGTTGTTTTCCGATTCGCCCGACTGGCCGTCGCCGGAGGCGCGCCGCCTGCTGCCTCTGCATGTCGTTGGGGCGCGGACGCAACAGGCGGCGCGCGAACGCGGCTTTGAGGGCCGCGCGATGATCGCCTTCGACGCCAAATCGCTCGCCGTCAGCGTCTGCACGGGCCTCGCTTCGCCCTCTCGCCTCGTTTACCTCGCCGGACGCGACCGCAAGCCAGACCTTGAAACCGAGCTCGCGAGGGCTGGACATGTGGTTGAAACGATTGAAGTCTATGCGGCGCAGCGCGCGGAAGCCTTGGATGAGGAAGCCGCGGCCCTTATCGAAGGGGGCCAGATCGGCGCAGTCTTGCATTTTTCCCGGCGGAGCGCGGAGATCTTCCTCGATCTTGCGCATGAAGCCGGCCTCGACGTCGCGAGCCTCACCCACATCGCCATTTCATCGGATGCGGCGCAGCCGCTAAAGGATGCCGGAATCGACGCCGTTCATGTCGCCGAGCAGCCGAACGAAGCTGCGATGCTCGCGCTGGTTGGCTCCCTCGGGGCGGCATTGTTTTCGCCGCAACGCCGCTCGACGTCTCCATCGAAGCCTTGATTAGAGCGTTGCTAGGGACCATCATGAGAGCATGGTTTTGAACGTAAGAGCATAATTTTGAAGCAAGGACTCCGTGCGGGTTTGCTTGCCGCAGCCTTTGCGGCGTCGCTTATCTCGGCTCCCGCCCGCGCGGCCGTCGACGTCAAGGTCGGCTATATCTGCGCGCCGCATTTGCATGAGACCATCTCAATTCTCGATATACCCGCCGCCGATGACGGATTGGCGGGCGCGAAGCTCGCTATCGAAGACAATAATACGACCGGAAAGTTTTTAGGTCAGACATTCGAGATCGAGGACGTTCGGCTGAAGGCCGGCGATGATCCGGTCAAAGCGCTCGAGAGCCTTGAGGCCAAAGGCGTTGGCCTCGTGCTCGTCGATCTTCCGGCGGCGGACGTGCTGGCCCTCGCGGACGCGGCAAAAGACAAAGGCGTGTTGCTCTTTAACGTCAGCGCGCAGGAAGATTCGCTACGCGAGGAAAATTGCCGCGCCGACGTCATTCACGTCGCGCCGACCTATTCAATGCTCGCCGACGGTCTCGCCCAATATCTCATCTGGAAGCAATGGCGGCGCTGGTTCATGATCAGGGGCTCGCATCCGCAGGACGAGCTTTTCGCCGAGGCTTTGCGGCGCTCGGCGAAAAAATTCGGCGGCAAGATTGTCGAGGAGCGGACCTATGAGGATACCGGCGGCGGACGGCGCTCCGACTCTGGCAGCGTGCAGACGCAAAGGCTGATCCCCGCCGCGACGCAAAGCGCGCCGGCCTATGACGTGCTCCTCGCGGCCGACGAGTCTGAGGTTTTCGCCAATTATCTTCCCTATCGCACGTTTGATCCGCGTCCGGTCGCAGGCTCGGCGGGGCTTGAGCCGTTGAGCTGGGACGGCAGCCACGAGCAATGGGGCGCCTTTCAGTTGCAGAACAGGTTCTTCAAGCTCGCATCGCGGCGCATGAACCAGCGCGACAATCAAGCCTGGGTCGCGATGCGCATGATCGGCGAGGCGGTTAACCGCACAGGTTCGGGCGACCCAAAAACTCTGCGCGAGTATATTATCGGCCCGGATTTTTCCATCGCCGCGTTCAAAGGCCAGAAGCAGACCGTGCGGCGTTGGAATCAGCAGTTGCGCCAACCTATTCTGCTCGGAGACGGTCGCATGATCGTCTCGGTTTCGCCGCAAGAAGGCTTTTTGCATCAAACCTCCGAGCTGGATACCTTGGGCTTCGATCAACCGGAGACAAAATGCAAACTGCAATGATCTTCCGAAGCCTTGGAGCAGTTTTTTTGGTTGCGCTTGGCGCGCTGACCCTCGCCGCAAGCTCGCCGACGGTCGCCGGCACGGCCTATGTTTCTAACGAAAAAGGCAATTCGATCTCGGTCATCGATACCGACAAACTGGTCGTCACCAAGACAGTGGCCGTCGGCCAGCGCCCGCGCGGCATCGTCCTTAGCAAGGATGGCGGCCAACTGTACATTTGCGCGGGCGATGACGATACGATCCAGATTCTTGACACCAAGACTTTGACAGTCGTCGGCGATCTGCAGTCGGGGCCCGATCCCGAGTTGCTCATTCTCAGCCCGGACGGAAAGCTTCTCTACACATCTAACGAGAACGACAATCTCGTGTCGGTGATCGATCTCTCGACGCGGAAAACGATCGAGGAAATCCCGGTCGGCGTCGAGCCGGAAGGAATGGCGCTGAGCCCCGATGGCAAAGTGCTGGTCAATACGTCTGAAACGACGAATATGGCGCATCTGATCGACACGGCGACTCGCAAGATTTTCGCCAATGTTCTTGTCGATGCGCGGCCGCGCTCGGCGCAGTTTACGCCGGATGGCAAGGAATTGTGGGTATCGTCTGAAGTTGGCGGCACGGTCAGCGTGATCGACGCCGCCAATCCCAAGGTGCTTCAGAAAATTTCCTTCGAAATTCCAGGCCTTGTAAAAGAAGCCGTGCAGCCGGTCGGCATCAGATTTAGCCCCGACGGGGCGAGGGCCTTCGTGGCGCTTGGCCCCGCCAATCGCGTCGCTGTGATCGATGTCGCGACCAGAAAGGTCGAAAAATACCTCCTCGTCGGGCAACGCGTTTGGCAATTGGCCTTTACGCCGGATTTCAAATATCTCTACACCACCAACGGCGTCTCGAATGATGTTTCGGTCATCGACGTCGCCAGTCTCAAGGTCGTGAAATCGATTCCGGTCGGATCATTCCCTTGGGGCGTTGCGATCTCCGCGCAATGATTTCCATCGCGCCAAAGACGCCGACGGCGAGCGAGCAAAACGGAGCCGCCGCACTCGATGTCGTCGGCGTCAGCCATAATTACGGCAAGCGCAAAGCGCTCGATGACGTCTCCTTCAGCGTCAAGCCGGCAAGCTTCACTGTTTTGCTCGGCCTCAATGGCGCGGGCAAGAGCACGCTGTTTTCCCTGATTACGCGGCTCTATGGCGTGCGCTCCGGCGCGATCTCAATTTTCGGCTGGGATGTCGTTCGTACGCCAGGCGAGGCATTGCGCCGGCTTGGCGTTGTGTTTCAGGCGCGGACGCTCGACCTTGATCTCTCGGTGGAGCAAAATCTTATGTATCATGCGGCGCTGCATGGCATTGGCGCAGCCGAGACCAAAGCGCGATCCAAGATTGTTCTGACGCAGGTCGACATGCAGGATCGCGTGCGCGAGAAAGTGCGTGCGCTGTCTGGCGGCCAGATGCGCCGCGTCGAGATTGCCCGCGCGCTTCTGCATCGTCCCCGCATGTTGTTGCTTGATGAGGCGACCGTTGGGCTCGACGTCAAGGCCCGCGCGGAGATTCTGTCTCATGTGCGCGGCTTGGTCGAGCGGGAGAGAATCGGCGTGCTGTGGGCGACGCATCTCATCGATGAAGTCGAGCCCGGCGATGATGTCGTCGTCTTGCATCGCGGCCGGCTGCTCGACAAAGGCAATGTCGCAGAAGTCGCGGCGCGCGCCGGAGCCGCCGACATGGGAGCCGCCTTCAACGCATTGACCGGCGCAGATCGGCTAGAGGCCGAATCGAAATGAGCGCTCAGGATTTATCCGCAGAGCCCCTCACCAGAGGGTTCAGCCTTCTCCAGTACGCCATCTGCCTCAAAGGCATTGTTTGGCGCGAGGCTCTGCGCTTTTTGCATCAGCGCGAGCGCTTTGTTTCGGCGTTGGTGCGGCCGCTCGTCTGGCTGTTTATTTTCGCGGCGGGTTTTCGCTCGGTCCTCGGCGTGTCAATCATCCCGCCCTATGACACTTATGTGCTGTATGATGTTTACATCACGCCTGGACTCATCGCGATGATCCAGCTTTTCAACGGAATGCAATCCTCGCTCTCCATGGTCTATGACCGCGAGATGGGAAATATGCGGACGTTGCTGGTGAGCCCTTTGCCGCGCGCGTTCCTGCTGACCTCGAAACTGATCGCCGGGACGTCGGTCTCGATCCTGCAAGTGTATGCGTTTTTGCTGGTCGCCTATTTTTGGGAGATCGAGCCGCCGACGCTTTGGGGCTATGTCACCATCCTGCCGGCGCTTATTCTATCAGGGCTGATGTTCGGCGCTTTCGGCATGCTTTTGTCGTCGCTGATCAAGCAGTTAGAAAATTTCGCGGGGGTGATGAACTTCGTCATTTTCCCGATGTTTTTTGCCTCAAGCGCGCTCTATCCGCTTTGGCGCGTCAGGGAGGGCAGCCCGTGGCTCGCATTCGTTTGCGAGATCAATCCATTCACTCACGCCGTGGAGCTGATTCGCTTCGCCTTTTACGGCCAGATCAACCCCTTAGCGTTGGCGGTCGTGCTCGGCGCGACGATCGTATTCCTCGCCGCCGCGATCATCGCATATGATCCCTCGCGCGGCATGTTAATGCGGCGCGAGGGGTAGTACGCGTAAAGACGCTTATTGCTTCGAACCGTCGGCCTTGAACTGCGAGACGTAGGCGATGATGTTATCGCGATCCGATTCTTTCGGCAGGCCGGGGAAAATCATTTTCGTGCCGGCGATCATGGCCTTCGGATTGGTGAGCCAAGTTTGAAGCTTATCCGCATCCCAATCGAAGCCGGCGTTCTTGAGGCCATCGGAATAGCTGTATCCTGCGATCGAGCCGGCCTTGCGTCCGATGACGCCATCAAGCTCCGGTCCGACGAAGTTCACCGCGCCCGGCCCAATCTTGTGGCAGACAGCGCACTTTTGCTTGAAAAGCGTTTCGCCGGCGGTGGGGTCGCCGTCAGCGGCCCAAGCTCCGGCGGCGGGCGCTATCCAAGCGAGCGTCGCGATCATGCAAGCATATTTAAGGTTCATTTCCGGTTTCCTTCCCTAAAGCGAGGGGCGCTGGATATAGTCCTGCGGGCCCACCTTCGACCATGGCCAGAGCTTCGCGATCCTCGAGATTATGGCTCGCGCGGAAAAGCATGTATCCTGATGGCATGAAAAAAGGCAACCCAAAGACAAAAGGAAGCCCGGCGATCTCAAACTCGGCCCGTCAGAAACGCCATTGGAGGCGGGGCAGCCTTAAGGCCAGCCGAGGCGTTGTCCTGGCGGTGATATTTTGTCTCACCCTGCCGATGGCGGTCGCCAACAGAGCCGCGGCTGAAACATTGCGTCTTGGCGTGCAGAAAACCGGGACGTTCGCGCTGGAGCTCGCCATCATCAAGGCGAACGGCCTTGATGCCGCAGCCGGTCTCGACATTGTGATTTCCGAACTCGCTTCTCCAGAAGCCGGTAAGATTGCCTTGATCGGCGGATCGGTCGATCTAATGCTGACCGATTGGCTGTGGGTGGCGAGAGAGCGCGCCCTCGGCGCTAAGTATGTTTTCGCGCCTTATTCGAGCGCGCTTGGAGCCGTGATGGTTCCGGCCGCATCGCCGATCCGGAAGCTCGATGATCTGCGCGGCAAGACGCTCGCGGTGGCGGGCGGCCAGCTCGACAAGAGCTGGCTGTTGTTGCGGGCTCTGGCCGAGACCGCGAATCTCGACCTGAAGGCGCAGGCGAACATCGTCTATGGCGCGCCCGCGCTTCTCTATGCGAAGACCGCCGACGGCGAGATTGACGCCAGCCTCAACTATTGGAATTTCTGCGTCGCTCTCGAGGCGCGGGGATTTCGCCGGCTGATTGGCATGGACGAAGTGGAGCGGCGCCTCGGCGCGAAGGGACCTGTGGCGATGGTCGGCTATGTCTTCGATGAGAAGCTGGCGCAAAATCACGCTGCGGCGCTCGCCAGCTTTTTCAAAATTGTTCGCGACGCCAAGGATAGTCTCGCTCATTCCGACGCGGACTGGGTGAAGATTGGACGCGAGATCAACGTCAGCGATCCGAAAGAGTTGGAACTCTATCGCAAGGCCTATGTCGAGGGAATCCCGCGCAGATCGATCGAAGCCGAGGCGGAAGATGCGAGCGCGCTCTATCGCGTTCTGGCGAAGATAGGCGGCCCCGAACTCGTCGGACCCGCTTTGACGCTTGATCCCAGCGTGTTCTATCGGGGCGCGGCTCCGCAAGCGCCAGCGGAAAACTGAATCGTGGCCTTGCGGTTATTCTCACTGCTGCTTCTGCTGCTGATCTGGGAGATCGGGTCGAGCTTCGCCGGGCCTCGCATGTTGCCGGGGCCGGCGGCTGTCCTGCTGGTCATCGGCGCTGAGGCCCGCTCCGGCGCGCTTTTCTTCAATCTCGGGATGACGCTGGCTCGCGTCGCCGCCTCCTTCACGATGGCGATGGCGTTGGGCTCGGCGCTGGGTTTAATTATGGGCCGCAACAAAGCGGCGGACCGGATCTGCGATCCCTGGCTCATCGTATTGTTGAATCTGCCGGCGCTCGTCATCATCGTGCTCGCTTACATCTGGGTTGGTCTTAACGAGGTTGCCGCTATCGGCGCCGTGGCGCTGAATAAATTGCCGAATACGACGGCGACCGTGCGCGAGGGCGCTCGCGCGCTCGATCGCGGCCTCGATGAAATGGCGGAAGTTTTCGTCATGCCATTTGGGAAGCGGCTAAGGCACGTTGTCCTGCCGCAATTGGCGCCCTATCTCGCGGCGGCGACGCGATCGGGGCTGTCGCTGGTCTGGAAGATCGTTCTCGTCGTTGAACTGCTTGGCCGCTCCAATGGCGTTGGTTTCGAGATCGGCACCGCCTTTCAACTCTTCGACGTTTCCCGACTTCTCGCCTACGCGCTTCCTTTTGTCGGCTTGATGCTGGCGATCGAGACCTTCCTTGTGCAACCGATTGAGCGACATGTCTCCCGCTGGCGACGACAAAACGCTTGAAGTCGCGGTTGCGCGCAAGACCTTGCGGATCGCTGCGGGCGAGAGCCGCGTCGTGTTGCGCGATATCGCTTTCAGCCTCAAGGCTGGCGAGGTTTGCGCAGTGCTCGGGCCCTCGGGCAGCGGCAAAACCACTTTGCTGCGGATCATCGCTGGCCTTGATCATGACTTTGAAGGTCAAGTCTCTTTGCCCTCGCCGCACAAGATCGGGATGGTTTTTCAGGAGCCGCGGCTGTTGCCTTGGCGCACCGTCGCGCAAAATCTGCTTCTTGCCGGCGCATCGAGCGCGACGGGCCTTGACGAGATCGTCGCTGCGCTCGGCCTTGCTGAGCACCTTAATCATTTTCCGGGCGAATTGTCGCTCGGCCTCGCCCGGCGCGCCGCGATCGCGAGGGCCTTCGCCATCAGGCCAGACCTTCTTTTGCTTGATGAGCCTTTCGTCTCGCTTGACGCCGCCCTAGCCCTGCGGCTCCGGGCCGAGCTTGTGGCCCTCGTCGATAGCCGCAAAGCGACGACGCTGCTGGTCACTCATGACGTGGAGGAGGCGATTGCGCTTGCCGATCGCATCATTATTTTGTCGCGGCCTCCTGGACGCATGGTCGCCGATAAAAGCATCGAGACGCCGCGTCTGGCGCTGACGCCGGCCGCCGCCGCGAAGGCCAAAACCGAAGTCGAAGCGTTGATCAGCGTGGCTTCGGCATGACCGCCAAGATCCGAGCATCTGAAGGCGTCGTCGATGCGGAAATGATCGAGGCCAAAGCCGCGCTCGAGCGGGTGTTCGGCTTCGCCGAATTTCGTCCTGGCCAAAGAGAAGTTCTCGAGGCGGTTTTCGCCGGCGAAGATATTCTGGCGGTGATGCCGACAGGCTCCGGTAAATCGCTGTGCTATCAATTGCCGGCAATCGTGCGCCCTGGCCTCACCATCGTCGTCTCGCCGTTGATCGCTTTGATGCGCGATCAGGTGCAGCAATTGCAAAATCGCGGCGTCGCCGCCGCCGCCTTGAATTCATCGAACACCGGAGCGGATAACGCCGCGATTGAGCGGGGCCTTCGGCAACGCCGTTATCGCCTCGTCTATGTTGCGCCGGAGCGGCTAGTGCGGCCGGATACGCAAGCGCTGTTGCGCGAGGCGGGAGCTAGCGCGCTCGCGATTGACGAAGCTCATTGCGTCTCACAATGGGGTCATGATTTTCGGCCCGAATATCTCGGCCTTGCGCAAGTCGCCAAAGCGATCGGCGATATGCAGCTCATCGCAGTCACCGCAACCGCCGACGCGCCGACCCGCGCGGAAATCATTCGCAAGCTGTTTCCATCCGAGCCCCGCGTTTTCGTCCGCTCTTTCGACCGGCCAAACATTCATCTCTCCATGCGGCGTAAGGGCGATGTCGCGCAACAGATCAAAGCGATGGTCGCGAGCCATAAGGGCCAAAGCGGCATCGTCTATTGCGCCTCCCGCAAGGGAGTCGAAAAGCTCAGCCAGTCGCTGAGCGCGGCCGGCATTGCGGCGCTGCCTTATCATGCCGGATTGGACGCCGGGATTAGATCGGCGCATCAAGACGGGTTCTTGCGCAATGACGGCGTCGTCATCGTCGCGACCATCGCGTTCGGCATGGGGATCGACAAACCCAATGTGCGTTTCGTTTGCCACGCCGATCTGCCGCAAAGCGTCGAGGCCTATTATCAGGAAATCGGCCGCGCCGGCCGCGCCGGTCTGCCGGCCAAGGCGCTGACCCTATTCAGCGACGGCGACGTCAGGTTGCGCGAGCGCCAGATCGCGGACAGCGACGCCGGGCCGGAGCGCAAGCGCGTCGATCGGCGCAAGCTCCACGCCCTGATCGCCTTATGCGAAACGCCGCGCTGCCGCCGCCAGACCCTTCTGGCGGCTTTCGGCGAAGCCTCGAAGCCTTGCGGCAATTGCGATATTTGCGATGGCAAATGGCCGTTCTTCAATGGCGTCATCGCGGCGCAGAAAGTGATGTCGGCGATCCATCGCACCTCGGGGCGGTTTTTCTCCGGCCATCTCGCCAACATTCTTATCGGCAATGCGACGGCGGCGATCACGCGGCATGGCCACGACCTGTTGCCGACCTTCGGCGTCGGCAAAGAGTTTAAGCCGGGCGAGTGGCGCAGCATTTTCTACCAGTTGCACGCCGCGGATCTGATCGCGCAGGATCCAGAGGATCGCGACCGTTGGATATTTACCGAGTCGGGCAGGGCTGTGCTCGCGGGCGAGGCCGATCTAACTTTGCGCGGCGAGATCACATTGCCGAGCGGCCGCGCCGCCGATGTCAGGAAGGCTCTGGGAGAGATTCAGCGCGCTGAGGCGGATGACCCATATGTCGCCGCAACCGGCTTTGAAGCCAAGGCTTCGTCTCGCTCCAAAGGCGCGGGCCTTACGGCGACGCAGAACAGCCTGATGGCGGCGCTAAAAGCCAAACGTCTTGAAATCGCCAGGGCGCAGAGCCATGCGGCGTTCGTTGTCTTTCCAGACAGCGTCCTGATCGAGATCGCTAAAAAGCCTCCCCGGACGCTGCAAGAGTTGCGGCTCATACCGGGCGTCGGACCGATCAAGCTCGAACGTTATGGCGCGATCTTTCTCGAGGTCGTCGCCGCCCATGAGCGCGCCTCGTGAAACTGGGGGGGCGCCCTTCCGGCTCGAAGCCGCCGCGCCATGGCCCTCGCGCTGCTTTGTCTCTTTGCTCCATTCGCGTGCCGCGCCGATTCCTTCCCGCAGCTTGAGTCCGCGCCGATCCTGTCGCAAGCTGGGCGAGTTCTGCCTGTGCTGGCGGAACATGGAATGGTGGTCGCACAGGAAGGAACCGCGGCGAAAGTCGGCGTCGATATTTTGCGCCGCGGCGGTAATGCGGTGGATGCGGCGGTTGCTGTCGCATTGGCCCTGGCGGTCACGCTGCCCCGCGCGGGAAACCTCGGCGGCGGCGGTTTCATGCTGGTGCATCTTGCCAAGTCAAAGCAAACCATCGCCATCGACTATCGCGAGACCGCTCCAAACGATACCCCAAGCGATGTCTTTCTGGATGCATCCGGCGAAGCGAGCCCCGTCAAATCACAGGACACTGGCCTGGCGGTTGGCGTGCCGGGAACCGTCGCCGGGCTCTCTCTCGCCCTCCGCCGTTATGGCTCGGGGAAGTTAACGCTGGCGGCACCCGCCGTGCGCCTTGCCCGCGAAGGCATAGAGGTGCAGCAGGATCTCGCCGATTCATTGCCGCAAGCGCGCGAAAGGCTTGGACGTTGGCCCTCGAGCGCCGAGATCTTCCTGCATCCGGACGGAACGCCGTTGGGCCGCCGCGACCTGTTGAGGCAAGCCGATCTGGCTAAAGTGATCGAGGCGTTCGGCCGCGACGGCGAGCGCGCCTTCTATGAGGGCGAAGTCGCCGAAAAAATTGTCGCGAGCGTCCGCGCCGCCGGCGGCCGCATGACCTTGGTGGACATGAAATCCTATCGCGCAGTCGAGCGCGAACCGGTGCGCGGCTTCTATCGCGGCCATGAAATCGTCTCCATGCCGCCGCCATCATCCGGCGGGGTCCATGTCATCGAGCTTGTCAATATGCTCGAAGGCTTTCCTCTGGCTGACCAAGGCGCGAATTCAGCGGCCGCCATCCATCTTTTGGCCGAAGCGATGAAGCTCGCTTACGCCGATCGCGCGCGCTACCTTGGCGATCCCGACCAGGTTTCCGTTCCGCTACGCGCTCTCGTTTCCAAAGCTTACGCGGCGCTACTGCGGGCGCAAATCTCGACCGAGAAGGCGACGCCCGCCAGCGAGAGCAAGCGGCCCGACCCGATCCCTTATGAGAGCGACCAGACTACGCATTTCTCTATTATCGACGCCGACGGCAATGCCGTCGGCAACACTTACACTTTGAATTTCTCCTATGGCGTCGGGCTCGTCGCGGCAGGGACCGGCGTGCTGCTTAACAATGAGCTCGATGATTTTTCGGCAAAACCCGGCGCGCCCTATGCCTTCGGCCTTCTTGGCGGCGTCGCCAACGCCCCCGCGTCCCGCAAGCGGCCGCTCTCCTCTATGGCCCCGACCATGATGTTTCGCGATGGCGAGCTGGAGCTCGTCACCGGGGCGGCGGGCGGCTCGCGGATCATCACCATCGTCACGCAGATCATTCTCGACCTCGTCGATTTTCACATGAATCCCGCGGAGGCGACTGCGGCGGAGCGCGTTCATCATCAGGGCGCGCCCGACATATTGCAGGCAGAGCGCGGTATCTCCATCGACACGATCCGCCTGCTCGAAGTTCTGGGACACAAGGTCGTCCAGCTTGACGCCTGGGGTTCGGCGCAAAGTATTTTGCGCGCTAACGGCGTCTTGATGGGGGCAGCCGACTCCCGGCAGCGCGGGACGCTTGCGACAGGATATTGAATCGGTTGCTTTCCGGTCAGTCGGCGTCGCACATGCGGCCGTAAGTGACGCCAAGATCCTTCATGATCATCGCAAGCAGCGTACTAGTGCGCTTGTCGTAAGCCTCCTCCAGACATTTGGCGTCCCCCTCGCAGGCGTCGCGCGTTTGCGCGATCCATTGCGCCTGATCATGACGCAGATTGTCGCGAAACTCGCGGTAGGCCATGCCGGCGAACGCGGGATTGACCGTCTCGAGGATCTGGTAATAGGCCGACAGCTTGACGTCCTTGGCGCCGAGGGACGGAGCCTGACAGATGGCGGCTTCGGTCGGACTCTCCGCTTTGGCGCAATCAAAGCTCGCAACCTGAGCGGAAGCCGCAGCGCCCGAGCCAATCAGCCAGGCTGAAACGCAAAATATCCGTAACGCGCGCATGGGAAGTCGCCTCAAGAGGGTAAATGACCGGTCGAAATTGAGAAGATGCAGACAATCCCCTCGGATAGCAACGGACGCAAGGGGTCTGGGGCGAATGTTGCGCGCATTCATCATCGGTTTAAATCAGCGCTATAAAATTCAGCCTGACGCAAGGCTCGCCAGCTAAAGATCTCCGTCAGGTTGTCGGCGGCATGAGGTGAGCCTTGGCGTTTCTAATCGGCATGATCGTCGCGCTCGGATGCATGCTTGGCGGATTTTCCGCGATGGGAGGGCATATAGCGGTTATTTTTCAACCCTATGAATTCATCATCATACTCGGCGTTTCGCTTGGAACGTTCATTATCGCGAACTCGCTGACGACGATCAAGGATACTGGCGGCGCCATCGTAGAGGCGGTCCTTGGCCGCGGACCGACCCAGCGCGACTACCTCGATGTTCTCGGCGTCCTCTACACCTTGATGCGCGAATTGCGCGGCAAGGCGAGGAGCGAGGTCGAGCAGCACGTCGACAATCCTAATGAGTCGACCATCTTCAAGAACTTTCCCAAGGTATTGGCCGATCTCGAGCTGACGAGCTTCATTTGCGATTATTGCCGGCTGATCATTATCGGCAATGCGCGGACGCATGAGATAGAGGCTCTGATGGATGAAGAAATCCAGACGGTTTCCGTCTTTGTTATCTTGCGTGCTTGCAGTGAAGGAGCGAAACGCAGTTCGATGTCGCGGCTTTTTTTGCCAGATGACGAGGGCGTCGGTCAGCCGTTCCGGCGAATCCTCATCAGGCGGATTGAGGTCGGCGTCAAAATATCCGCGAGGAGCCGTATCCGGGCGCCTTGTTCGGACCGATCATAAAGCTGACATTCGATTATAAACGCGTTGTGGCGGTTGAGGATGTTACCGGATCGCGGGCGTGGTCGGAGCCGCCGCATCGATCGCCGCCCGCCGCCATTCGCGGTCTCGATTACACAATAGGTGAATTCAAGCCTCGCTTCACCTTGTCATGGCGATCGACCTTGGCGGCTTGGACAAACAGGTCGCGTATGGCGATATCTTGGCGCACTGGGTCGTCCAAAGCAGAGCTAATTGGCTAGAGCGAACTTCGGTGAAGACGCAAACTCTTCTGATTGGATGACGCCTCGAAGCGCGCCATAGAGCGCATGGTCAATCTAATGTGAGGCGATGAGGCTTTAGGCGACAGATCTTCGCCGCCGCACAATGGAGTCTCACACGACGCTAGCGCATTTGAACGAAATTTAGATGCAAGTTTTGTTGATATAATGCCGCCGTCAGGACGGTGGCGATATCGTCGCGAGGGGAAGCGAGCGTTGACGCGATAGACTAGACACTTATAGTAGCGTTCGAAATGACGCCGGATCAAACCGGATCAAAGGGGCAAGAGCATGGACAAACTCGCAGGCAAAGTCGCGGTCGTGACGGGATCGTCGAAGGGCATCGGAGCGGCCATTACAAAAGCATTGGCGGCGGAGGGCGCTGCTGTTGCGGTGAACTACGCCTCTAGTAAGGAAGGCGCTGACCGTGTGGTCGCCGAGATTGCGGGTAAGGGCGGCAAAGCAATCGCGGTGCAGGGCGATGTTGCGAAGGCCGCCGATGTGCTGCGGATCTTTGCGGAATCGAAGAAGGCGTTTGGACGCCTGGACATATTGGTAAACAACGCAGGCGTCTATAAGTTTGCGGCGCTCGAAGCGGTTACGGAAGAGGAGTTCCATCGCCAATTCAACACCAATGTCCTCGGGCTCATTCTGGCCACGCAGGAGGCGGTGAAGCAGTTCGGCCCCGAGGGCGGCAGCGTCATTAACATCGGCTCGACCGCGAGCCAGGTAAATTTCCCGGAGACGGTCGTCTACACCGCGACCAAGAGTGCGGTTGACGCTGTGACGCATGTGCTCGCCAAAGAACTGGGGCCGCGCAAGATCCGCGTGAATTCGATCAATCCGGGCGGCGTAGAGACCGAGGGCGTCCATACGCTGGGGATTATGGGAACCGATTTCGAAAAGCAGATGGTCGCGCAGACGCCGCTGGGGCGCCTAGGCCAGCCGACAGACATAGCGCCCATCGCAGTCTTTTTGGCCTCGGAAGACTCGGGTTGGCTGACCGGCGAGACGCTGCTGGTCTCGGGCGGCATGCGGTAAGGACGCTAGCCTGGCGGGTATGGCTTAGCGGCGGAGGAGCGCGGACAGAAGCGACGAGCGTTCTCCGCCGTGCGGAGTTTGGATAAACGGCGCCCTCGATGCGGAATATGCTCCCGGAGGATCAGGTTCACCTGATCGCGAAGGCGCTTGCGGATCGACGACGCTACGAGGTCCTGAAGCAGCTCTGCGAGTGCGGGGTGATCTTGGCGTGCGGAACAGTCCGCGATTGCATGGCGATCAGCCCAGCGACGTTCTCCCACCATATGAAGGAGTTGGCGGCGGCGGGCTTGGTCGAGAGGTCCACACGGACGCCAAATTCGTCAGTTTAGGGGCTGCGGCGCGAGGCGCTGGAGGCATCTCTCGACGGTCTTAAGCCGGATTTGCTCTAGTAGGCTTTTTGGCACGATCCGATCAGAATAGCCCGCAGCTCAAAGCGCGCGCCCATATGGTTTCCACTGGCGTCCGCCGAGACCGTACATTCTGGGATAAGCTGCGGTGCTTCGCACCCATTCGACCCGTGGTTCGACCTTCGCCAAGGCGACATAGCCCCAATGATCGCGGCATATGCTTCTCGGCGTTTACCGGCGATAATCGTAAAGAGAATTGTCGCCGCGCCTTGAAGGAAAAATCATGACCTTAATGCGTCAAGTCTATTTTGATGGCCCAGGCGGACCGGAGGTCATCCGCATCGGGGAAGCGCAAATGCCGAGGCCTGGTCGAGGCCAAGCATTGATTGAGGTCGCCGCCGCCGGGGTCAACCGGCCAGATTGCTTGCAGCGCGCGGGCGTATATCCGCCGCCGCCGGGCGAATCCGACATTCCGGGACTGGAGATCGCCGGGCGAGTCATCGAGTTAGGGGCGGGCGTGACCGCGCTGCGCGAGGGCGACGAGATATGCGCGCTCGTCGGCTCGGGCGGCTATGCCGAATACGCCCTGGCCGAAGCGCTGCTGTGTTTGCCGCTTCCCAAAGCTCTGAGCGTCATCGAAGCGGCTGGCGTCCCAGAAACCTTTTTCACCGTCCACGACAATGTGTTTACGCGCGGGGCCCTCAAAGCGGGCGAGACTTTGCTCGTCCATGGAGGCTCGAGCGGGATCGGCTCGACGGCGATTCAGCTTGCCAAACAATTCGGCGCGACCGTAATCGTCACGGCTGGCTCGGACGACAAATGCGCTTTCTGCAGGACGCTGGGCGCCGATCTCGCCATCAATTACAAAAGCCACGACTTCGTCGCAGAGATTGCGCGGTTCACCGGCAAGCGTGGCGTCGATGTCATTCTCGACATGGTCGCTGGTTCCTATTTTCCCAAAAACATATCAATTCTAGCTGTCGAGGGGCGGCTGGTGCAGATTGCCGTGCTAGAGTCGGGCAAGATCGAAAACTTCGATCTGCGGCGGATCATGGTCCGCCGGCTGACCGTAACCGGGTCAACCCTGCGGCCGCGAACTGTGGAGCAGAAAGCGGAGGTCGCCGCGGCCTTGCGCGAAAAAGTCTGGCCGTTGCTTGATAGCGGCGCAGTAAAACCGATCATCCACGCCACTTTCCCGTTGGAGGATGCGAGGCAGGCGCATGAAATGATGGAATCATCTTCCCATCTTGGCAAAATCGTGCTCGTGACGGGGAAATAACAGAGCCCGCGATTGGCTCACAAGGCTCATAAGGGAACGACCATGGACGTGATCATCTATCATAACGTCGCCTGCCGCACGTCGCGAACCACCCTTGGCCTTATTCGCAACGCGGGCGTCGAGCCGCATATCATCGAATATCTCAAGACTCCGCCGACGCGGCTGATGCTGCGCCAGCTCGCGACGCGCACGGGGGAGCCGCTGCGCCATCTTTTGCGCAGCAAGGAAGCGGTTTTCCGCGATCGTGGCCTTGATGACCCGGCTCTGTCCGATGACGCCCTGCTGGACGCCATCGAAGCGCATCCGATCCTGCTCAATCGGCCGATTGTGGTCAGTCCGAAGGGCGTAAGACTATGCCGTCCGGCCGAGCTTGTGCTTGAACTCTTGCCGCCGCAGCAAGGCGAGTTCTTTGGAGAGGACGGCGAGCGCATCATTGACGAGCGCGGCCGACAAGTCGCAACGGCCTGAGGCTTGCGGCTCTCCGGAGCGCCGGTAGCTTGACCCGTCGCCGAAACTCCTCTAACCAAGCCCTCTTGCTGCGTCCCTTGGGCGCGGCGGATTCTTGCGACGGGTTAGTTCCGTCGAAAACGCACCCGCGGCGCCTCCTTCCTAAGACATCGGGTCGCTATGGCTTTACGCCATTGACGGCTTTTTGTTGAAGTTGGCGCCTGTCGGCTCGGCCCCATTTGGGGCTGGGCAGAGGAGGGCGCGTTCCTCCCCCCAAAGCTGGCGGGAGGACGCGGTTTTGCGCGAGCGCTACGCCTCCAGGCGTCGGCGCCTTGCTTCCGCGTCCTCTTCCCCGCGCAATTTTTTAGAGGATACGCGATGACAAAACGCTTGGAAGCCAAGTATAAAATCGACCGCCGCCTAGGCCAGAATATCTGGGGCCGTCCGAAGAGTCCGGTCAACCGGCGCGAATATGGGCCCGGCCAACATGGTCAGCGGCGCAAAGGCAAGCTCTCCGATTACGGCACGCAGCTCAAGGCCAAGCAGAAGCTGAAAGGCTATTACGGCAATATTTCGGAAAGGCAGTTCCGTAAATATTACGCCGAAGCCATTCGCTTGAGGGGCGATTCCGGCGCCCATCTGATCGGGCTTTTGGAGCGTCGCCTCGATGCTGTCGTCTATCGCGCCAAGTTCGTGCCGACGGTTTTCGCCTCGCGCCAATTCATCAACCACGGCCATGTCAAGGTCAACGGCAAACGCGTCAATATCGCGTCCTACCTGGTGAAGGTCGGCGACGTGATCGAGGTGAAGGAATCCTCGCGCGAAATGATCCTCGTCCTCGAGGCTAAAAATCTCGCCGAGCGCGATGTGCCTGATTATTATGAGGTGGATCATAACAAGATGACCGCCAAAATCACTCGGATTCCTGCGCCGGCGGATGTGCCCTATCCGGTCATCATGGAGCCCAATCTGGTGATCGAGTTTTACTCGCGTTGAAACTTCGCGCGCCGCGCCGACCCGAGTTGGGAGCGCGGGCTTAGAAATTGCATCTCCACGGTATGGGTTTCTGCGCCCACCCGTCAGAATCGGAACCAGACAGTTACAACTGTCTGGTTTTTTTATGGGTCGCCTCGGCGGCGACCGGGTCTTTTTCCGCCCGAGGCGACTTGTAGTCTTAGGCCGTGGTGACGAATTCGGCGTTTGGGGGATTCTCGCGAGGATCTTTCCATGATTCAAGGCTGATTTTTGGAGATCAGCCTTGATGATTCGGGATGTCGATGCGCTGCGAGACGATCAATGGGAGCGGCTTTGTGATCTTGTGCCAGGCGGAAGAGCCGGCCAGCGCGTGCCGCGCTGCGACAATCGACGCTTCGTCGACGCGCTGTTATGGATGGCCCGCTCGGGCGGCCGCTGGCGCGATCTGCCCGAACGCTTCGGCGACCATCAGGCGGTGAAACGCCGCTACTATCGCTGGATCGAGCGCGGCGCCTTGGACGGATTTCTTGAGGCATTCACCGCCGAGGCCGATCTCGAATGGCTGATGATCGACTCAACAATCGTGCGCGCCCATCAGCACGCGGCCGGCGCAAGGATCGCCAAAGGGGGGCGGATGCCCAAGGCCTGGGCCGCTCTCGCGGTGGTTTGAGCACCAAAATCCACGCCGCGACAGACGCGCTCGGCAACCCCGTTCGGCTCCTTCTCGGACCTGGGCAGCGCAACGACATCACAAAAGCGCACGCCCTGATCGAAGGCTTTGCGGCCGATGCGATCATCGCCGATAAAGGTTATGACGCCAATCACTTGCGCAAGGCTGTTCTTATGCGTGAGGCTGAGCCGGTGATCCCATCAAAATCCAATCGCCGCGCGCCGCTCCCCTACGACAAGGCGCTCTACAAGGAGCGCAATCTCGTCGAGCGTTTCTTCAATAAACTGAAGCAGTTCCGGCGCGTCGCAACCCGATACGACAAGCTCCTCGCAAACTACCGAGGCTTCGTATTGCTCGCCGCTATTGCTATCATGCTCAGGTAATTCGTCACTACTGCCTAGTATAGTTTCCATTTATTTATTGATTTTAGTCTTGCAAAGTCTCCAGATGTACACAACTATATTTGCACCGAGGCTAAGCGCATTCTTTAAATTATTATAGATATAAAACATCTTTCTTGCAAACAACGCCATTGTCATTTTAAATAGTTATCCGTCCTGAGAACGAGGAGGATAGTATGTGTGACATTAGAATAGAAAGATTTAGAATAAATAAAATATTGAATCAGGCGATTGAAGATGGCTTCGGTCATTGGGCGATGAAGTCCGATGAATTGGTCCACCACTGCTTTCTTGCGCTGCAATATTATTATCATGGCCTATGCGTCGACGAATGCTTGCGCGTCAAGGCGGAGGAGTTCGTCGACTCTTATCTCGCGAGCCGTAAAACGGACGAGGCGGCGGCGACCCTGCGCCGCTCAAAGGCCGCCTGAACCACAACTCTTCGTCAGCGCCGACAAACGGAAGCTCACATGGCCGAGCACCAAAGACCCGCACCGGATATCGCCGCCATTCATGCCGACGCGCCCGCGGAGCACCTGTTTTTCGCCCAATATCGTCATTGGATGGCGGGATACGCGACGCGAGACATGTTCTTTTGGGATTGCGCCTGGGATGCTCTATTGCGCTTCCTCCCGCCAGAATCCGCAAAGGCGCTTTATAGCGAATTTCATCTTTTTACGCGGATTTTGAACCAGCGGACGCAACGCGCGATTGGTTGGCGCCCCGATGTTTGCCGCTGCCTGTGTCACGATGAGTATTGCGTGTTGAAGCTCGTGACGGCGTCCCAGCGGAGCGATGCCGAAAGGGAGTTCTTGGCCGCAGTGGAGATGCTTGGAATAAACGAAGCTCCCGCCCTGTTGAACGCCAGCCGGTCGCTCGCCCAGGCTCTCGAGGCAAGAAATTTCCTGCTGACGCCGGTCGCGCGTTTGTCGAAACTGACGGTTGCGCCTTGCGTTCCGCATACCGTCACTTTGCATTAATTCAACCGGCTTGCGCCTCGGCCTGACTGGTCAGCTCCAGCCATTCTTCCTCAGCCAGAGTCAGCGCCTTCTCCAATTCGCCGCGCTGCGCGGAGAGCTGGGCGGCTTTCGCCTGATCCTTGGCGAAAGTCGCGGGATTGGCGAGAGCCTTGTCGATGCGCTCGACCAGATCCTGGAACTTGCGCATCTTTTCCTCGATCGCCCAGATCCGCTTCTTCAGAGGCGCGGAGTCCTTGCGTCCTTGGCCGTTCTCGCGCGCCGCCGCGCGCTCGGCCTCGACGGCGCGGTCTTTTTTGGCCGCCTTGCCGTTGCCGCCGCCGGCGTGATCGAGAACGTATTTTTTGTAATCATCCATATCGCCTTCGAAGGCCTTGACCGTGCCGTCCTCGACAAGCCAAAGACGGTCGGCGCAAGCCTCCAGCAAATGCCGGTCGTGCGAGACAAGAATGATCGCGCCTTCATATTCATCGATGGCCTCGATCAATGCGGCCCTGCTGTCGATGTCGAGATGGTTCGTCGGCTCGTCGAGAATCATGAGATGAGGGCCGTGGAAGCTCGCAAGCCCCATGAGCAGGCGCGCTTTTTCGCCGCCCGATAATTGCGCGATTCTTGTGTCGGCTTTTATATTTGGGAAGCCGAACTGGGCGCATTTGCCCCGGATCTTCGCTTCGTTCGCATCGCGCATGAGTTCCGCGACGCATTGGTAGGGCGTCGCTTTTTCGTCGAGATCGTCGACTTGATGTTGGGCGAAAAATCCCACTTCCATCTTTGAAGATCGCCGCACCGCGCCCCCCTGCGCCGTGAGGCGTCCGGCGACCAGTTTGGCGAAGGTCGATTTGCCATTGCCGTTCGAGCCGAGGAGACCGATGCGATCATCGTCCGAAATATTCAGCGAGAGCCGCTTCAACACCGGCTTCTCGCCATAGCCGATGCTCGCGTCGTCCATCGCGACGATCGGCGGGCTCAGGGGCTTGGCGGGCGAGGGCAGATGGAACGGCAGGATGTGGCCGTCGACGATGGCGGAGATGGGCTCCATCTTGGCGAGCATTTTGAGGCGCGACTGCGCTTGCGCCGCTTTTGTCGCTTTGGCGCGGAAACGGTCGACGAATGACTGCAGGTGCTTGCGCTGATCGTCCTGCTTTTTCTTGTGCTTCACCAATATGGCTTGCTGCTCGCGTCGCTGCCGCTCAAAGCTGGAATAATTGCCGCGCCAAAGGGTGAGCTTGGACTGATCAAGATGCAGGATGTGATCGGAGACCGCATCGAGCAGATCGCGATCATGGCTAATGACGAAGATGGTCGCCGGATAGCGCTGCAAATAATCAATCAGCCACAGCGTGCCCTCGAGATCGAGATAGTTGGTTGGCTCATCGAGCAGAAGCAGGTCGGGCCCGGAAAACAGCACCGCAGCAAGCGCGACGCGCATTCGCCAACCGCCGGAAAATTCCGAGAGCGACCGGTTCTGCGCCGCCTCGTCAAAGCCAAGACCGGATAGGATGCCTGCGGCGCGCGAGGGCGCGGCGTGCGCGCCGATGTCAACCAGCCGCATCTGAATGTCAGCGATGCGGGCGGGGTCGGTTGCGGTCTCGCTCTCCCGGATCAGCGCGGCCCGCTCAAGGTCCGCCTCAAGAACGAAATCGATCAATTTTTGAGGTCCGCCCGGCGCCTCCTGCTCGACGCGGCCAAGGCGCATCTGGCGCGGGTAGGAGACCGTGCCCGATTCAGGCGCAAGCTCGCCGGAGATTATGCGGAAGAGCGTCGTCTTGCCGGCGCCATTGCGTCCGACGAAGCCGACCCGCGAATTGTCCGGCAGGGCGGCCGTAGCTTTGTCGAAAAGGACCCGGGGCCCGAGCCTGATCGTAATATCGTTGATATGGAGCATGAGGGCTTGTCGCTTGCCTTGTGCTGCATTGCAAGAGACGCCGCGCTCGGAAACGGCAGAAAATCAAGCCGATTGTGCCCCGCACCATTCTTATGCCGCGACGCAATGCCGCGTGGAGCAAGGGAAGCTCAGCGCGTACGCTGATCACATCAGTTAGAAGAATTCTAACCCGTCCGCTTTGCGCAATTCTAGCAGAGGCATATTGTGGACATTGTGCGTTTCCATAGTATCGACCCTCAAACGCGAGGCCGTCGATGGTACTGTTTTGCCGCCTAAGCCTCAATCATAGGCATAGGCTATGGTTTCGATCTATATAATCAATTAGATATCCGGCATATGTCTTTGTATTTCTTGGATCTCAGTCGGATAGGCTGTTAAAGGAGAGTATAAATGGCTGGAATTGGATCGAAAATCCCGAGCTTCTCTGTCACCGGCGTCAAGCCCGGCTTCGAGCATCATGAAGAAAACGGCGTAAGCGCTTTCGAGACGCTCACCGAAAATAGCTTTCCTGGCAAGTGGAAGGTCATTTTCTTCTATCCCAAAGATTTCACCTTCGTTTGCCCGACCGAGATCGCCGAATTCGCCCGGCTGAGCAGCGAATTCGAGGATCGCGACGCCGTCGTGCTTGGCGGCTCGACCGACAATGAATTCGTCAAGCTCGCTTGGCGCCGCGACCACAAGGATCTCGCCAAGCTTCCGATCTGGCAGTTTGGCGACACCAACGGCTCCCTGATCGATGGTCTTGGCGTTAGGTCCCCCGATGGGGTCGCTTATCGCTATACGTTCATCGTCGACCCGGACAACGTCATTCAGCACATCTATGCCAACAATCTCAACGTCGGCCGCGCTCCGAAAGATACGCTGCGCGTTCTCGACGCCTTGCAGACGGATGAATTGTGCCCCTGCAACCGTGAAGTTGGCGGCGACGTCCTCAAGGCCGCGTGAGTTCTCCATGTCGATCGATAGTTTGAAAGCCAAGCTGCCCGATTTCGCCAAGGATGTGCGGCTGAACCTCGGCTCGCTCGCCAATGACGAGAGTCTGGGAACACAGGCCAAATATGGCCTGCTTCTCGCCTGCGCGCTCGCCACGCGGAACGCCGAAGTCGTCGAGGCCTTCGATCGCGAGGCGACGCCGCATCTCTCGCCGGAAGCCCGCGACGCTGCGCGCGCGGCGGCGACCATCATGGCGATGAACAATGTCTATTATCGCTTTGTTCATCTAACCTCGAATCCGACATACCGGACGCTGCCGGCCAAACTCCGCATGTCGGTGATCGGCAATCCCGGCGTCCCAAAGGTCGATTTCGAGCTTTGGTGCCTGGCGGTGTCAGCCATTAACGGCTGCGGCGCCTGCATTGATGCGCATGAAAAGGTCTTGATGGAGGCTGGCGTCACCGAGGAAGCCATTCAGACGGCGGTGCGTTTTGCCGCCATCGTGCAGTCGACGGCCGTCGCGCTTGAGGCGGCGGCGCTCCCCGCCCTCGCTTAAAAAAATAGGATCATCCCGGAGGCTTGTGCAGAGCCTCCGGAATGCACGCTCGGATGAGTTTCGTCAACGCTTCGATCGCCGCGCGGCGCGGATGAGTCGGCCGCGAAATCATGCGAATCAATCGCGACGTATGTGGCCCGCGCAGCCGGCGCGAGATCAGGTCGCCCGGCAACGGATGCTCATCGAGAAGCGCCAGGCCCGGCATCAAGGTGATTCCATAACCGGCGGCGGCCATATGCAGCAAAGTTTGGAGACTCGTCGCGCGCATATCGGCCATGCCGTCTTCGCGCAGATTGGCATGCTGGCATAATTCGAGCGCCTGATCGCGCAGGCAATGCCCGTCGGCCAGCAGCAGAAGCTGATGCGGATCGATTTCGTCGGCATCGACGACAGCAACCTCGCGCAAGGGATGATCGTTCGGCAGAACCAGAAAAAACGGTTCGTCGAACAGCGGCGCAATGTCGAGCGCATCGTTTTCCGGGTCTGAGGCGATGATGGCGGCGTCGAGCTGGCCTTGCAGCACGGGTTCGATCAGCCGGTCGGTCAGATCCTCGACCAGGGCCAGCGGCGTCAGCGGCATCGCGCGCCGCGCCTCTGGCAGAACGAATGGCATGAGATAGGGCGCTAGCGTCGGAATGACGCCAACGCGCAGCGGCCCGAGCATGGGATCGCGACTCGCCTTGGCGCAGATAAGGATATCATCGGCCGCCGCCACCGCGCGTCGCGCGTGAGCCAAAATCATTTCGCCCGCAGCGGTCGTCGTCAGGGATTTCCCGACCCGCTCGAAAATCGCGACGCCGAGTTCTTCCTCCAATTTCAGAATCTGTCCGCTGAGGGTCGGCTGGCTCACGTGGCACGCCGTAGCGGCGCGGCCGAAATGTTTGAGATCGGCAACTTTGATGATGTAACGAAGATCGCGCAAATTCATAGCATAGCAATATCAAGCCTGTTCAAGGAAGCAATCGGCGCTCTACATTAAGGGATTGAGGCGTGAGCGTCGCGGCGGCTTGCCCGCCCGCGTCGAGGCCTCTATAAGCGGCGCACCTCTAGCAATTTCGCATTGAAGGATGACCGCGCCATGGCGATCGAACGCACTTTCTCAATTCTCAAGCCGGACGCAACGCGGCGCAATCTCACCGGCGCGATCAACGCCCTGATCGAGAAGGCTGGCCTGCGCATTGTTGCGCAAAAGCGGGTTCGCATCACGCGCGCCCAGGCTGAAACTTTTTATGCCGTGCACAGCGCGCGTCCGTTCTTCGGCGAGCTCGTCGAGACGATGATCAGCGGCCCCGTCGTCGTGCAGGTGCTTGAAGGCGAAGACGCCATTAAGAAATATCGCGATGTGCTGGGGGCGACGGACCCCGCCAAAGCCGCTCCCGGCACGATCCGCAAGGAATTCGCGCTTTCGGTGGGCGAGAATTCGGGACACGGCTCCGATGCGTCGGAGACCGCGGCGATCGAGATCGCGCAATGGTTTTCCGGCAACGAAATCGTCGGTTAAGGAACTCGCTTGGACGCGGCGCATATTTGCGCCGCGACAATTCTGAACGGATACGCGAAGATATATCTGTAACGCTTTGGTCTTCACCTGAAACTCCGCTTCTTAACGCGGCCTCTCAGGTAACAAGATCGGGCAGAAACTACTCGCCAAGCAGCCGGTCGAGGATGCTTTCCTCGAGCTTCGCCAGCTCCGCCGATCCGCGCCGACGCGGGCGCGGCAGATCTACGATAAGGTCGAGCGAGATGCGGCCGTCCTCGATCATCAAAACGCGATCCGCCAGAGTCAGAGCCTCCATCACGTCATGCGTGACGAGGATGGCGGTGAAACTGTCGCGCAGCCAGATCCGCTCCAAAAGACGCTGCATCTCGATCCGCGTCAGCGCGTCGAGCGCGCCAAGCGGTTCATCGAAAGCCAGCAGGCGCGGCCGGCTGATCAGCGCGCGGGCCAGCGCCACGCGTTGTTTTTGGCCGCCGGACAGCACCGAAGGCCACTCGTCCGCGCGCTCTGCGAGGCCAACGGCCTTAAGCGTTTCAAGCACACGTTGACGCGTCTGCGGCGAGCTGCTGGCCGCGCCAAGCCCAATCTCGACATTGGCCGCGATGCGCGCCCAAGGCAGCAGCCGCGGCTCTTGAAACATGACGCGCACGAGGCTTTGGCTGGTATCTGCCGCAGACCCGTCATCAAAGCGCAACCGCCCTTCGCTCGGCTCGTCGAGGCCGGCGATGAGGCGAAGCAAAGTGCTCTTGCCGCTGCCGCTGCGCCCGACGATGGCGATGAATTGACCGGCCGGCACATCGAGATCGAGGCTGCGCAGGACTTGCGTCGCGCCAAAGCTTTTACCAAGGCCGCGAACGGTCAACGACGCTCCGCCAAAGGATCCTTCGGCCGCTATCGCGCGATCTGGAGAGAGGATAGGCGATGACAAAGCGATCTCAGTCCTGGAAAGCCGGGTGCCAGGCGAGGCATCTCGTTTCAATGAGGCGAGCCGTCGAATCCGCGAGCTTGCCCAGCGCCGCATAGATCAGGATCGAAAAGACGACGATATCGGTCTGCATGAACTCGCGCGCCTGCATCGCCATATAGCCGATGCCAGATTGCGCGGCGATGGTTTCGGCGACGATCAAGGTTAGCCACATGATGCCCAGACCATAACGGAGGCCAACGAGGATCGAGGGCAGGGCGCCGGGAAAAATGACTCGGCGCAGCAGCGCGGGCGTCGTCAGGCCATAGTTGCGGCCCATTTCCACGAGTTGAGGGTCAACATTGCGTATGCCGTGCAGCGTATTGATATAAATCGGGAAAAATACCCCAAGGGCGACGAGGAACAGCTTGGCTTGCTCCTCGATGCCAAACCACAGGATGACCAGAGGGATCAGCGCCAGATGGGGAATGTTGCGCGCCATCTGCAATGTCGTGTCGGTAAGTTTTTCGCTTAGTCTTGATAGACCGTTGGCGAGCCCGAAGGCGAATCCAATCCCGCCGCCAACGACAAGGCCCGCCATCGCGCGCAAAAAACTGATTCCGACGTTTTTGGCGAGCTCTCCCGAGACCGCGAGCTTCCATCCGGCCAACACCACCGCCGCCGGAGCCGGCAGAATATTATTCGCCAGAAAGCCCAATGAAGCGCTCGCCTGCCAGAACGCGAGAAGCAACGCGGGAAGCGCCCAGGCCAACGCGTTGGAACGGCGCAAGCGCGCAAAAAGCTGCGCGCTCTTTCGGGACAGAAAAAGCGGACGGGCTGCCTCGAGGGAGGAAGGCGGATAGCTCATGGTCAGCCGGCTTTCAAACTCGGAGTCCAATTCCAGACGATGTCACGCACAGTGAGCTGGTTCGGGATGAGCCCAAGCTTGTAGAAGCGATCGGCGACTGTCTGCTGGTTGGCGATGATGGCGTCGTTGAGCGGAACGATTGTCAGGCTCGAGCGCTGCTCCGCCTGGAGCAGCGCGTCGAGATCGACGCCGGTCGCCTCGTGGATCGCCTGCGCCAGTTCCGCGCGATGTCCGCGCGCCCATTCGAGTTCCTGCGCGAAAGCGTCGTTGAGTTGCGTCACGAGGTCTGGATGCGATTGCGTGAAACTCTTGCCGGCGAGGAAGAAGCCATTTGGTCGTTCTACGTCAGTATCATAGGCGATGACGCGCACCTTGCCTTTCTGGGCGAGGGCGAGGTAGGGGTCCCATACCGTCCAGGCGTCGATGCTGCCGCGCGCGAAGGCGGCGACCGCGTCGGCGGGCGGCAGGTAGACCGGATTGATGTCACGAAATGAGAGACCCGCCTTTTCGAGCGCCGCAGCCGTGGTGTTATGGGCGCTCGATGCTTTCGCGAGGCCGACCTTCTTGCCTTTCAGGTCGGCGATGGTTTGAATGCTTGAGTCTTCGTGAACAACGATCCCTTCCGCCGCATGATCAGGCAGCGCCGCGACATAGAGCAGATTGGCGCCCGCCGCCTGAGCGAAGATCGGCGGCGCGTCGCCGGTGTAGCCGAAGTCCACATTGCCCGTGGCGATACCTTCGAGGATCGGCGGCCCAAAGGCGAACTCAATCCATTTGATGGCGATATTTTGCGCTTTGAACGCGGCTTCCAAGGTTCCGCGCCGCTTTACGGCGGGAAATATGCCGGACTTTTGGTAGCCTATGCGGATTTCCGTCAGCGCCGCCGCGCTGGCTGCGTTCGCGATGGGAAGGAGGCTTGCGGCGGCGGCGCCGACCACGCTCTTTAGGAAATATCTGCGCCGCATGCTGTGATCCTCGGTCAACGCCCTGCGCACGGCGAACAAAACCCGAAGGATCGAACCCGCACCACGGATTATATTTCTGTTAGTACATAAATCTTGTCAAGTTCTTGGGTGGCTGAACCGGCAGCCGCGAAATTTACGCAGGCGGATTGCGCAATGGGGAAAGCGCGATGGCCGGCTCGTCCGAAAAGACCCGGTTCCCCTGGATGTGCAGGAGGCCGCTGGCGAGGCGTTCGAGCGCCGCGGGATAGATGAGATGTTCCTGCTCCAACACGCGGCGCCCCAGCGAATCCGGGGTGTCGGCGTCCTGCACCGCCACGGCGGCTTGCGCCACGATTGGTCCCTCGTCCATGGCGGGAACGACGAAATGAACTGTGCAGCCGTGAATTTTCACTCCGTCGGCCAAAGCGCGCGCATGAGTATCAAGACCCCGATAGGCGGGAAGGAGAGCCGGGTGGATGTTCAGCATCCGGCCTCGCCATTCGCCGATGAACCAGGGGGTCAGCAAGCGCATGAAGCCGGCGAGGCAGATATACTCGATCCGATGCAGCTCGAGCAGAGCTTGCATCGAGCGCTCGAAATCTTCGCGTCCGGCGTGAATCTTATGATCGACTGCGGCGCAGGCGATGCCGTTTTCGCGCGCAAACGCCAACCCCTGCGCTTCCGGCCGGTTTGATAGGACGAGGGCGATTTCGGCGGGGAAAGTCGGAACCCGCGCGCGCTCGACCAAGGCTTGCATGTTGGAGCCGCGCCCGGAGATCAAAACCGCCGTGCGCTTGCGCCTGAAAGTCACAGGGCTAGCCGCCCAATATAGCTCACTCGCTCGGCCTCGCTCCCTTTGACGATGCGGCCAAGCGCCACCGGTTCTTCGCCGGCGTCGCGCAGAACTTTGACGACTGCGTCGGCGCTCGCGGCGCTGGCGATCAGAATCATGCCGATGCCGCAATTGAATGTGCGCAGCATCTCCGCCTCGCGGACCCCGCCTGTGGCGGCGAGCCAGCTGAACACAGATGGAACTGGGATGGCGGAGAGATCGATTTCCGCGCAAACGTCCGGCGGCAAGACGCGCGGCGCGTTCTCGGGAAATCCGCCTCCGGTGACATGCGCCAAAGCTTTGACGCCATCGCCCGCGGCCAGAACGGCAAGAACCGGCTTCACGTAAATCCGGGTTGGCGTCATTAGCGCCTCGCCAAGGCTCTTGCCTTGCGTAAAGGGCGCCGCCGCGCCCCAGTGGAGGGAGCTGATCTCGACAATTTTGCGGACCAGCGAAAATCCGTTCGAATGCACGCCGGAGGATCGCAATCCAATCAGGCGATCGCCCTCGATGACGTCGGCTCGCGGCAGCACTTTGTCGCGCTCTACGGCGCCGACGGCAAAGCCGGCGAGATCATAATCGGCGCCGGCATAAAGGCCCGGCATTTGGGCGGTTTCGCCGCCGATCAAGGCCGCGCCGGCCTCGATGCAGCCTCGCGCAATGCCTTTGACGACCGTGGCGGCCACGGCGCCGTCCAACTTGCCGCTGGCGTAATAATCGAGGAAAAACAGCGGCTCGGCGCCTTGCACGATGAGATCGTTGACGCACATGGCGACGAGATCGATGCCGATCGTATCGTGAATGCCGGTCTCGACGGCAATCCTGACTTTGGTTCCGACCCCATCATTGGCGGCGACGAGAATGGGATCGACGAAACCCGCCGCTTTGAGGTCGAATAATCCGCCAAAGCCGCCGATTTCGGCGTCGGCTCCGCGCCGCCGCGTCGCGCGCACAAGCGGCTTGATGCTTTCGACCAAGGCGTTGCTGACGTCGATGTCAACGCCCGCATCGGCGTAGGTGAGGCTGCTCTTTTCGGTCATGTTTGTCCCAGCAATAAGACGCCAGGGCTAGCGCCTCTCGCGCGGCAAAGCAAGATCTGCGGCCGGATCGCAGCATCGACGTCAGTTTTTGTCCTGCTGTTTCGCCCTGCGCCTCCGATTTCGCGGCATGCAACGAGCAAGGCCAGCGCTTCGCAAACTTCCCGGCTTTGGCCGCCTGGACGACCGACCAAGGCGAACCCGCCAGCTATGGATTAGGCCTCGCCCATGCTAATTTGACGTGATTCGGAGGCCTCGGACGCAGTAACCCCATCAAAATGGAATGAATTTCTCCCAATATGGCAGTCTTCCGAATCTGATCACGCTGGGGCGTCTTGCGCTCGTCCCGGTCATTATCGCGTTGATCGCCTCGCAACGCTGGAAAGAGGCCTGCGTCTGCTTCATCATCGCCGGGATATCCGACGGTCTCGACGGCTGGATCGCGAAAACCTTCGATCTTCGCACGCAGCTTGGCGCTTATCTCGACCCTTTGGCCGACAAGGCGTTGCTCGTCTCCATTTATGTGGCGCTGGCCATCGTCGGGGTTCTGCCGGCGACGATCGCCATCATCGTCGTCGCGCGCGACATGGTGATCGTTGCCGCCTTCATGATGTCGTGGTTTCTGGACAAGCCGCTGGAGGTCAGGCCGCTGTTGATATCGAAGCTGAACACTTTGGTGCAAATTATTTTCGCGGGCCTCGTTCTCTGCGTCAAAGCCTTCGATTTTCCGATGGGGACATGGTTCGAGATTTCGCTTTACGTCGTCGCCGGGCTGGCGCTGGCGTCGATCGGGGCCTATTTCGGCGAGTGGCTGCGGCACATGAGCGTTTGATTTCAATGCGCGATCTCATCTGGCATGATTTCATCCGGCATGATCTCTTCTGAAAAGCCCGCAACGTTTCAGCATAATGCTTCGGCGCTTTTCCGCTTGGGATTTGCTATGAAAAGCCGAACCGGATCGGCGTCGCCGCGCAAACCTGTTCGGGGCTCGGCCATCGATCCCGCGTTGCGACGAAGCGCCCGATAAAGAGGGAAACGACAAAGATGCGGCTTGAGTGGCAGATCGTCTTCTGGATCGGCGCGCTTCTCTTGCTTGTCCTCGCGCTTTGGCTGGTGAGCGGCGTGCTTTTGCCTTTCGCCGCCGCTGTGGCGCTGTGCTATTTGCTGAACCCAGTCGCCGACCGACTTGAGCATCTGGGGCTCAACAGGCTCGGGGCGACGCTGCTCATCATGGCGGCCTTCATTCTCATTCTTGCCTTGATCGTCATTCTGGTGATCCCAATTCTTTGGCACCAGCTCGCCAGTTTCATCCAGGCCCTGCCGGCCTATGTCGTCAAAATCGAGGAATTGGTCACGAAACTGAGCGAGCGACTGCCGCAAGACAATGGCGCCACGCTTCTGGAAAGGTTTGGTTTCGGCAAAGACGCGTCGGCGGATCTGCGCAATTCCACCAGCGAACTCGTCAATCAGGCGGCGCAATGGGCGGGAACTTTCCTGAAGTCGGTCTGGACCAGCGGGGCGGCGTTGATCGGCGTGCTGTCTTTGCTCGTCGTGACGCCCGTCGTCGCCTTTTACATGCTGCTCGACTGGCGAAAGATGATCGCGACGATCGATGGCCTCGTTCCGCTGCGTTATCGCCAGACCGTGCGGGAGCTTGCGCGCGAAATCGATGCCGCCCTGGCTGGGTTTTTGCGCGGCCAATCGCTCGTTTGCCTGTTTCTTGGCATCTGGTATGGCGCGGGGCTGTCGCTGATCGGGCTCAATTTTGGGCTTCTGATCGGCATTTCGGGCGGCCTGCTCAGCTTTATTCCCTATGTCGGATCGCTGACCGCGCTCGTCCTGTCGGCGACGGTCGCGATCGTGCAGGGCTGGCCGGAATGGAGGTTGCTGGCTCTCGCGCTCGGCGTCGTCCTCAGCGGCCAATTTCTGGAAGGCAATGTATTGTCGCCAAAGCTCGTCGGCGGATCGGTCGGGCTGCACCCGGTCTGGCTCATTTTCGCGCTGCTGGCGTTTGGCAGTCTGTTTGGCTTCACAGGGCTCATCGCCGCCGTTCCGCTCGCCGCTGCCGCGGGCGTGCTTTTGCGATTCGCCGTCAGGCGCTATCGCGAAAGCCATTTTTACTCGGAATTAGGTCAGCCGGGTTCGAAAATACTGATCGAAGCTGCGGCGATTCCCACCGATGAGCGGCGCTGAAATGGCGGGCCAGCGTTCCGGCGATGCGTCGTCCGCCCATCAATTGACCTTGGAGCTGGCTCACCCGCCGGGCTATGGGGCCGAGGATTTCTTCGTCTCCGACTCGAATGAACAGGCCTATGCGATGATCGAGCTTTGGCCGGCATGGCCGGATCAGGTTCTGCTCATTCTGGGGCCGCCCGGTTCGGGCAAAAGCCATCTTGGCGCGATCTGGGCCGCGAGGGCGAAGGCAGGCGTCATGTCCGCCGCGTCGCTCTTCGGCGCGGACATCGAGGCTCTGGCGGGCGCCGGGCCGCTCCTTCTCGAAGATGTCGAGGCGATCGGCGATGCGCAGACGCAGCTTTTCCACCTCATCAATCTAATGCGCGAGCGACGAGCGACGCTCGTTCTCACCGCGCGGCGGCCGCCAGATGTCTGGGGGCTGACGACCGCCGATCTCTTGTCGCGGCTTCGCCTTGCGCCCCGGGTCGAGATCGGCGCGCCGGATGATGCCCTGATGCGCGCGGTTTTGGTCAAGCTTCTGATTGACCGCCAACTCGTCGTCGATATCAATGTCGTGGACTACGCGGCCTTGCGCCTCGATCGTTCGCTCGATGCGGCGCGCTGCTTCATCGATGCGCTCGATCGCGAGGCGCTGTCGCGCCAAAGTCGCATCACGCGATCCATCGCGGCGGATGTGCTGCGCGCCCTATCGGACGAGGGCTTGGCAGATGGCGACGAGCGGGAATAGGCGCGGGTCCAGAATGCGCGTCATTCCTGACGCGCTCCAGAACTGGACGGATTACGGGCCGACGTAGCGGATGTGGCGGCCTTTGGGATCGGTGATGATCGATCCCTCAGAAATGGCGGGGTCGGCGACAGACCGGCCGATGACGACGTCATCCGCGTTAGCTTTCGGCTCGCCCGTCGCCGAAAGATGCGCGTCGAGCGCGACGAGGGCTGCGCGCTGGCGGTTGGATATCCCCTTGATCTCGGACAGTTTGGCGAAATCATCAGCATTGTGATGGCTGCTGCTGGAAAAGCCGGTGAAGATTCGGATGCCATTCTCCGTCATCACAGCATCGCCATTATGCAGACTGTCGTCGTCCATGAAGTCCAGGCCCAAATGAGGCGCGGAAGGGTGGGCTTTCGCCACATCGGTTTTGCGATGCAGCGCGACTGGCCTTGGCTTGTGTTTATGGTAGCCAAACCCACGCGGCATAAATGGGCGCGGGTAGGCGGGAGCCGGCTGAGGAGCAAGCTGCGGAAAAAGGAAGTCGAAAAACCCGGCGTTGGCCGCACTAAGGGGGAAAGTCAGGGCGACGCACGCCGCCGCCGCAACGCTGACATGACGCGCGAAGCCAAGCATCAAGTCCGAACGACATTTCATGACAGGCCCCCAGCGCGCTGTTTCGAAATCCGCGCTTTGTTCGAACGACGCCACAATAATACCGCAATGTTGCATCCTAGGGCAAGGAGAGTTCCGCCTTTTCAGGCTTGCGCCGCCAATCGGTCATATTCGGCCCGCACCACGGCGACGCCATAAAAGCGTTCGAGGCGACGAACCGTGAAATGGCCGCGCGCCAAAGTCTGGAAATGGTCGACGAATGCGTAATTGATCGCCGCGCCGCAGGCCCCGCCGATCACCGGGATGCTTTGCGCCGCGAGCTTTTGCGAGACGACCAGACCAAAACGAGAGCTGATTTGGGCAATCAAACGCACCATGATCGGAGCGGCTTCTTCGGCAAGACCGCGATCGAAAAGATAGCGGGCGGCTTCGCTCACTGATTTCGCCAGAAGGCCGCGCACCGCGAAATAGCCGGTTTCGAGAAAATCTCCTGTCCGAACCGCGCCAGCGGCGTTGGTTGCGCCACCGAGCGCAAAAACCTCGAGGCAGGCCAGGGCCGCGTCAGGCCGCGATAAATCCTCGCCCTCGCCCTGGGCGATGTCGGCGATGGATCGCAACATGATCGTGGTCGTAAAGGGTAGTTCGATCGGCAGGGCGGCAAAACCAAAAGCGCCGCCGGCCGCTCCGGCGAACACGGCGACCGACTTATGCAAACGGCGCCGATCGCGAACGGGCTTGCCCGCCAGGCTGCGCAACGCCATGCGCATCGCGCTCTTGATAGCGGCCTCCGCCGTCTTGGTTATGGCGGCCGAGACTTGAGTCGGAACGATCACCCCAACCATGCCGATCTGACGCCCGATGACGGAAGTAAGGCGCATGGCGAGACTGGAAGTCTCCAGTTCGCGGATCGCTCGTCGCAAAGCGACCTGATCATCCGGCGAAAGGCTCATGGTTTCGGTCGGGACCAACTCGCCGCCTGAAGGGGGTGGTTCAACGTTTATGACAGAGCGCAAAACGCCACCTCGTTAACGATGCTTCAACTAATGGTCCGGAACAGCGCCGACTTGCGATTGACCCTGCGCGCCTCCGCCATTAACGAACTAGAAACGATTTGGGCGGGATTGGGTTCGGCGCTTTTCGCACTCTGGGCTAAATGGAGCTTTCGCGAACAACCCGCGAGCGATCGAAGAAAAAATCCTTAAAGGTGGAACGATTCCTTTAGGAAAAGGGTTAAGCACAAGTTACTCGGTGCCGTTCGATCGCCCCAAACGGTAAATTCCAGTCTTTCTACTTAAGCGCGCGACAAAATCTCGCTGCGACGATTGCCTACGCGAAATGTTGGAGTCGGAAACATGAACGGTAGGGTTTCAGGGGAGGCGCTGACTTCAAGCAACATCGCGTCGTGGGTGGTTTCATTCTGTATCGCCGCGGCTTGCCTCGCGCCTCTACCTGCCGCGGCGGCACGCCTGTTGACAGCGTCTTACGCTACCGTTGGCGATGCAACCACCGTGCCTTACGGATGGGTTGATTTCTGCCGGCGCTATGATGGCGAATGCAATGGAGCAGCTCTCGTCCCGCTGGACATCGTTACGACCTCAAAGACGATTAAAGAGATCGAACGGGTTAACAAGTGGGTCAACACTCACGTCGAGGCGGTTTCCGATAAGGAGCATTGGGGCGTCACCGATCAATGGGATTATCCGATAGACGCTAAGGGCGATTGCGAAGATTATGCGCTGCTGAAACGCAGGATGCTTCTGGAAGAAGGGTTTCCGCGCCAGGCTTTGTTGATGACTGTCGTCAAAGACACAAAAAATGAAGGCCACGCAATACTCACGGTAAAGACGAGCAGCGGCGAGTTTGTGCTCGACAATCTGGTCAATGAAGTAAAGCCGTGGGATCAGACTGGATATCGCTTCGTCAAACGCCAGTCGCAAAGCGATCAAAACGTTTGGGTGCAACTGGGCGACCCGACCCCCGCCCCGGATTACGTGTCTGGACGCTGACCCTCGTCAGTACTGAGGCCTAAACGCCTGTTTCTGGGAGCAATTCGATCCGGAAAGTCCGCGCTTTTCGGATCGCGCTTTTAGCTGGCCCACAATTCGCGCGCAAAGCGGGACCCGGCATTTTCATATTGCGGGACTCGTCCCCGGGGCGCCGGCGAAATGTCGCCAAACCGAATCGACGACGCGAGACGTGCTGCGCGGCGCGGAAAACTAGCCGACGCGAGTTGGTTCGGCGATGCCGTCTTTGTCTTCAGTCTCTTTGACTGTCTTGAGCTTGACCGGACGCAAGAGGAACATGGGAACATGGTCGCCCATGCCGACGACAGGCGCATCGTCCCGGTCGTGGCGATGCGGTTGGCGTTGCTGAGCGGGCGGCGTCGTGACTTTCGCGGGGGGCGAGACCGGATGATCTTCGCTGCGGCGGCGGGAGCGCGGCGGTCTGGCGCTCCTTTCCCGCACATCCTCGCCGGCGTCCTCCGCTGGCCGCGTTTCGGGGCGCGAGGGTTGTTCTGCGCGAGGCGCAGCATGATGCGAGGAAGCGCCGCGACCGCGCCGCGGCGCCGACTCCTCGGCGTCATCTCCTTCTGTCAGATTGGCGAGCGTCTCATCGCCGATCCAATCGATTTTCCGGGCGATCAGCTTTTCGATCTCGACGAGATGTTTCTGATCGGCCCTGGTGACGATCGAAATGGCGACGCCGCTCTTGCCGGCGCGCCCGGTTCGGCCGATGCGGTGGACATAATCCTCCGCATGGGTCGGAACGTCGAAATTGAAGACATGGCTGACATCTGGAATGTCGAGACCGCGCGCGGCTACGTCCGAACAGACGATAAGCGCCACCTCGCCGGACTTGAAAGCGTCAAGCGATGTCGTGCGCGCGCGTTGATCCATGTCGCCGTGCAGCGCGCCCGCATTAAATCCGTGTTTTTGCAGCGATTTATGCAGCAGCGCGACATCGCGCTTGCGATTGCAGAAGATGATGGCGTTCTTGAAGTCCGCCGCGTCGCGGATGAGCCGGCGCAAAGTTTCGCGCTTGGCCGGCCCTGGCGATGAGGCGACGAGTCCTTGCGTGATTGTGGTTGCGGTGGAGGCGGCTCGCGCGACCTCGATCCGCACCGGATTATGCAGGAAGGTCTCGGTAAGGCGGGTGATTTCGGGCGGCATGGTGGCGGAGAAAAACAACGTCTGCCGCGTGAATGGCACCAGCTTGCAGATGCGTTCGATGTCGGGGATGAAACCCATGTCGAGCATGCGGTCGGCTTCGTCGATGACGAGGATTTCGATCGCATTGAGCAGCAGCTTGCCGCGTTCGGAGAAATCGAGGAGACGGCCGGGCGTTGCTATCAGCACATCTGCGCCGCGGGTAATTTTGGTTTCCTGATCGCCAAACGAGACGCCGCCGATCAGGAGAGCGACGTTTATCTTATGATTGACGCCGTAGCGCGCGAAACTCTCCTCGACTTGAGCGGCGAGTTCGCGCGTCGGCTCGAGAATGAGGGTGCGGGGCATGCGCGCCCTGGCGCGGCCTTGCTCGAGTCGCGACAGCATCGGCAATGTGAAGGCGGCGGTCTTGCCCGTGCCGGTCTGGGCGATGCCGAGAATATCGCGGCCGGCGAGGGCATGGGGAATGGCCTGAGCTTGGATGGGCGTCGGCGTCGTATAGCCGGAGGCTTCGACCGCTTGCAAAACCTTCTCGCTGAGACCGAGATCGTTGAATGTCATTCTTATCCTGAAATGGGCTTTGACGCTGGCAATGAAACCGGTCGACGCCTCAAACTCGCCAGCGAGAGGGAGAGGCTACGCCATCAGGCGACGCATTTTGTTTTCGCCGCGATGCTTATGAGACAGAAGCATGAAACGCGCATTGCCCGACGGCGGATTTCCACTTGGGGAGGCTGCGCGACACGACAATAATTCAGGCGATGTCCTGATCACTCTTGCCCGAAAAGCTAGCCAGAAGCAATGAAATTGCAAGGTCCGCGTCATCCACGGTCGGCCAAATCACTAGCTTTCATGCGTTAAATTGCCGCGTCCGCCAGCAAATGGCCGAATTAGCGATAGCAAAAACTTCTATCTGAACGGTCCCTCGTCGCGTCTGTTGCAATGCAATACGCTGTTCGGAAATGTCGCAACGTTCGGGATCGTGCTCTAGTTGGTGGCGAGTCGCGGATTTTGCTTCGCTGGCGGCGACAAAACCTTCATCAAGCCGAACATCACAAGAAGCGTGCCGAGATAGGCGAGAAGCTGCAGTTCCGTTGGCCGGTCGGTATAGCCAAGCAGCGTATGCAAGACCCGGCCCGGAATGCTATTGTCGGGAAGGATCGCCGACGTGTTCCATACGGTCCGGCTAAGGCTTGTTGCAATATCCGCCTGTTCGAGAAGGGCGATGCATTGCGCCGCCATGCCCGCGGCCACGAATGCGATGAGAATGCTGGTGACTTTGAACAGGTGACGCGCCGGGATAGTTACAAGGCCGGTATAGGTTAAGAGGCAGATGGCCGCTCCAAGCAAAAGACCCAAAACGCCGCCAACAAGCAGGCTCAGTCCAGAGTCGTGGCTTGAGATCACCACGCCATAGAGAAACAGAACGACTTCCGAGCCCTCGCGCAGCACCGCGACGCCAATGACCACCGCCAGCGCCATAAGCGAGCGCGAGCCGTTGGTGACCTCGCCGCCGACGCGGCGCAATTCGTCGCTGAGCTCGCGGCCATGACGCGCCATCCACACATTGTGCCAAGTCAGCATGATGACGGCGAGCCCGAGTATGGAGGCGTTGAAGATTTCTTGTCCGACGCCTTCAAATGCATTCGATAAAGCGCCCGCGAAAACTGCGACCAGCGCCGCGCCGAGAAGGCCGGCGGCCAGGCCGCCCCAAATGAAGGGCGTGCGCTGGGGCATTGTCTTGGTTACGGCCAGCACGATGCCGACGATGAGCCCGGCTTCGATTACTTCGCGTAGAACAATGATGAGGGCGCCGATCACGCTGAGCTCCTTCACGTCCCCACAGCCGCCGGGCGCGCTGGGAGGACGCCGTCGTCATGGGCGCTCGCCATTTCGAGCGGCTCGAAAGCTGCCGCGTGATGCGCATCGGCTTCGGCAGTGCGGCTGTACACCACAAAATGACGGCGATCAATCAAGGCCGCATTTTTTAGAACGATTTTAATGAAGATTGGAGATCTGTTCAGCCAGAAAACTCGACTCTATTCGAAACGACGAGTAAAAAGAGAGCCTTTTATTTCAAATAAGCCGGATCTATACCACGAAGGCAAGATAGAGCGCCGCCTCGTCCGCTTTGACCCGGCTTACTTTGACCTCGCGCCGCTATCGCGTTCGCGCAGGGCGACCCAGTACCGCCGGCGGTCGGAGCGACGCAAAACGTCGAGGGGGACAACGCTATTCACCTTCTCGGCGTCAAGAAGACGCACGAGGTCCCCAGCTCCGGTGATCGGCGCGCCGTCGATGGCGAGCACGATGTCGCCGGTGAGCAGGCCGGCATGATCGGCGGGGCTCCCCGCCTCCACCGAGCTGATGACCGCGCCGAATGTTTGCGTGAGGCCGAGCCGCAGCGCGATTCTCCGCGGCAAGGGAATCGTCCCGGCGCCAATGCCGAGATAGGCGCGGCGGACGCGACCGTGCGCCACGAGTTCGCCGAGGACGAAACGGGCGGTATTCGCCGCCACGGCGAAGCAAATGCCCTGCGCGCCGGCGATGATCGCGGTGTTGATTCCGATGACGTCGCCGTTTGATGAAACCAGCGGGCCGCCCGAATTGCCGGGATTGAGCGCTGCGTCGGTCTGGATCACGTCATCGATCAGGCGGCCGTTGTTCGACTGCAAGGACCGGCCAAGAGCCGAGATGACGCCCGCCGTGACCGTGGAATCAAAGCCGAGCGGATTGCCGATCGCGATGGCGATTTCACCCGGCTTCAACCTTTTCGAATCGCCGAGTCGAGCCGCAGGAAGCGTCGCGCTTTCATCAACCCGCACCAAAGCCAAATCAGTATCGGGATCGTCGCCGAGAACGCGCGCAAATAGATTGCGTCCGTCGAGAGTAATCACTTCAGCGCGCTTTGCGCCCTGGACGACGTGGCTATTGGTCAAGATGAGGCCGTCCGGCGAGACAATGACGCCAGATCCGGATCCTGCTTTTTTGCCATCGCCGCGGCGGATGTCGAGGCGCACCACGCTCGGTCCGACCTGCTCGACGACCTTTGTCACGCTTCTTGAATAGGCGTCGAGCAGCGACTCGTCGTTCTGAGTCTCTTGACGGGAATCGTGGCGAAGCCCGGCGTCATCCGCGCCGCGATCCGTCTCGTCGAGAACAAAAGAAGAGAAAGGCTCCAGCATTTGTGAAAATCCTTGAAGGTTCCCATTCATATGGGACCGGATTTTCGAGCCTTAAAGGGGCGAGGGACGAATGGCGGCGCTAAGAGCCCGAGAAGCTGCGGCCGCGATTAACTCGATAAGCTCGGGCTGGCGATCATTCGCCTCGATATTGAGGATTTGGCGAGAAGAATATTATCGAGGAACTGCCGCGCGCTATTCGCCCAAGTGAATGTCAGCGCATGCGCCCTGGCTTTCTCGCGAGGAATGTCGAGCGCTCTGAGGCAAGCCGCGCGCAAATCTTCGTCTAGAACGCCAGCGCCGCTGGAGCCGATGACGTCAAGGGGACCCGGCACGGGCAGGGCGGCGACCGGCAGGCCGCAGGCGAGCGCCTCGAGGATCACCATGCCGAACGTATCGGTGCGGCTCGGAAATACGAAAACATCCGACGAAGCGTAATGAACAGCCAGAGCGTCGCTGGTTTGCGAGCCGAGGAAATGGGCGTCCGGATAGGCCGCCTGCAGGCTGCGGCGCGATGGCCCATCGCCGACGATCACTTTCGAGCCGGGCAGGTTGAGCGCAAGAAAACTTTCGACATTCTTTTCGGGGGCCAAACGGCCGGCGTAGAGGAAGATTGGCCTTGGCAGATTCATCACCGAGGCTTTGGATGGCGCAAATTGGCTGTGATCGACGCCGCGCGACCAATGCATCAACCGTTCAAAACCTCGATTTTGCAGGTCGTTCGCGATTGAGGCAGTCGACACCATGACGCCCGAACCGGCATTATGGAAACGGCGCAGCACCGCATAAGTGACGGCTTCAGGAATGCGCGTCCGGGCCGAAATATATTCGGGAAAGCGGGTGTGATAGCTCGTCGTGAAAGGACGCTTCGAGCGCAGGCAATAGCGCCGCGCGGCATAGCCGACGGGTCCTTCGGTTGCGATGTGAATATGGTCGTAGGAGACGCCTTCGAGCCGTCGGCGGACAGCTCCGGCGGTCGCCAAAGCAAGCTTTATTTCGCTGTAGGTCGGCAGCGGGATGGAAGCAAAGCCTTGGGGAGTTAAAAACTCGATTTCCGCGCCAAATTCGCGCAACGCTTTAGCCACGGACTCGAGCGAGCGGACGACGCCGTTGACCTGAGGCTTCCATGCGTCGGTTGCGATCAGAATCCGCATCAGGCGACGGCCTTCGGAATCATGCGCATCTCGGCCTCAGCGGCGGCCCGACGCTCCGCAGCGGTCAACTGCCAATGCAGGATCTCAAGCCGACCGTCCTGTTGTTCGCCGATGGCGGTGCAAGATTCGACGAAATCGCCGCAATTTACGTACATGACGCCGTCCACATCCCGGATCGCGGCGTGGTGAATATGGCCGCAGACCACGCCATCAGCTTGGTGCCGCCGGGCCGCCTCGGTCAAGGCCTCTTCGAAGGCTCCGATGAAACTTACGGCGTTTTTGACCTTGAGCTTGGCCCAGGCCGACAGCGACCAGTAGGAAAATCCCATCGAGCGCCTAGCCTTGTTGAACCAAAGGTTCGCCCACAGCGCAAATTCATAGGCCCAATCGCCAAGGAAGGCGAGCCAGCGCGCATGTTTCACTACAATATCAAACTGATCGCCGTGGACGATCAGCAAGCGCTTGCCATCGGCGGTCTGATGGTAGGCGTGATCGACGACCTCGACGCCGCCGAAAACGGTCCCGATGAAATCGCGCGCGAATTCATCGTGGTTTCCCGGCACAAAGTACATCTTGGTTCCTTTGCGGACCTGCCGCAGAAGCTTTTGCACGACATCATTATGCGTCTGTGGCCAATACCACCCGCTTTTCAGCCGCCAGCCATCTATGATGTCGCCGACCAGGTAAATCGTATCGGCTTCGTTGTATTTCAGGAAGTCGAGCAGAAGATCGGCCTGGCATCCCCGCGTGCCGAGATGGACGTCGGACAGGAAAAGCGTGCGATAATGGGTCGGTTCTTGATCGTGGCTCACCGTCGCGCCCCCGGCTGAACTTTCCAACTACCTTTGAGATCAAAGCAGAAACAGATTCTCATGGCTTTTGGATGACACCCAACCCCTGCTTAAGGCATTTGCGCCGGTCGCGTCAAACTATCGTTCGATATTCCAAACGAAATCGGCTAGTTTTCCCACACGCAGAATCGCTTTTAGCAGGATCATCGTAGATGGGTGTCGAAGGACGAGACAAGGTCAAGGTTCTGGAGGCCGGCGCGCTCGCGCTGTCGGGCCAGCTTGGCAAGACGGTGCAGCGCTTGCGCAAGGGCTATAATTTATCGCTGTCCGAACTATCGGAACAATCGGGCGTCGCCAAATCGATCATCAGTCAGATCGAGCGCAATGAGACTAATCCCACGCTCGCGACGATTTGGCGTCTTTCGCAGGCGCTTGACGTCTCGATCGAGCGGGTGCTGCAGGCCGCCGACGATGAGCCGTTTCTGGAAAAATCCTCGCGCGGCGATACCCCGATCCTCGTTTCGGACGATGGCAAGTGTCGCCTCGCCATTGTCGGCTGGATAAAGACGGTTGAATGGCTGCAATGGTATGAGTTTGCCGCCCAGCCTGGCGGCGTGCTCGAATCGGAAGCGCATCAGCGCGGCTCGGTCGAGAGCCTTTCGATCAGCGAGGGCGAACTCGAGGTCGAAGTCTGCGGCGCGATCGATCGCGCGAAGGCCGGCGAGACCTTGCGCTACCGCTGCGATCGTCCGCATATCATCCGCAACGTATCGGAAGCGCCGGCGAGCGCCATGATGGTTTGCATTCTCAAGGCGGCGGCGATGGAGTGAGGCCTCGCCGCTTGCCGCATATTTGCAGCTGAACAAGCGGCGGCGTTGCTTTTACGGCTATTCGAGCCATAGGCTGTCTTGTTGGCGTATATCGGTTTCTGCCAGCGGTTTTTCGGCGCGAGGCGGAGTGGAGCGTGGCCCTGGCGAGACCCCGATGGATCGGCGATGAGGCGCGCGACCCGACCGCCTTGCATTTATCGATGCTCGCCGCGCTTTTATTTCTGCCTCTCGGACTTCACTTGCCTTATTTCTCGGTGTGGCTCGCGGCGCGGGGGCTAACGGACGCTCAGATCGCCGCGACCCTCGCGACTCCGCTGGTTTTGCGAGTCGTCACGACGCCGCTCATTGCCGCTATGGCGGACAAACGCGGGATTGGCCTCATTCTGGCGATTTGCGCGGCGATGCTGCTCGCCGGCTATTGCAGCCTCGCTCTCGTCAATGGTTTTGCGCCGATTTTCGCTGGCGCGCTTGTCGTTGCGCTGGCCATGGGCTCGATGCCGTCGCTCGCCGACGCGCTGACTCTGAATGAGGCGCGCCGCGCCGAATTGGCCGGCTCGCGCCGCATCGCCTACGGCCACATCAGGGTTTGGACTTCGATTGGCGTCCTGGCGATGATGCTTCTGTCCGGACGCATCGTTGAAATATTCTCTGGCGATCGCATCATTTTCGCGCTCGCTATCGCGGCGGTCCCATCCTTGTGCGTCGCTGTTCTGACCGCCGCTAAAATGGGCGGGACCGAGATTCATCATAAGCTCAAAGGGAGCGGATTGACCGCCGATCCAGCCCGGCTGCGGCTCGCCATCGTTGGCATTTGCGCGGCGGCGCTGATTCAGTCGAGCCATGCCGAGGTCTATTCCTTCGCAACCATCAATTGGCGGAAGGCAGGCTTCCCGCCCGATCTGATCAGCATCGCATGGGCGCTTGGGGTTGTGTCGGAAAGCGTGGTTTTCGTGGTCGTGGGGCGGTTCTTCCGGACGGACAAAAATGCGATCGCCTTTCTCGTTATCGGCGCGGCGGGGGCTGCGCTGCGGTGGATCGCCATGAGTTTCGATCCGGGCGCTTTTAGCGTCCTTGCGCTGCAAACGATGCATGGCTTGAGCTTCGGCGCGACTACATATGGCGGTGTGCTGCTGCTCGGCGGCCTCGCCCTGCCGACGCATCGGGCGCGGATGCAAGGCTGGCTCGCCGCCGCTTCGTCTTTGAGCCTCGCCGCAGCGACATTCGTCAGCGGCAAATTGACCGGCCAATTCGGCGAAAGGGCCTATCTCGCCATGGCTGGCCTCGCCGGGGCGGGCCTGCTGCTTGCCTTGGCTGCGGGCGCCCTCAAACGGCGCCTGCCAAGCTCCTCATTCGGCGGCTGAGCGATCGGCGGCAAGACCCGGCGGGGGCAGAAACCTGAGCTTTCGCAGCTTGTCCTTTTCATTGGCTTTATTATGGTCCCGCGCGATCAGCGTATACATCGCGGGCGTGACGAAGAGCGTGAAAATCGTGCCGATGCTCATCCCCGACGCGATGACGACGCCGATCGCAAAACGGCTGCGCGCCCCGGCTCCCTCCGCAAGGATCAACGGGATCATGCCGACGACCATGGCCGCCGTTGTCATCAGAATGGGACGCAGCCGGACGCCGGCGGCGTGTTCGATGGCTTCGCGACGGGTCATGCCTTCGCCCTTCTGCATTCGGTTGGCGAATTCCACCATCATGATGCCGTGCTTGGAGATGAGGCCGATGAGGGTGACGAGGCCGATCTGCGAATAGATGTTCATGCTCGCCGCGCCGACGACCCCGAGAATGTTCAAAGGCAACAGCGCGCCGAACATCGAGGTCGGCAATGCGATCAGAATGATCAACGGATCGCGGAAGCTTTCGAACTGCGCCGCAAGCACCAGGAAAATGACGATAAGGGCGAAGACGAAGGTCAGCAGCAGCGTATTGCCTTCCTGAACGAATTGCCGGCTCTCGCCCTGATAGTCGATGGTATAGCCGGAGGGCAGAATCTCATTCGCTTTCCGTTGCAGAAATCCGATCGCCTCTCCGAGCGTATGGCCGGGGAAAGGCACGGCCTGCAGCGTCGCCGAATTCAATTGCTGGAAGGTCGGCAAACCATTCGGCTGCACGCTGTTCGAGATGCTGGCGACAGTGGCCAGCGACACCAATTCGCCGGTGGCGGTGCGCAGCTGGTAGCGGGTCAGCCAATCGGGCGTCAGCCTGAAATCGCGCGGCGCCTGCGCGATGACATGATAGCTGCGCCCGTCCAGATTGAACTGGTTGATGAAATTGCCGCCGAGCAGGGTGGCGAGCGAGGAGCCGATTTCCTGCATGCTGACGCCAAGGCGGTTCGCCTTGTCGGCGTCGATTTTGTATTCGATCTGCGGCAAATCGAATTTGAGATCGCTGTCGGTGAAGATGAACAAGCCGCTTTCGCGCGCGGCAGCCTCCAGCTTCGCCATGACGTCGGCGATCTGCTTGTAGTCGCCGATGCTGCGGATCACGAACTGGACAGGCGGACCGCCCGTCGAGCCGGGCAGCGACGGCGGCGAGAAAGCGATGATTTGGGCGCCGGTGACCGCCGAGAGCTTTGGCTGCAGCTCGGTGATGATCTGTTTCTGATTGCGTTGTCGGTCGCCCCACGGCTTCAAGATTATGCCGCCAAATCCCTGATGCACGCCGGCTGAGCCATTGATGAGGAAGACATGATCTTTCTCGGGGATCTGATCGGCCGCAAGCTGCACTTGCCCGGTGGCCTTCTCCATATAGTCCAGGTTGGCGTATTGCGGCGATTTGATAAGAGCGAAGATCGCGCCTTGATCTTCTTCCGGGGCCAGCTCCTTCGGCGTCGACATGAACATCACGGCGGTGAGCGCAAGGACCCCAATCAGGATCAACACCGTCAGGGCGCGAAAATTCAGGGTTTTATGCAACCGGCTCTGGTAGACGCGACGCAATCCGCCGAACATCCTGTCGAGGAAAGCCGGAAAGCCGCGCGGCGTCGGCGAAGGCGGCTTCAAAAGCAGCGAACACATCATCGGCGACAAGGTGAGGGCGATAACGCCCGACACCACAACCGCGCCGGCGAGAGCGAAGGCAAATTCGCGAAACAGCGCCCCCGTCAGTCCGGAAACGAAACCGATCGGCGCATAAACCGCGGCGAGCGTGATCGTCATCGAAATGACCGGGCCAGTAATTTCGCGTGCGCCTTGCAATGCGGCGCCTCGCGCCGGCATCCCGTCCTCCATATGGCGGTAGATGTTTTCGACGACGACGATGGCGTCGTCGACGACGAGGCCGATCGCGAGCACGAGCGCGAGCAAGGTTAGAAGGTTCAGCGAATAGCCTAACGCCAGAAGAACGATCATCACGCCGACGAGAGACAGCGGGATGGTGACGATCGGGATGATCGTTGAGCGGAAATTGCCGAGGAACAGAAAGATCACGATAACGACGACGATCGCCGCTTCCGCCAGCGTCTTCTCGACCTCGCGGATCGAGGCGCGGATGAACTCGGTCGCGTCATAGGCGATTGAGGCCTCAAGGCCGACAGGGAGCTGCGCCCGCAGCTCCGGAAACGCTGCGCGGACGTCATTGATCACGCTTAGCGGGTTGGCGGTTGGCGTCGGATAAATGCCGATGAAGACGGCTTTGAGACCATCGAAAGCGGAGGAGGAGTCAACCGACTCGGGTCCAAGTTCGATATCGGCTATGGCCCCGAGGCGCGTTAAAGCGTCGCCTCGCGCGGAGACGACCAATTGGCCGAAGGCCTTGGCCGAGTTGAGCGAGGTCTGAGCGTCGATTGAGGTTTGAACGAAGTCGCCTTTGATCTGGCCCGCCGCCGCAGTGAAATTATTTGCCGCCAGAGCCACTCTGACGTCATTGGGCGTCACGCCTTGCGCCGCCATCTTGTTCGGATCGAGCCAAACCCGCATCGCGAATGTCTGGCCGCCAAGGATCTGCGCATTGGCGACGCCATCGATGGTCTGAAGCTTGGGCTGAACGACCCTGGTCAGATAATCGGTGATCTGCGAGGCCGTCATGATTTTCGAATTGAACGACATATAGAGCAGGGCGGTCGCATCGCCGGTCTGCTTCACGACAATAGGGTCCAGCGCGTCGCGAGGAAGCAGATATTTGACCTGATTTACCTTCGAGAGAACATCGGCCACCGCCCGATCGGGATTGGCGTTCAAGAGAAGATTGAGGGTGATCGTCGAGGCGTTCTGCTGCGAGTCCGAAACCAGCGTATCGATGCCTTCGGCGCTTGCGACGGCCTGCGCGATCGGCGTCGTGATGAAACCTTTGACCACATCCGCATTGGCGCCAGGATAGGATGTCATAATGGTGATCGTGGTCGAGGAGAGCTCAGGATATTGACGGACCTGCAGCTTGAATGCGGATTGCAGGCCGACAAGCAGAATCATCAGGCTGACGACGCTGGCGAGAACTGGTCGACGAATAAAAATATCAGTGAATGACATTTTTATTCCTTCGGCCGAACGGCGGGCGGCGTTAGCTTCGCAGTCGGATCGATGCGCACGCGCGCGTCCGGTTGCAGCTTGACCTGGCCTTCGCTGACTACCTTTTCACCTGCTTTCAAGCCTTCGAGAATTGCAACCCGATCGTCGCGCGTGTCGCCGACGCGCACAAAGCGGCGCTCCACCTTTAACGGCGCATCGCCGCCTGCGGGGGCCGCCTGCGCCTCGCCCTCGCCAGCGGACGCGGCCGGGACCACCACAAAAACATTATCGCCATAGAGCGAATAATTGATCGCCGTGCGGGGAAGGGTCACCACCTCGGCAGGATTGCCCGCGATGACGTTCACATTGGCGAACATGCCGGGCAATAATTGCTTATTCTTGTTGTCGAATTGGCCGCGCACCAGAATGTTGCGGCTGTCAGGCGAGATCCGCGCGTCGATGGTGGCGATCACGCCGCGAAAAACCTTGCCGGGATAGGCGTCAACCTGCACCTCTATAGTCTGGCCGGGTTTCAGGACATCCAGCCATTTTTCCGGCGCGGGAAAATCGACGTAAATCGGATCCAATTGCTGCAAAGTGATGAGGCTCGTTCCCGGCGAAACATATTGGCCGAGGTCCATTTTGCGAATGCCGACGCGGCCGGCAAAGGGCGCGGCGATCTTCTTCTCCGTGATGATCGCGCGCACCCGCTCGACGGCGGCGGCGGCGGAATCGCGCGCGGCCTCCGCCGCATCGAAACTGGATTTCGCGGTATTGCCGGTCACCGTCAATTGGCGCTGCCGCTCAAGCACAAAATCGGCGTTCTTCAAGGTCGCCAGATTACTTTTGAGATCGGCTTGCTCGACAAAATTGTCGACCTCGAACAAAGGCTGGCCCTTTTCAACGTCCTGGCCGGACGCGACATTGACCGCAACTAGCGCCCCGCCGATCTGAGGCGCGACATCTATGCCCTCGAATGCCCGGAAGCTGCCGATGGCCGGCAACTTTGGCTCCCAGATATCGGCGGAGGCTTCGGCGACCGCCACGGTGGCGGGCGGCGGCGCGGCCTGAGCGATGAATTGCTTGATCATCTGCGGCTTGATGACGAACTGAAAAAAGCCGAGACCGCCGCTGAGCCCGACCAGAACCAGGAAGACGGCGATTAAAATTATGGCGCGCTTCAATGTGTCGACCAGATCCAGCTCGAGTTGAAACAAATCACCGCATTGCAAAGGCCGATTTTAAAAAAGCTTGCGGCGTCTCGCCGCTAAAAAGTCTGCGACAGTTAAATGCATTTGAAAAAAAAGGACAGTCCACGAAATGGGGATAGAAGCGCTACCCGAGGCGCCTTTCCGGCGCCTTTCTGTCGTCGATCGAAGCCTTGAGTCCTTGGCGAAACTGCGAGAAGCGTTGGCGGTAAACTCATCAATCGACGCGTTGCCAATACAGCGACGCGGGCCTTGCGCTTATGCGAACGATTTCCCGGAAATCAAAATTTTACGAGAAATGCGGCGCTCAACAGAACGCAATAATTATAGCCCGCATTGGCCTCATTTTTCAAGGCAGGCGCACAAAGACAAAGCTTTCAGGCGCCCCGCAATCGCGGAGCGCCTCGCAGAAATCTTGCGTTTTGCGAAGACCAGATTGCAAAGATCAAGGCAGTCCGTCAGGTCAGGACGCCATAGGTCTTGAACCAGGCTTGCATCCTGTTCCAAGCGTCTTTCGCCGCCTCAGGTTGATAAGACTGGCGATGGTCCGCGAAAAAGCCGTGCCCGGCGTTAGGATAGATCTTGAATTCAACGGTTTTGCCCGCGGCTTTCAGCCTTTCCTCCATTTGCTTGACCTGAGCCGGGGGAATGCCCTGATCGTCCGCGCCGTAAAGCCCGAGCACCGGCGACTTAACCTCTTCGGCCAGTTCGAAAGCATTCTTCGGCATCGCCGCGCTCGCCGGATCCATCAGGGTGCCGTAGAAAGCGACCGCCGCCTTGAGGTTCGGATTATGCGTTGAATAAAGCCAAACCGTGCGTCCGCCCCGGCAAAAGCCCACGATGCCGAGACGGTTGAGGTCGCCGCCCTGCGATTTGGCCCAAGCGGCCGTCGCATCGAGATCCGAAAACAACTCCGTATCCGGCTTGGCGTTCACCAAGGGCATCAATTGCTGGATATCCGGGATTTGGGTCAGGTCGCCTTTGCGGAAGTAATAATCCGGGGCGACCGCGAAGGCGCCGAGCTTGGCGAGCCGCCGGGTCACGTCCTTGATGTATTCATGCAGCCCGAAGACCTCGATCGCGACGAGAATGACCGGCGGGTTGGCGACGCCCTTGGGTTTGGCGAAATAGATCGGCATCTCGCCGTCGCTCACCTTCACCTTGGCGTCGCCGACGGTGAGGCCCTCGGCATCGGTCTTGATGGCGTCGGCGAACACAGGACCGGCGGCGAGCGTATATCCCGCCGCCGCGGCGGCCGAGGTCGCCATCATAACGCGGCGCGAGAGGGGCGGCGGCGTGGTCAGTCCTATGACATCGGACATCAGTATTTTGGCGGGCATCGAAATTTCCTTTGCATCTATCTGCGTGGCGGCCACCCTGTACACGAAATTTCGCGACCCTGCAGAGCGCTGCACGCTCCAGGCAAAAATAAGACTATCTCAAGCGTGCCGTAAAGACGGCCCGAAGGCGCCAGCCTATGCGGCTGGGCCGCGCGCCGCCATGCAGATGCAGAGGTCGAAACGCAAGCCTCGATTGGCCTTCCCGCATGCATTAGAGGCGTCGTCCATAATTTTTACATAATGCTATGCATGCCCCGCGATGCTACGTTGCAGGTGGGACGAGGCTTGCGAAGGGGGCGCGTCTTCTCGCCACCCGACGCCGTGCTAACGCCCGATGATTTTTCACAGAGGAATGTTCATCCATCAGAATCTGACAGAGGGGGGTAGCCATGAAAAAATGCTTTTCGCTTATTGGCTTAGCTCTGCTTGCGACGCCGGCTATGGCGTTCGATCAAGGATCGCTGCCTTGCGATATTCCCGATGCGACAGTTTCTAAAATTCAAAAGCAGCTCGCCATCGTCGTTGCATTGCCTGATGCGAACGGCGGCATATTCAAGCCAAATTTGATGTGGTCGGCGATCGTCGATCGCAGGGGGCAGATTTGTTCGGTCATTAGCATCGGCGACGCCTGGCCGGGCAGCCGCGCGATCGCCATCGCCAAAGCCAGCACGGCGAATAGCTTCAGCAACGACAAACTGGCGCTCTCGACTGCAAATTTATACGGCCCTACCCAGCCGGGCGGCTCGCTTTACGGCCTCAATAACTCAAACCCGTTCAATCCGGATTTTCTCGCGCAAAATTCGTTCTCGCCCAGTTATCAGACCGCCGACAACGGCAACAATTGGAGCAATGGGCAAACGCCCAAGGTCCCGGGCGGCATTATCACCTTCGGCGGAGGGGTGGCGCTCTACGTGGGCGGCAAGGTCATCGGCGGACTTGGAGTCAGCGGCGATAGCTCCTGTGCGGACCATGCAATCGCCTATCGGATGCGCAGGAACGCAGGATTTGATAAAATTCCCGCCGGCGTCGCTCCCGGAAACACCGATAATATAATTTATGCGGCCACGGGCACGCCTCCGACCGGCTTCCAGCAACCGCATTGTTTCCCAAGCGACATAACGCCATAAAACAAAAGAGCGGCGCGCTTCCATCGAAACGCGCCGCTTCGCTTCAATTGAAGCGCATGATCTTGAGTTTAGCGCTTGACGCTGTCTGCGACCTTGCGGCCCGCGTCCTTCACATCGCCAACTGACTGGCGGATGGCTCCCTCCGCCTTATCGGCCTTGCCTTCGGCTTCCAGCTTCTTGTTGCCCGTGACGTGACCGGCCGCTTCCTTCACAGATCCTTTGATTTTATCGGCGGCGCCTTTGATATGCTCTTTGTCGACCATTGTGGACTCCCGTTCCGTGTTGGTGTCGCGAGCGGAACGTCGAACCGGCGCCTAGGTTCCCGGCGAAATCCGGGGAGATTCAATCAGATCGCCAAGGTTGAGCCATGAGCCCGCGCGATCATTCCGCCGTTTCGGGGCCTGAAGTCGCCTTGGAAGGCCTGCGTTGACTGACGCGCCTCAAACTGGTCTACATCGCCGCGCATCAAAGACCCAACCATGTCGAGACCGGTTCCGCCGAATGAACGTGCTGACGCCTTTTGAAAACGCCTGGCATTATCGCGAATTGATCAGGGCAGTGGTGCGGCGCGAATTGGCGGTGCGGTTTCGCGGGTCGATTCTTGGCTGGCTTTGGGCCATCTTCGGCCCGCTCTTGATGCTCTCGGCCTATACCGTGATCTTCTCAAACGCGGTTGGCCTTCCGCCTTCCGCCCGCGGCGTCGGGGTCGGCGGCTACGCTTTGTCGATCTTCACCGGATTGATCGTGTTCAATCTTTTCAGCGAACTCGCCTATCGCTCGCCGGGGATGCTCCACGAACAGGCGGCCGTAATCAAAAAATCGATCTTTCCGAGCGAAACCTTGGCCTGGACGGCGTCGATCCGCGCCTCGGTCTATGCCTTGATCAGCCTGGCGGTCCTGATTGTTTTCAAGCTGGCGGTGAGCCGCTGGCTGCCGCCGACGGCTTTGCTCTTGCCTTTTGTCGTCTTTCCCTTCTTCCTGTTTCTGCTCGGCGTGTCCTGGTTTTTGATGGCGCTTGGATCATTCACGCGAGATGTCGCCCATCTCATGATCTCGATTGTGCCGGTATTCATGTTTGCGACGCCGATCTTCTATTCCATCGACGACGTGCCGCCGCACCTGCGTCTTTATGTGCATTTCAATCCGATCGGCAACTATGTTGAAATGATTCGCGACGTTCTCTTGTTCGACCGGCTGCCGAACGCGCTGCTGTATTGCGCGACGGTCGCCGGTTCGCTGCTGGTTTTCTACTTCGCCTATCGTTTTTTCATGCAATACAAGGCCGTGTTCGTCGATGTCATCTGATCTTGTCATCAGTTGCGATAATGTCGGGAAGGCGTTCCAGCTCTATCTGCGCCGGAATGACCAGCTCAAGCAGGCGATTTTCGGTCATTGGAAACAATTCTACCACAAGCATTGGGTGCTGCGGGACGTCACCTTTAAGATCAAACGCGGCGAGCGCGTCGGCATCATTGGCCGCAACGGCGCCGGCAAGACAACTCTACTCCAGATCATCTGCGGCATTTCCCGCCCGACGCAAGGCAGCGTCAACGTCGTTGGGCGGGTGGCGCCGATCCTCGCGCTTGGATCAGGCTTCGATCATGAGTTGACGGGCCGTGAAAACGCGCTGATCGGCGGCGCAATTCTCGGCATGCGCCGGTCGGTCATCGAACAGCGTCTCGATTCCATCGCCGCCTTCGCGGAGATCGGCGAATTTTTCTATCAGCCGCTGAAAATGTATTCGACCGGCATGGCCGCGCGGCTGGCTTTTGCGGTCTGCGCCCATGCCGACGCCGATATTCTGATCGTCGACGAAGCGCTCTCTGTCGGGGACGCCGAGTTTGGCGCCAAATGCGATGCTTTCATTCAAGATTTTGCGAAGAAAGGCACAATTCTCGTCGTCTCGCATGATCTCGAGGCTCTGGCGACCATCTGCGACCGCGTCATCTGGATCGAGGACGGAGCAGTGCGCGAATTTGGAGCGCCAAAAGAGGTGATTGCGGATTATCGCACGGCGATAGAGGGCAAGGCCTTGGCTGCTCAAGCGGCGACGCTTTGAGCCTCAAGGGCGGTCAGCCGCCTCACCCCTCAATAAAGGCGCGCACAACAGCCTTGCGGCGACGTTAAAATCATGAATGAAAGCCTCGCGCGTGGCGCTCGCATACTTCAGCCCGTTCGCTGTCGCATGCAGCGTTCGCGCTAACTGCTCCGCCGTAAGATTTTGGAGGCCGTAGGCGCTGGCCAGACGAGACTCCGCGATTGCGGCGGCGATCGCTTTCGCGAACTGAGCTTCATAGTCGCAGACGATGGGGCCGAGCAGAGTTTTGCTGGCCTCGATCAGATCCGTGGCGTCCGCGCCGATCATCCCAATATGCCGGCCATACCATTGGTCAAATGCGCGAACGAGCCTCAAATCGAGCGGCTGCGTCGCATCGCCAAGAGCTGATCGGGCGCTCCGCAATCCGCCTTCGAGGACGTTGAGGACTACGGCCCGAAGCAACGCCTCCTTGGTGGCGTAGTGCAGATAGAGGCCCTGCCGCGAGATCTGCGCTGCCCGCGCCACTTCCTCCATCGACGTTTTGCGAAATCCATAACGTGCGAACACCCCTAGCGCGGCGTCGAGCAGGGCGTGGCGGCGCGCATCGTCCCCAGGTCTGGCGTCCTCCAAAGCGGCTCTCCTAGTCAGTCAGACTTCTTTAATCAAAATTGACAATAAATGTATATTCTGTCAAGTTTGCGCCCGGCATTACATTAGATGAAACCGATAACGCCTAACTCAAATCGAGAAGGATTTCACCATGTCGCTTCCAGCGTTGTTGAAAGGCAAAGGCCCGAGCGGTTTTGAATATGGGCCCACTGCGGAGCAGGTGACGGCGGGGCTTGATCTCACCGGCCGCACGATTCTGGTGACCGGGGCCAACTCGGGTCTTGGGCTGGAGACCGTCCGCGTTCTTTCCAAGCGAGGCGCCCGCATCATCGCCGCGGCGCGTACGGTCGAAAAAGCGCGCGCCGCTTGCGGCGCGATGGGAGGAGACATCGTTCCGGTCGCGTGCCATCTCTCCGACCCCGCCTCTGTGCGGGCATGCGTTGCGACGGTGAAGGCAAGCGGCGCGAAGCTCGACGCCATCATCTGCAATGCCGGCATCATGGCCTTGTCGAAGCTTGAGCAGGCCCATGGCTATGAGCTGCAGTTCTTCACCAATCACATCGGTCATTTCATTCTAGTCACTGGCCTTATTGACCACCTCGCAGATAAAGGGGTCGTCATGCTCTCGAGTTCAGGGCACCAGTTCGCCCCAAAAGTCGGCATCGAATTCGACAATCTCTCCGGGCAGCGCGGCTACGGACCCTGGCGCGCCTACGGCCAATCCAAGCTGGCCAATCTACTGTTCGCCAAACAACTGGCCAAGCGCCTCGCCGGGACCGGCAAGACCGCCAACGCGCTGCATCCGGGCGGCATCATGACCAATCTCGGCCGCAATCTAGGGCCCAGACCCATAAAATGGTTGGCGTGAGAGGCGGGTTGTGATTCACAGCTTCCGAAAGGAAGCGACTATGAATCGGGATCAATTCTGGCTGACGGACGCGCAGTTCGCGAAGATCGCGCCGCATCTTCCCACGGACACGCGCGGCAAGGCGCGCGTCGATGATCGCCGGGTGATCAGCGGGATCATTCATGTGCTGAAATCTGGCGGACGCTGGATTGACGCGCCGCTGGAGTACGGGCCAAAGAAGACTCTCTACAATCGCTACGTTCGCTGGGCTGCTAAGGGCGTTTGGATCGATCTGTTCCACGCGCTTGCGCAAGCAGGCGGGCCGCCGGCGCAGGTCCTCATCGACTCCTCGGCGGTCAAGGCGCATCGCTCGGCCAGTGGCGGCAAAGGGGGGAGAAGAATCAGGCCATCGGCCGTTCGCGCGGCGGGCGCACAACCAAAATCCACGCATTGACCGATGCGGACTGCCGCCCGCTGTCTTTCATGCTCACCGGCGGCCAAATCGCCGATTGCTCGGCGGGCGCGGAGCTTATCGCGCGACTTCCTCCTTGCGAAATCCTCCATGGCGACAAGGGCTACGACGCAAATGCGATCCGTCGGCAGGTCGAGGAGCGCGGAGCTATGCCGAATATCCCGCCCAAGGCCAATCGCAGGTGGAAGAACTGCTTCTCGCCCTTCCTCTATCGAAACCGCAACGCCATCGAACGCATGTTCTGCCGCCTGAAAGACTTCAGGCGCGTGGCTACGCGCTACGACCGAAACGCCATAAACTTCCTCGCGACAGTCTGCATCGCCGTTACCGTCAGCTACTGGTTGTGAGTCTGGACCCTAAGCGCGCCGCTGCAATTGGTCGGAGCAATCCTCAGCCCTCTTCTCCTGAAGACGATTCCGCAGGGGACAGCGACGCAATGTTATGTTGCAACTCATCCCTCTCTCGATGCCGTCAGCGGCGAATATTTCGCCGATTGCAACATCGCTAAATCGAGCCCTATTTCGCACGATCCCGCCTTGGCGGCGCGGCTGTGGGATGAATCCGAGCGCATCGTGGCGAAGCTTTAGGCCAAAGAATCTAGCCGGCCAGCGCGGCGGCGTGTCCGGCTGTCGTCTTGATCCTGGGAAATCTGGCGTACTGCCGCTGGATCAGGAAAAGGGCGACAATGAACTCCGTAAGAATCGCAAGGCCGACAACAATCACGAGGCGGGGATCCTGACGCACCAGCGTTTCCGCGCAGACGAGGATGCCGACATGGGTCAGCGGGATGATGAGGATGGTCGATGTCGTCGCCGCCGAGCCTCGGCCAGTCGCCGCCGACACAGTCAAAACGAGGCCGATCGCCAGCAGCGTATGCGCGAGCGCCAGTAAAGGGATCGCGAAGCGTTTGGTTCCCTCGCTCACCCATTCCGCGAAGCGGGCGGGGCCATCGACGTTGGCCGGGCGTCCCGCGAAAAACTCGCCCATCGGCAATTCGAAGACGCCGCGCCAATCGCGCTTAGGCAACGCGCCGTTGCCCTGCATATCGACCGGGATGACATATTGATCGAAATTCGCGCTGCGCATGGAGGAGCCTCCTTCCGGGAGCGTCTCGATCGAGCCGTGGTTTAAAATAATGACGACGCCTTGCTGGTCGCGGCGGAACTCCGCTTCATTGGCGTTGATGACTTCTTCTTCGTTCTTGTCGGTCGAGAACTGGTGGATGAACATGCCCGACACGACATCGGCGGACTGCCAGCGCTGAAAGTACATGCTTCGCGCGCCTTTCTCGAAGGTGTAGAAATGCGCCGGCTCCAGCATGCGATGATTGAGCGAATTGCGGATCACATAGAGCACGTCATGCATCTGGCCGACATAGGACGGCGCGAAATAGCACGAAAGCCAATAGCCCGCTCCGACAGCGAGCGTCGCGACGAGAAGCGCCGGAACGCAGATCGACCAGACCGAAAGGCGCAGAGAATAGAGCACTGCGATCATGCCCTCCGACGACATGCGGGCGAATTCGAGCGCGATGGCGACGCCGACCGCCATCGGCAAGGCTATGTAGAGCACAGTCGGCAAGGTCCCAAGCAGGGCGGGGATGAGAAGTCCGCCGCGCAGGGCGGCAGGGGGAAGGTCGTGCAACAGGGAGGTCATAACGAGAGGGACGCATAGCGTCGTCTCGATCAGCAGAGCGGTCAGCGCCATCCGTTTGGCGAGATAAAAGTTAAGCAGCCGAGGCATCAGGTTTTCATGCGCGCTTGAGCCTGTTTCGCATATTCGTGCCAGGCTTTGTCGAAAACGCGGCGGCCGGGCAGCGACACGGCGCCGGCCCAATGCGCGAAGAAAATGCGATTGCCCGCGCCATCGAGCGGCTTGCCGTCGGCATCGAAACTGACATCCTTGGCTTTATAGAAGCTTTCATCCGAGCCGCCCGCGACGCATTCGGTGAGGGAGGCGATCTTCAAACCGCGCCGATGCGTCACGAAATTGCTCAAGGGCTGGGCGAACAGCATGCCATGTTTGCGCACGTCATGGAAAATCGCTTCATCCTGCGCGATCACATCGAAGAAATCCTGCAGCGACAGGATCTTGTTCGAAGTGAGAAAGAAGCCGTCGTTGAACAGTCTTACATCGCGCAGAAAATCGTATTTCGCGCGCTTTTTGTTGTAAACATATTCCTCGCTTGTCGAAGCCATGATGAAATCAACGCTGCCGGGCTTAAGCTTGCCGAAAACCTCGCGAACATCGCGAAAAAGAATCGTGTCGACATCAATATAGAGAACTTCATCGAGCGGCAGCGCGAGGGAGAGAAATTTGCGCAAGCGGAGGCGATGGCCCGGGAACAAAGGATAGAGCTTGCTGGCCAAGGCGTCGAGTTCGCGCGAATCTTCGGTGACGAGGTGAACGCCGTAAATCTCAGCCGCGCGCCGCGTCAAAGCGAGATTGTCGTCATATGGAATAAGATAGAGCGGCGTTTGCTCATTGGTCGCGCGGTAACTCTCCAGAAATGGCAGCAGCCAGTCGGAAATGCGGTCATTGGCGACCACGGCGACGCCGTATGTCTTGGAGGTTTGAGGGACCTTGGACGCTTCTGAAATCTTCAAGACTTCGGAAGCGTCGGCGACCGCAGGCGGATTTGGCGTCATGCCAGTCATATGATTCAGTTCGGACATCGGCTGATTTGGTCGTTCTCGGATTAAACAGACGTGAGCGGTTCAATGAAGATCCGCGCAGCCGGGCGAAGGGCGGTCTCGGCGCAGGAGAGAATGGCGGCGGCTCGGTTTATTCTCGCGGCGGCGGGCTTGATCGGGAGCGTCCTGCGTTATTAATCCCGCCTTGCGGCTCCCATAGCGCAACAATGACGCTCTGTAAAATTCGCCGCGCGAAGACAACTCGCTCGGGCGTCGAAACAGCGCCCGGCTTCGGTGCAATTATCACTTTACGCGCTCAACACAGTTGAGATAGCCGCAGCGTCGCAGAGTTTCGCCTGCGTGACTAAGAAAAACTTTCGCGACCTCCGGCGGCATTTCGTCCTTGTGACTTCCGACCACGCCGCGGCGGAAGAAAAACGGCCCTCCGATAGCGTGGTCAGCGCGGCCGAAGCCCATTTGAGCCTCTTTCTCGCGCAGATTGCGGAATGAGTTGGTTTCCGCCACAGCGAGCAAATGCTCCGCATCCCTAACGATCCCGGCAAAGAGGCAGAAGCGTTCCAGCTGCTTCACTGGTTCGTGGACAAGGTCTTCATATTTGATCAGCAGAATGCGCGCCGCATGGGGGTTCTTGGCCCACGCATCGGCATGCTCGCCCCAATGGCAGGGAAACAAATCGGTCTCAGGACTGACAAATTTGAGAAAGTCTATTTTCGTCTTATCGATCGCCTCGCGATAACGGTGATAGGAAACCATGACGTCGCGGCCATCGCGCAATAGATAAACCACGCGGCGATAATCCGGGCATGGAAGCGCATGCGACTTGAACAACATTGTCGTCGCATAGCGCCGATAATATGCATTGTAATGAACGTCTGGAGTGAGTTCATGCGTCAGCGCAGGGGGGCTGAACTTTGTATTCACTCCGTAAACGACGCCGGCGATCAGATTTTGAAACCAAGTCGCGCCCGATTTTGGGTAACTGACGATGAAGATGTCTTCCGCCTGAAATTGACTTATAGGGCTCCAACCGTCAAAAATCGCTTTCTGCCGCATTCCACGCCAGGATGCGCCGATTCTTCCAAAACGCGACATAACCCAGCTGCCCCCCGGTTGGCCGGTCTTAAGGACTGGCGCCGAGTCGGCGCCTCGTTTAGCTCAAACACTTGCGTTATCGACGCTGTTACTATGCTTTCGCGTATACTTATGGGCAAGATGGATCAAGAGCACCTAGACAACGCCGCGACCAGTCGAACGACGCGAGCATCCAGCATAAGCCAGAGTTTTATCGGCTCGCCGCTCAATGGCGAAACCGTTCTTCTGGTGCACCCGGCTTGGCATTCATGCGGCAGTCATCAAGTTTTCGTGTCGCAGGCGCGGGCCTATCGCAGCCTCGGCGCAAGGGTCTTAACTCTGGCTATCGCCGACGCCCCGGGAGCGACGGAAAACTCGCGCGCCCATAAAACCTACGCTGCGGCGACGCAAGACCTTGAAGCCGAGGCGCGCTTTTATTCGGGCATGCCGTTGTTTTCAGTTTTAAATCCCGATTTTCTGCGGTCGGCGTGGCGATGGCTGCATGGGGATTTTGCCGCCATTCTGGTCGAGAGCGCCAAGTTTGCGCCAATTCCAGCCGGACTCGCCTCGACGCCGCAAATTGATCTCATCCATTGCAATCACTTCTTTTGCATGCCTGCCGCGATGCGTCTGCGCGATAGGCACGGCTGTCCGGTCCTGCTCGACACGCATGATCTGCAAGCGCGCCAATATGCGTTGCGCAATGAGGCGGGCTGGAGCTTGCCGCCGACGGCGCGCTTCGAGGACATGCTGGAGATCGAACTCGCCGCCCTGCGGCAGGCGGACGTGCTGCTGCATCTCAATGACGAAGAAGAGGTGAGTTTCAAACTCCTTCTGCCCGGCAAGCGTCATGAACTGACCTATCCGGCCGTCGCGCCCGTCGCGACTGGCCCTGGCGGATCCGACATCATCATCGTCGCCAGCGCCAATTACGCGAATTATCTGGGAATCGTCTGGTTTCTTGAGGAGGTGCTGCCATTGGCTCCCGGCGTCGAGGTCAAGATCATCGGCAATATCGACGGCGAATTTCGCGCTCGCAATCCCTCGCTGCTGAAGCAGCACGCCCGGCTGTTCCAAGGCCGGATCGCGGATCTTGACGCCGCCTACGCTAAAGCCGCCGCCATCCTGTTGCCGACGACGCAAGGGCACGGCATTTCGATCAAGACTATTGAGGCGATGTCGAGCGGCGCGCCTTTGATCGCCACGCAGCACGCTTTTCGGGGCCTTGGCCTTGATCCGGCGCAGTTGAAAAATGTCGCGCTCGCTGCGGACGCGCCGAGCTTCGCCGCCGCCTTGCGTCGAGCGGACGCTGTCCGGCGTTTGCCGCCGGTCGATCGTCAAAACGCCGATACGCGGCGGATTTATGAGAAATTCTTCGCTTTTGACGCCTATCGCGCGGCGCTTGCGGAGTTGGCCGCCTCGGTTGCGAAGCCGCGGCAGTCCATATAAAGACTTGCTTATATCTTTATTGCGTTTGCCGCGCTGGCCTGTTATAGAGCCGCAATCTCAATTCGGAGCGCCAAGAGGCCATGACCCAATCGTTCAACGACTACGCCATCACTGATATCGGGCTCGCCGCCTGGGGCCGCAAGGAGCTTGCGATCGCCGAAACCGAAATGCCGGGCTTGATGGCGACTCGCGCCGAATTTGGGCCGAGCCAGCCGCTGAAAGGCGCGCGGATCGCCGGATCGCTGCATATGACGATCCAGACGGCGGTGTTGATCGAGACCTTGAAGGCGCTTGGAGCCGACATCCGTTGGGCCTCGTGCAATATTTATTCGACCCAGGATCACGCCGCCGCAGCCATCGCCGCCGCCGGCATCCCGGTCTTCGCCCGCAAGGGAGAGAGCCTTTACGATTATTGGGAATATACCCACAAAATCTTCGAATGGGGCGACGGCGGCGCGCCGAACCTCATCCTCGATGATGGCGGCGACGCCACTATGCTGGTGCATCTTGGCATGCGCGCCGAAGCGGGCGACGCGGCGTTTCTCGATATGCCCGGCAATGAAGAGGAAGAGGTGTTTTTCGCCGCGATCAAGCGACGCCTCGTCTCGCATCCCGGCATCTACACGAAATACGGCAACGCCATCAAAGGCGTCAGCGAAGAGACGACCACGGGCGTGCACCGGCTCTATTTGATGGAGCGCGACGGCAAGCTGCTTTGGCCGGCGATCAACGTCAACGACTCCGTCACCAAGTCGAAGTTCGACAATCTCTACGGCTGCCGCGAATCGCTGGTCGACGGCATTCGCCGCGGCACCGATGTGATGATGTCCGGCAAGGTCGCGATGGTCGCGGGTTTTGGCGATGTCGGCAAAGGTTCGGCCGCGTCCCTGCGCAACGCCGGGGCCCGCGTGCTGGTGTCGGAGGTCGATCCGATCTGCGCCTTGCAGGCGGCGATGGAAGGCTATGAAGTCACGACCATGGAAGACGCGGCCAAGCGCGCCGATATTTTCGTGACCTGCACCGGCAATGTCGACGTCATCACCGTTGATCATATGCGCGTGATGAAAGACCGCGCCATCGTCTGCAACATAGGCCATTTCGACTCTGAAATTCAGGTCGCTGGCTTGCGCAATTTCAAATGGCACAATGTGAAGCCGCAGGTTGACGAGATCGAGTTTCCCGACGGCAAGAGAATCATTCTTTTGTCTGAGGGGCGCCTCGTCAATCTCGGCAATGCGACGGGCCATCCCTCCTTCGTGATGTCGGCCTCGTTCACCAATCAGACCTTGGCGCAGATCGAGCTTTGGACCAAGCAGGGCAAGTATGAGCGCAAGGTTTATACGCTGCCAAAGCATCTCGACGAAAAAGTCGCGATGCTCCATCTCGCCAAGATAGGCGTCAAACTGAGCAAGCTCACCCCGGCGCAGGCGACTTACCTTAACCTGCCGCAGAGCGGGCCGTTCAAGCCGGATCATTATCGGTATTGATGGTTTTGCGCTCGCTCGCTGGTTGCGAGCGAGCGCATCCTCAATGTCTGAATGCGCGGCCGCTCACTTTAAACCCCGCCTTCCGCGCAAATAATTTTCCATTCCGCATCGCTCACCGGCTGCACCGATAGCCGCGAATTATTGACGAGCACCATGTCTTTGAGGCGTGGGTCGGCTTTGATCGCCTCCAAGGTGATGGGGCGCTTCAGAGGCTTGACGGCGCGCACGTCGACCATGCCGAATTTGCCGGTCGGATCGCTCGGATCGGGATAATAAGGCTTTATGATCTCGACGATGCCGACGATCTCCTTGCCTTCGTTCGAGTGATAGAAAAAAGCCTCTTCGCCGACCTTCATCGCCATCAGATTCTGCTTGGCTTGATGATTTCGGACGCCATTCCAGAATGTGCCCTTTTTGCCCGCCGCGACTTGGTCGGTCCAGGACCACGCGTCCGGCTCACTTTTGATCAGAAAATGGGCCATAGCTTTCATCCCCCAAAATAGCTGCAACGGTAATGCGACCGCCCCAAACGCCTCGCTCGCCGAGAGTCTGTTCTCACGCCGGTCCTACCGGGGCGACGCAGACCTTGCAACTTCGCGACCGATCAACCAACCAAGCCATATCATATGGACAGCCCGTTATTTATGCCTCTCTCCCGCCGGTCGCGCGCGCATCGCCGCCGCCGGGCGATTGCGACCGAGCCGCCAGAAGGTCTCGAATTTCCGTAAGGATCTTAACGTCGGCGGGGGGCTCGGCGGCTGCTTCGCTGCGCAGCTTCAATTTGTTCAGACTTCGCACGACGAAGAAGAGCACGATCGCGATAATGATGAAATTGATCGCCACGGTAATGAAATTGCCCCAGCCGAGAACGGCGCCCTGCTTTTTTGCATCGGCATAGGCAAGCCCTTTCTGGACCGCGCCAGACAGCGGGGCGTAATGTCGAGAAATCAAGGCCGCCCGTCACGGCTCCGATCAAGGGCATGAAAATATCGCCGACGATGGATTCGACAATTCGGCCGAAAGCCGCGCCGATGATCACGCCGATGGCTAAATCGACCACGTTGCCCCGCAACGCGAATTTTTTGAACTCCTCCCACATAATGATCCCCCTTTTGCGCCTTGGTCGAGCGGCGGATTCACTATGACAGATCGCATTATGCGCCAGCCGCCGCTGGAGCTGGCGTTGCGAGGGCGAAAAAAGGGCGTCTCCACGTTGATGCGGAAACGCCCTGGCCTGAAACTTTCCGCCAAGATCCAAATGAGCGGCGGATTTAATCGATGACCTGCACGATCCGGCGGGTCAGGGGATCTACCAACACAGCGTGGTCGTTCACGATGGTGTAGCGCAGGTGCGGGTCAACGCCATATTCACGGGGGACCTCATAATAGGTGATCCCGCTTAGCGGTAGACGAGCGCCGGGACGCAACTGCTCGTCATAGCGGTAGGACGAGCGATGCTCGCGGAGCGCGAAATCGTTAAAGCGACGGCTATCGTCGCCGCCCAGCACGGCTCCAACGCCTCCGGCGACGCCGCCGACTACCCCGCCCACAACGCCGCCGACCGGGCCTGCTACCGCGCTGCCTTCATCCGCGCCATTTTGCGCGCCGCCCACGATGCCCTGGGCGTGAACCGAAAAAGGCGCAGCGAGCAAGGCCGCCACCACGGCGATTCCAAATTTCTTTTGCATCGTCATGTCTCCGTCTGCTGTTGAGCGATGGCGACCTAACGCCGCTACTTTGGGGGAAGTTCCCTTGCGCGTTTCCAGTCGAAACGCGGATTTTTGCAGCCTGAAGTGCGGCCGGGGAGGCCACTTTGGCAGACCAGCGCCCTTGCCTAAGCCGCCGATGAATGCTAGGCGCGCCAGATGAAATATCTCCGATCTTTTCGTGGATTTCCCGCGAAGCAGCCAATAGGCCCCGCGCGATGACCATCCGGCTGCATGCAGGCGATCTCCCCGACAACGCCGATTTCGGCGATAGCGTCGCGATCGACACCGAAACCCTCGGCCTCTTGCCGCATCGCGACCGGCTCTGCGTGGTGCAACTGTCGCGAGGAGACGGTTCGGCCGATATCGTGCAGATTGCGCCGGGGCAGCAGCGGGCCCCCAACATCGAGCGGCTGCTCGCCGATCGAAATGTCACCAAACTGTTCCATTTCGCCCGCTTCGATATAGCGGTTTTATTTAACGCCTTCGGCGTGATGGCGGAGCCGATTTACTGCACCAAAATCGCCTCCAAGCTGGCGAGGACCTACACCGATCGGCACGGCTTGAAAGATCTTGTTCGCGAACTTTTGAACGTCGAAATCTCGAAGCAGCAGCAATCCTCGGATTGGGGCGCCGCCACCCTTTCCGAGGCGCAGCTTGCCTACGCCGCCTCCGACGTCCTGCATCTGCACGCGCTGCGCGTCCGGCTCGACGCCATGCTGAAGCGAGAGGGGCGATTTGAGGTGGCGCAGGCCTGCTTTGGGTTTCTTCCCGCCCGCGCCCGCCTCGATTTGCTGGGCTGGGCCGACGTGGACATTTTCTCGCACCAATAGCGCCGGCGTTAACCTCGCCTTGACTTCGCCTTGCTTGCTTGCTGTTGAATAGGATCGCTGCGGCTGTGAACTAGGCCGGTCTCTTTAATTTAGAAACGAAGCCCTCCGAATGACCGAAGTCTCAGGCAATGCGGATTGGTCGGCCGGGACCCCGATCGGGGGCGCTGGGCCTGATGCGACGCCTGAGGGATCGGGGGGCGCCCTTGATGATCTGCTGGGAGCCGGGCGATCGCCTTGGCGCGGCGCGTTCAAAGCGGCTGGCCGGCATTCGGCCCGCGTCCGATTTCTGCGCCGCGCGATCGTCATTGGCTGCGTGATCGCAGTCGCCGTGGTCGGGATCGTCGCCGCGTTCGATCCTTTCCGGCGTCTGCCGCGCAATATTTCGATCGGAGAAGTTCACGTCGACGGCACAAGGATTATGGTGGATTCGCCGAATATCGTCGGTTTTCAGAACAACGGTCGCCCTTATGAAGTCAAGGCGCGGTCCGGCATTCAGGACACCACGACGCCCGATATTGTTGAGCTGCTCGACATTGACGCAAAAATCGGCATGGCGGACGCCTCCACGCTTCAGCTGACCTCGACCCACGGCGTTTATGACAGTCTCCATGACAAATTAGCCCTCGACGGCGCCGCGCGGATCAAAAACGAAGTCGGTTATGATATTTTCATGAAAACGGCGCGCTTGAACTTCAAGACCGGGGACCTTGTAACCGAGGATCCGGTAAACGTTATTCTGAAGAATGGCACTGTCGCCGCGAATCAGATGAACATCAGCGACAATGGCGACAAAATTTCATTCGAGGGCGCTGTCAAATCCATTATCGAGACCGCCGAGAGCGAGAAGGAAACATCGAGCGCGCCGGTGATCGCGGAGTAATGGTTTTGTCGCTGCGGGCTCCATTCGCGCAGGCTCCGGCGTTCGCCTGTCTAGCTCTAACTTTGCTGGGCGTTGGGCTGACGTCGGCGGGTTATTCGCCTGCCCTGGCGCAGAAGACGGCTCCGTCGAGCCCCGCCGCCCCATCGGCAAGCGCTCCCGCTCCCCAGAAAACGCCTGCAACGGGGGCCGTCCTGCCGGGCGGCAATTCCAAAGAGCCAGTCAATATCGAGGCCAGCAAGCTCGATTATTACGATAAAGAACAGAAGATGATCTATACCGGCAATGTCATTGCGACGCAGGGCGAGAGCAAGCTCAAGGCGACGGTATTGGTCATTTTCCTGACGCCGAAAGATGCCGACGCGCCTGGCGGCGTCCCCTCGAACTCGAGCCAGGTGCGCCGCATGGAAGCCACCGGTCCCGTTACCGTCACGTCCAAGGATCAAATTGGAACCGGCGATAACGGATATTATGAAAAATCCGAAAATAAGGTCTATTTGATTGGCAATGTGACATTGACGCAGGGGCCGAATGTCACAAAAGGCGATAAACTGATCTACGATCTGACCACCAGCCAGGCGGCGGTCACGGGCCGAGTTAGAAGCATGTTCCTTCCCAATAGCAGCGCTCCGAACGGGGGATCGGACGACGCCAAAGGGAGGAAGCCGGCGAAAACGCAGTGACGATCGGCAGTCAATGGCTTAAGCTTGTGCGGTCGGAGGCTCCACCGTGCGAAAAAGTTTTAGACCTCGACTTGCTTGTGTGGCAAAAGCCTAGCTCTTTCATCGTGTTTGCTGAAAGCGATGGATCGGTCTGATCTCATGCCAGTTGGGCCATGCGCCAATCGAGAGGCATGCGGCATCAGAATGAAGCCGGAAGCTTCACGGCGACAATTCGACGAAGGATTTCCGTGCTTGTACGCTCGCCTCGCTTTTTTCCGTCGGCGTTCATGATCGGGCTGCGCGGTTTGTTCCAGCGCGGGGCGACTCGCCGGGCGGCGGCGGGACCCGCCGGCTTCAGCGCATTGTTGATCAAAGAGGAGAGCTCCACGACCCTCGCCGATTGGAATGCGGCGGAGTTGGCGCCGACGCCGCGGCAAGCGGCATTAAACCCGCAGAACATGATGTCCGACCTCGAAAGGGAGCCCGAGTCGGCCGCGTTCGCCTCCAAAGCGGCTTTGGACGGCGTTCTCGCTGTTCGTCATTTGCGCAAAGCCTATAAGATGCGCCGCGTCATCGAAGATGTGAGCATGATCGTGCGCCGCGGCGAGGCGGTCGGCCTGCTTGGGCCGAACGGCGCTGGCAAGACGACCCTTTTCTATATGGTCACGGGGCTGATCCGGCCGGACGGCGGCAGCATCGAGCTTGACGGCCACGATGTGACGCGGCTTCCGATGTATCGGCGCGCACGTCTTGGGATCGGTTATTTGCCGCAGGAAGCCTCTATTTTCAGGGGGCTTAGCGTCGAGGACAATATTCGGGCCGTTCTGGAGATTACGCAGCCCGACAAGCGCAAGCGCGTTGTCGAGCTCGAAGCGCTGCTCGAAGAATTTGACATCAAGTCCTTGCGCAAATCGCCGTCGATCGCCCTTTCGGGCGGCGAGCGGCGCCGTTGCGAAATAGCGCGCGCCCTGGCCAGCCGGCCGTCCTTTATCCTGCTCGACGAGCCTTTCGCGGGAATCGACCCGATTGCCGTCGCCGATATTCAAATTCTCGTCCAGCATCTGAAACGGCGCGGCATCGGCGTCCTTATCACTGACCACAATGTTCGCGAAACCTTAGGACTGATCGATCGCGCCTATATCATACACGCGGGCAAGGTGCTGACCCAGGGAACGCCGAGCGACATTGTCGCGGACCCGGACGTCCGCCGGTTCTATCTTGGTGAAGATTTTCAGCTCTGATTGGATGCTTCGTCGAGGGGCTGACATTGGGGCTTCCATCCCTCAATCGCCGCGTGCGCCCGAAAATAGTTGCATCGCTGAGATACAACCACATAACTTGTGCTATAAGCAAGAAACGGGCCGCCATGGCCGTCTGGCGCTCTTGCGATAGCCGATATGGTTCAAAGTCGAGTTTATGATGGCGCTCAGCACCAAGCTCATTATGCGCCAGGGCCAGTCCCTGGTCATGACGCCGCAGCTTTTGCAGGCGATCAAGCTTCTCCAATTCTCCAATATGGAGCTGACCGCCTTCGTCCAGGAAGAACTTGAGCGCAACCCTTTGCTTGAACGCGCCGATGACGCGCCTGACCGGCATGAGCTGATCGCCGGCATTGAAGGCATCGAGACGGCGGAGGCGTCCAGTCAGGATTTTAACGAAGCTGCCGAAGGCGATTGGAATTCGGAGTCCTTCGCGACGGACCGAGGCGCCCTAGAGGCGAGCCTTGGCACCGAATTATCCAATGCTTTCGATGATGACCGGGTGAAGGCTCCGCTTGAGCCTGTCGACCGCCTCGAGGGCTTGGGCCTTTCGGCGACCTCCTGGTCCGGATCGTCTGCGAGCGGCGGGGGCGGCGGCGATGGTGACGCGCCTAATCTCGAAGCCTATGTGGCGGCGGAAATCAATCTCAAGGATCACCTGACGGCGCAGTTGACGCTCGCCACGACGGATCAAATTGACCGCCTGATTGGCCAAATCCTTATCGATTCCATCGACGATGCCGGATATTACGCCGATTCTCTCTCCGAGACGGCCGCGCGCCTGCATACGCCCATCGAGCGCGTCGAGGGGGTTTTGACGCTGATTCAGGCGTTCGATCCCCCAGGCGTCGGCGCGCGCGATCTCGCGGAGTGCCTCGCCATTCAATTGCGCGAGCGCGATCGGTTCGATCCGGCCATGAAGGCGTTGGTCGCCAATCTTGGCCTTTTGGCGAAACGCGATTTTCTTGCCCTGCGCAAGATCTGCAATGTCGATGAAGAAGACGTCGCTGACATGTTTGCTGAGATCCGGCGGCTCAATCCGAAGCCGGGACGGGCCTTCAGCGGCGGCTCGATCCAGCCTCTTGTGCCTGATGTCGTTGTGCGCGCCTTGCCTGACGGCTCATGGCATGTCGAGCTAAACACCGAAGTTTTGCCGCGTCTTCTCGTCAATCATGCTTATGCGACGCGGGTGACTAAAGGCAAACCCAATGATGCAGACAAGACCTTTATGTCAAACTGCCTGCAAACCGCCAACTGGTTGACGAAGAGCCTTGAGCAAAGAGCGCGCACGATCCTTAAAGTCTCAAGCGAGATCGTGCGGCAGCAGGATGCGTTTTTCGTTCGCGGCGTCGAACATCTGCGGCCGCTCAATCTGAAAACCATCGCGGACGCGATTGGCATGCATGAATCGACAGTCTCGCGCGTCACCTCGAATAAATATATGGCGACGCCCCGCGGCCTATTTGAGCTCAAATATTTTTTCACGGCTTCGATCGCCTCGCAGAATGGCGGCGACGCCCATTCCGCCGAATCGGTGCGATTTCGCATCCGGCATATGATCGATCGGGAAAGTCCGAACAGCGTTCTTTCCGACGATGCGATCGTCGCTAAACTCAGGGAAGTCAATGTCGATATCGCGCGCCGCACGGTCGCCAAATATCGTGAAAGTCTGAAAATCCCATCGTCCGTAGAAAGGCGCCGCGAGAAAGCGTAAGTTTCCGCGAGCGGTCGAGACGTTTTGACGCGCGAGCCATCGCAGCAACATGGAATCATTCCAAGTGATGGCGGCAGCGCTGCAATAAAAAAGCGTGAGTAAATGCCCTAAGCCAAGATGGCGCCGCCTCGCTTAAAGTTGAATCGATTGCGCTTTCTATCTATTTGTTTTAACGGGTGATCTCGCTGCGAAGTCTTTCCGTTTTTTCAGCCTCGCGCTCCAAGACTTGGCCGCATGAAAGCAATGTGCGGGACACGAGATTCTTGACTTTGCATCAAGAGACTCTTAACCGTTTGGTAATCGCTACAAAGAGGTGAGGCTCAAAAAATTGCTGTTGCCGCAAAGCGGGGAATGGCTAGGGACATTGCGCGTCTCAGGCAAGAATCGGGGCACCGGCGAGGAGCCTCGCGCCCATGTTCAGGCGCGGATCGAGTCGACCATCTCAAAATATGCGACCGGTCAGATCGTCGCCCAGCGCCCGATCGAGTCAGAAAATTCCGCATTTCCCAATGATCGCACCTTGCGGCGGTCATCGTCGAATACGCTTCATCGTTTAAAGAGATGACTGTTTCCAGCGCCGTCATGGAGCTAGAATTGACACATTCGCCCTTAGTAATTTTTGGCCATGCCAGCGATGGCCGGACCGATGTCGCGCATCGCCGTCACAACGGATGGATCGATCCTCGCCGGGCGTAAGGTCGCGCGAAGACAGCAATAATGGATTGCCGATAGACGCCCGCCATCGATCAACCCAAATTGCCGAATAGCCTAAATTCCCAAGCGGGCGCAGATCAGATTGCTTGAACTTATGTTGTTGACTGAATTGATCAGCCCAGAGGCGATCATCCCCTCGCTCAAAGCGAGCTCGAAGAAGCAGGCGCTGCAGGAACTGAGCGAGAAAGCTGCGGCTCTTTCGCATCTTCCCGCGAGGGAGATCCTTGATGCGCTGGTTCAGCGCGAGCGTCTTGGCTCAACCGGTACCGGCGATGGAATAGCCATTCCTCACGCCAAGCTGGCGAGAGCCAAATCGATTTTCGGAATATTCGCGAGGGTTGCGCGCCCAATTGATTTTGAAGCATTGGATGGGGCCCCCGTCGATCTCATCTTCCTGCTGATCGCCCCGGAATCAGCTGGCGCCGATCATTTGAAAGCGCTGGCGCGCCTTGCGCGCATGCTGCGCGATCCAGCGGTTACGGCCAAGCTTAGAGCCGCCCGCGACGCCAATGCGCTCTATGCGGTCTTGACTGAAGAGACGGCGACCCACGCAGCTTAAACCGTTCAAGATCCGCGACATCGCCGCGCGGCAAACTCATCTCCAGGCGCGCTGGCCATAATCAACGATATAAGCGCTCGGCGCGGCGGCTATAGCCGCCATGCCGGAAAGCACCACATCGTCGGCCACGATCAGGCGGGCGGGAATGCCTCGCATCATCTCGCCGAAGGGCGCCTTATCTTCGAAGCGGGCGCGAAATTTCTGGGGCTCCAGGAAGGCGATGAGCCGCGGCAAAATCCCGCCCGAGAAAGTCACGCCGCCTGTGGCCAGCAAATCAATAGCGAGATCGCCGGCCCGCCTTGCGGCGAGGCTCCAGATCAGCCGCAGCGTTCGCGCTGCTTCGCCATCTGGCTGCGCATGAGCTTGCGCGATCAGCGCAATTTCATCCAATGAGGGCTTAGCTTGACCGGCTGTCGCGCAACGTGCGCGGTGAAGCCGGACGAGACCTTGACCGGACAGAATCGTTTCGGCGCTGACGCGACCGTGCGCCGCTATGTCGATATGAGGCCAGATCGCGGTCTCCTCGGCTCCGACCGGGCCGAAATCGACATGTCCGGGCTCCATCGGCAACGCTAGGTGGCGTCCCTCTACCTCGATCAAGGCGGCTCCGCCGAGCCCAGTCCCGATCCCAATGATAAGCTGGAGGCCGGCCAGCGCGTCTACGGGAGCGCCGATTGGCGTCGTCCAGCCGGGCTGAAGCGCGGGCAAAGCCAGGGCCTGCGCCTCGAAATCATTCAGCAGCAGACCTTGAGCGAGCCCCAGCTCCGCCGCCACATTCGGGCCATCGATAGACCAATTTGCGTTAGTCAGCTTTGTGCTGCGTCCCGCGACGCGCCCGGCGGCGCAGGCGATAAGCGAGCGCGGTTTAGCGCCAAAGCTGGCGAACGCGACAGCCAGCGCGGCCTCGAAGCTCGGATAGGCTGCGGTTTTGAGACGCGGCCCCGGCTGTAGCTTCGCGCCGGGCTCGGGCGCAAGGGCGAAACGCGCATTGGTGCCGCCGATGTCACAAAGGAGAACCGGAAAGGGGAAATCCAAACGATCAGTCTTTCGTGCGTGAGGGCAAGGCGCGAGCCGCGTCCGCGAAAAGGGGAGGACGCGCCGGGCTTGCAAAGGTTTCCTTGGACAGGGGGCCGCCGGCATCTAAAATATCCGATGATTGATGCATGAGGCCAGCAAGATGACGTTCCAATATCACTCGCCGTTCCCGCTCGGCAAGGACAAGACCCCTTTCCGCAAGCTCGCCTGCAATGGCGTGCGGCTTGAATCCTTTGGACTGCGCGAAATTCTCGTGGTTGAGCGAGAAGCGATCCGCGCTCTCGCCGAAGCGGCGATGATCGACATCAATCATTTGCTGCGGCCGGCCCATCTCGCGCAGCTCGCTAAAATTCTCGACGATCCCGAGGCGAGTTCGAACGATAAATTCGTCGCCTATGATCTTCTGAAGAATGCCAATATTGCCGCAGGCGGCGTTTTGCCCATGTGCCAGGATACTGGTACCGCTATCGTCATGGGCAAGAAGGGCAGGCTGGTGTTTACCGACGGCGATGACGCCAGCGCGATCGCCGAGGGCATCAGGGACGCTTATGACAAGAAGAATCTGCGTTATTCGCAGCTGGCTCCCCTCAGCATGTTCGAGGAAATCAACACCAAGACCAATTTGCCGGCGCAGATCGAGATCTATGCCGAGGGCGAAGACGCATATAAATTCCTCTTTGTCGCCAAGGGAGGCGGCTCGGCCAACAAGACCTATTTGTTCCAGGGAACGCCCTCGCTTTTGACGCGGGACCGCCTGCTGGAGTTTCTAAAAGAAAAGGTCCTGACCTTGGGGACGGCCGCGTGCCCGCCCTATCACCTTGCGATCGTCATTGGCGGCACATCGGCTGAGCTGAACCTGAAGACCGTCAAGCTGGCCTCAACGCATTATCTCGATGAATTGCCGACGCAAGGCGGCGAAGACGGCCACGCCTTCCGCGATCTGGAGATGGAGGCCGAAATTTTGCGGATGACCCAGGACTTGCGCGTCGGCGCGCAGTTCGGCGGCAAATATTTTTGCCACGACGTGCGGGTGATCCGCTTGCCGCGCCATGGCGCATCGCTGCCGATCGGATTGGGCGTTTCTTGTTCTGCCGATCGTCAGGCGCTCGGCGAGATCAACCGGCATGGCGTCTTTCTCGAAGAACTCGAACATGATCCGGCGCGCTTCCTGCCGCCGGTTGACGAGGCTGCGTTCGGCGGCTCGGTCGTCGAAGTCGATTTGACCCGGCCAATGCCTGAAATTCTCGCTGAATTGTCGAAACATCCGATCAAGACGCGGCTTTCGCTAACCGGCCCGATGGTCGTCGCTCGCGATCTCGCCCATACCAAAATCCGCGAAAGGCTAGAGCGCGGCGAGGCTCTGCCGGCCTATTTCAAAGATCACCCCGTTTACTACGCCGGCCCTGCGAAAACGCCGCAAGGCTTCGCCTCGGGCTCCTTCGGCCCGACGACGGCCGGCCGCATGGATTCCTACGTCGAGCAGTTTCAAAGCGCCGGCGGCTCGATGGTGATGCTCGCCAAGGGCAACAGATCTGCCCAGGTGCGAAATGCCTGCGCCAAACATCACGGCTTTTACCTCGGCTCGATCGGCGGCGCGGCGGCGCGGCTGGCGCAGGATTGCATCAAGAAGGTCGAGGTTCTGGAATATCCCGAACTCGGGATGGAAGCGGTTTGGCGGATCGAAGTCGAGAAATTTCCGGCCTTCATCGTCATCGACGACAAAGGCAACGACTTTTTCAAAGAGCTGAATTTGGGGTGAAGTCTTAAGGCGTCTCTCTGATCTCTCCTCAAGCGGATCAATATTCGATCTTCACCACTTCGATCCACTCGACGCCTTTAGGCGTGCGCACCTCGACGATATCGCCTTCTTCGGCTTTCAATAGCGCCTTGGCGATCGGAGAGATCCAGCTGACTTCGCCAAGTTCCGACCGCGCTTCATCAATGCCGACGATGCGCAGCGTCTTGGCCTCATTTTGCGATGTCAGATAATCGACTTTGGCGCCGAAAAAGATCCGGTCGCGCGTTTTCTGGCGGGCGGGGTCGACGACTTCGGCGATCTCCATCCGTTTGCGGAGAAAACGCATCCGGCGGTCGATTTCGCGCAGCCGGCGCTTGCCGTAAATATAATCGCCATTTTCGGATCGATCGCCGTTGCCTGCCGCCCAAGACACGGTTTCTACGATTTTGGGCCGCTCGATCTGATGCAATTGATTGAATTCATCGGTCAGCCGCTGCAGACCCTCGGGCGTGATGTAATTCTTGACCCCGACGGGGAGCTCGGGGATCTCATCCTCAAACTCGACTTCGGTCTCGGTCTCCTTGGTGAAAGCTTTGCTCATCAGAGCAAGATGGGCCGCAATTATCGAGGTTTCAATGCTCGGCTTGGGCGACCGAGGAGACCCCGGCCGGCGCATTTCCCATAGCGCCAGTGAGGGGCTTGTCGGCGGCAGGTTCCGTCTGCGGCTTGACGGTCGTCCCGGCAGCCGCCGAGCCTGAAACAGCTGCCTGCGGCTTGGCGGCGAGGCCAACAACGTCGCCGCGGCGAGGCGGCAAAGGCACATCGGCGAATTGGGGAACCAGAGGTTCGTTGATGGCGATGACTGGCGCCGGCGCCTGGTCGACCGCCTTTTCAGCCGGCTTCTCGCCGAAGAAGCGGCTGAAAATGGAGGTTTGCGGCTTTGCCGGCTCCGCGATGGCTCCGGTCACATCCGCAGGATCGCCCTGGTTGCCGTTGATGTCAGGCGCAGCCGGGTTTGGGTTGGCTTTCAGCGCCGCCATTTGCGCCAGCGCCGATGTCTTGCCCTTCTTGCTCTTGTCGTCGCTGGCCTTGCCTTCGTCGAGCGCAATTTCAACCGGGGGGTGCGCCAGAGCTTCGGGGCGGCTTGAAAAGGCCGAGAGCGAGGCAAAACTTGGATGTTGACCGCCATCGACGTAAATCGTGTGCACTGGCCGCACGCCCTGCGCCGCGAGTTCGGCGACTTTGACTTCGTCGCGTTTTTCCTTCTCGGCCACCAGGCCGCGCACTTCGTCGTCGCGTTTCAGTCCAGGGCAGGCGCCCGTGGGGTCGAAACGTTCGCCAGCAACGGGAACTGCGTTGAAGACATAATGCTTGTCGCAAACGCCGACTTTGACTTCTTGCTGCGTCACCTCGAAATTGTCGGATCCCTCCTTCAATTGCTTCCAGAAGGCGATGTTCTGATCAAGCCGGTATTTTGCGAGGTTTTCGGCGGTCATGCGGAACGGATAAGACTGCATCTGGATCTCGCGCTGGCCGCCCGAGAATCCCTCCCGCGTGAGCGCGTAGATCTCGCCGATTTGCGGGTCGGTCATCGAGAAACAGCCGGCCGACGAACAAATGCCATGCACCATGATCGAACCGCCGTCGCGTCCAAGGGCGCGGTCATAGGCATTGGGATAGCCGACGTTGAACGACAGATAATAGGCTGAATTGGGGTTCATCTGCGCCGGCGTGATCGAATAAAAGCCTTCCGGCACCTGGCGATCGCCTTCGTGCGTCTTGGGTCCAAGCTGGCCCGACCAGCGGCACATCGGATAGGTTTTCAAAAGCGCGTAGCGCCCATCCGCCTTCATTTTCCAGATTTCGAGTTCTGACTCTTTCTTATAGGTGCGGATCAGCACCGGGGCGTTCTTCGTCGTGCCTATCTGCTCCATCAGAGCCAAAGTCTGGGGGGCGATGGGCGCGTTGGCTCGCGCGCTGGTCGCGCCGCCGCCAACGCTATCCTCGTTGCAGCCGGCCAGAAACAAAGCCGCGGACGCGAGGAGCGCAAACGCGCCAAAACACCGGCTGGAAGCGCCAAAATGGCGGACGAAAGAAGTGCAGCGCATCTGTTTCTGGCCCGTTGAGCGAAGGGATTTTCGCGACGTCCCTCGCTGGGTTACTAGCGGCAACCTTATCAGCACGTTACCTTAAGCCCGACTTATGTCCGGATTATGCAAACTTTTATCTTAAAATTTAGTGTTGGCGGGAAGCTTGCCCGGGGCCTGCGGACCCGCCCGTTTTTATATCTTTCGCCCCATATTCAAGAACTTATAGGATCGGGACGATCTCAGTTCGTCGACCGACAGATGTCCAAGATCTTTTAGCGCTTCTTCGATCGCATCTCCAACTGTCGCCGCCATCGCGTCTGAATCGCGGTGGGCGCCGCCGACGGGTTCGGTAATGATTCTATCTATGATCCCGAATTTAAGCAGATCTTGGGCAGTGATTTTCATATTTGTCGCCGCGTCTTCGGCCCGCGCGGAATCGCGCCACAGGATCGACGCCGACGCCTCTGGCGACGCCACGGTGTAGATCGCATTCTCGAGCATCAGAACGCGGTTGCAGGTGGCGATGGCGATTGCGCCGCCAGATCCGCCTTCGCCGACGATGACGGCGATATTCGGCACGCCGAGCGCCAATGACGCGTCGGTCGCCCGCGCGATGGCCTCGGCCTGACCGCGCTCCTCGGCGTCGATGCCGGGAAAAGCGCCGGGCGTATCGACGAGCGAGATCACCGGCAGATTGAAACGCTCGGCGAGCAGCATGATGCGAACGGCCTTGCGATAGCCTTCGGGCCGCGCCATGCCAAAATTATGCTTTATGCGCGCCGCGGTGTCCGTGCCCTTCTCCTGGCCCATGATGCAGACGGAGCGCCCGCGAAACCACCCGAAACCGCAAATGATCGCCGCGTCCTCGCCAAATTGGCGATCGCCGGACAAAGGCGTGAAATCGGTGATGAGGGCTTTGACGTAATCGCTGAAATGCGGCCGCTGCGGATGCCGCGCAACCTGGGTTTTCTGCCAGGGCGTCAGATTCGCATAGAGATCGGACAGCGCTTTCTCCGCTTTTCCTTCGAGTCGCGCCAATTCGTCGCCGATGGCGACGGCATCGCCATGCGCCGCGAGAGCGCGCAGTTCTTGGACCTTCGCTTCGAGTTCAGCGACGGGTTTTTCAAAATCGAGATAACTTCGCATCTGCGCCGGATAGGTTAAAGGAGGCCGGAAACTGGCCATTCTGGCGTCTGAAGTCAAGGAACCCTCGCCGGCGGTTCAGCCTTGCGTCAGAGTCGGGTCTCCGCTGCGGGATCTGAGAGGCCCGGAAACACCCGCCGCTGCTGCCGCTTCAACCATAGCCTGAATTCGTCAAGATAGAGATAGAGAATCGGCGTTGTGTAAAGCGTCAAAAGCTGACTGACGATCAGGCCGCCGACGATGGCGATGCCGAGCGGACGCCGGATCTCGCCGCCGTCGCCGAAACTCAGGGCGAGCGGCACGGCCCCAAGCAACGCGGCGGACGTCGTCATCATGATCGGACGGAACCTCAGCATGCAAGCGCGAAAGATCGCGTCATGCGGAGAAAGCCCCTCGCCGCGCTCCGCCTCCAGCGCGAAGTCGATCATCATGATCGCGTTCTTTTTGACGATGCCGATGAGCAATATCACCCCGATGAGAGCGATGATGCTGAATTCGACATGAAACAGCATAAGCGCCATCACCGCCCCGACCCCTGCGGAAGGCAATGTGGAGAGGATCGTGATTGGGTGAATGTAGCTCTCGTAAAGAACGCCCAGAACGATATAGACCGTCGCCAGCGCGGCCAGGATCAGAAAACCTTGGTTGGCGAGCGAGTCCTCAAAAGCCCGCGCATTGCCTTGCATGGTGCCGTGCATCGTGGCTGGCATGTCGATGGCCCGAATTGCGCGCTGGATTTCTGCGGTCGCATCGCTCAGCGAGGCGCCGGGCTGCAGATTGAAAGAAATGGTGCTCGCGACAAAGAGGCCCTGATGGTTGACCGCCAAAGGCGTATGGCCCGGTCCATAATGGGTGAAGGCTGCGAGAGGGACCATTGTTTCTTCGCTGGTGCTGACCGCGGCGCCGGAGGAGGCGCTGCCATGGCCCGTATTGGCCAAAGAGTTCGTCGTCGCATTGCGCGCCGAGTCGCTCGCTCCGGCGGTGGTTGCGGCTTGCACAGCTGTGGCGACAACCGTGCCGCCCGGCGCATTGGTTGTCGCCGTGCCGCTGGGGCTTTGGCCCGAGGTGCTGACGTAGATATCCTTCAGAATCGCCGGATCTTGCCAATAGCGCGGCGCGACTTCCATCACGACATGGTATTGATTGATCGCGCTATAGATGGTTGAGACTTGGCGCTGCCCAAATGCGTCATAGAGCGTATTGTCGATCTGGCTCGCCGTGATCCCAAGGCGGTAGGCGGTGTCGCGATCGATGATAATCTCCGTCTCCAGGCCTTTCTGCTGCTGATCGGAATTGACGTCGGCCAGTACGGGACTGTGCTGCAACGCCTCGACGAGTTTGGGCGTATAGGCGTAGACGTCGCTCGTCGTATCGCCCTGCAGGGTGAACTGATATTGAGCGTTGCTCTGGCGGCCGCCGATGCGAATATCCTGCACGGCCTGCAGGAAGAGCTGTCCGCCCGGCACTTGCGCAAGCTTGCGGCGCAAGCGCGCAATGACCTCGTCGGCGGTTACGTCGCGTCGCTCCGTCGGCTTCAGGCTGACATAGATCGATCCAGTATTTGTCTGCGAGCCGCCGCCGCCGCCGGTGAAGCCGACTACGCTGTCCACCGCCGGGTCGCTGTTCACAATCGACATCAGCTGCGCAAGCTTTTGCCGCATCGATTGAAACGAGATGCTCTGATCGGCCTGAATGCTGCCTGTTATGCGGCCGGTGTCCTGCTGCGGGAAGAAGCCTTTCGGCACGACCCAAAATAGCGCGACGTTGAGGCAAATAGTGGCGAAGAGGACCAGCATTACAATGCTGCCATGGTCCAGCGCCCAGCCAAGGCTTCGCTCATAACCGCGCAGAAGAGCGGCGAATGGGTCGAAGCGGCGCCTCCCTGTTTCCGCGTGCGGCTTCGGCCTCAGAAAAAGCGCACACATCATTGGCGTCAGGGTCAATGATAGCATGAGCGAAACGAGGATGGAGAGCGAGAGCGTGATGACGAACTCGCGAAACAACCTGCCAAGAATTCCGCCCATGAAGAGGATCGGAATGAAGACGGCGATGAGCGAAATGCTGATCGACACCACCGTAAATCCGACCTCGCCGGCGCCGCGCAACGCTGCTTCGACCCGATTCATGCCCCCCTCGACGTGGCGGGTGATATTTTCGAGAACCACAATCGCGTCGTCGACCACGAAGCCTGTGGCGATGGTCAGCGCCATCAAGGACAAATTGTTCAGGCTGAAATCCAGCAAATACATTCCGGCGAACGTGCCGATGATGGAGAGCGGCACCGCAATGCACGGAATGATTGTGGCTCGGATATCGCGCAGAAACAAAAAGACGATGAGCGTGACGAGGATGACCGCGATCACCAAGGTCTTTTCAGTGTCATGCAAGGATGCCCGGATCGTATTGCTGCGATCAGAGGCGAGGGTGATTTCCATATCGCTCGGCATCGCCGCTTGGAGATGCGGCAGCTCGGCTTTCACGCGGTCGACGGCGTCGATGATGTTGGCGCCCGGCGTGCGAAACAAGATGACCAGCACGGATTTTTCGCCGTTGGCCAAGCCTTCATTGCGCAGGTCTTCGACCGAATCCACCACGTCGGCGATGTCGGTAAGGCGGACAGGGGCGCCATTGCGATAAGCGACGACGAGAGGAATATAGTCAGCGGCATGAGCCGCTTGATCATTGGTGTAAATCTGGAAGTGTTTCTGGTCGTTTTCTATCGCGCCTTTCGGGCTGTTGGCGTTGGCGGACGCAAGCGCCGCCCGCACGTCCTCGAGCCCGATGCCATATTTGGACAGCGCATTGGGGTTGATCTCGACGCGGACGCCGGGTAGGGCGGAACCGCCGATGATGACCTGACCAATGCCGTCGAGCTGCGAGATCCTTTGCTGGAGAACATTGCTCGCCGCATCATACATCTGCCCGCGCGTGAGCGTTTTGGACGTGAGCGCGAGGATAAGGATCGGCGCATCGGCCGGATTGACCTTGCGATATGTTGGATTGGTGACGAGATCCGCCGGCAGATCGGCGCGGGCCGCGTTTATCGCCGCCTGAACGTCGCGCGCCGCGCCGTCGATGTCGCGATCAAGATCGAACTGCAGCGTGATGCGCGTCTGGCCGACGCCGCTCTGCGAGGTCATTTCGGTGATGTGGGCGATCTGGCCGAGATGGCGCTCCAGCGGGCTGGCGACGCTCGTCGCCACTGTCTCAGGGCTGGCTCCAGGGAGCGTCGCCTGCACCGAAATCGTGGGAAAATCGACTTGCGGCAACGGCGAAACGGGCAATCTCATGAAAGCGAGACAGCCCGCCAAGGCAATCCCGATCGTAAGCAGCGACGTCGCCACCGGCCGCTTTATGAAAGGGGCGGAAAGGTTCATTCGGCGCTCTCGCCTGCGGCAAGCGGATGGGCGGCCGATCGTCCGAGCAGCCGCATCGCGAGACGATCGAAATACAAATAGATCACCGGCGTCGTGAACAAGGTCAGCACCTGGCTCACGATCAGGCCGCCGACGATGGCGACGCCGAGGGGATGACGCAGCTCTGAGCCGGTTCCGGTTCCAATCATCAAAGGCAAGGCTCCGAGCAGCGCCGCCATGGTCGTCATCAGGATCGGACGAAACCGCAGCAGGCACGCCTGGTAAATGGCTTCCTCGGGCGGAAGTCCCTCGTTGCGCTCAGCGTCGAGCGCAAAATCGATCATCATGATCGCGTTCTTCTTGACGATGCCGATGAGCAAGATGATGCCGATAACGGCGACGACGTCGAGTTCGCCGCCAAAGACCATCAAGGCGAGCAAGGCGCCGACGCCCGCCGAAGGCAGCGTCGAGAGAATCGTAATCGGATGGATGAAGCTCTCGTACAAAACGCCAAGCACGATATACATGGTGACCACGGCGGCGATGATGAGGAAGAGTTCATTCGACATCGACGAGTGGAACGCGGCGGCGGCGCCTTGGAACGAGGTGACGAAGCTCTCCGGCAGGGCGATGTCGACCTTGGCTTGCTCAATGGCGTCGACGGCCGCGCCGAGGGAATAGCCGGGCGCGACGTTGAACGAGATGTTCGTCGCCGGAAACTGGCCAAGATGGCTGATCAACAAAGGACCGGGGCGTTGTTCGACGTGGATGATCGCGGAAAGCGGCACTTGTCCGTTGGTGGCGGACGATGATGACGGCAGATAAAAAGCGGAAAGATTGTCGATCTCGCGCTGCAGGTCTGGAGTCGCCTCCATGATGACGCGATATTGGTTTGATTGCGTGTAGATGGTCGAGACGATGCGCTGACCGAATGCGTCATAAAGCGCATTATCCACGCTGGCCGGCGTTATGCCGAAGCGGGCGGCGGTGGCGCGATCGATGACGAGATCCACGGCTTGGCCTTGCGCCTGCGTGTTGCTTGCAACGTCGGCGAGCGCTGGCATCTGGCGCAGCCGCTCCAGAAGGCGCGGCGTCCAAGTCTCGAATTCGCCAGGATTGGCGTTCTGCAAAATAAAATTATATTGGGCGCGGCTGATATTGGAATCGATCGTCAGGTCCTGCACCGGTTGCATGTAGAGCTCCACGCCGGGGATTCCGGAGACCTCTTTTTGCAGGCGGCGGATGACCTCGGTCGCGCTGACGCCGCGCTCTTCGCGCGGCTCGAGATTGATCAGAAAGCGGCCGCTGTTCAGCGTCGTATTATCACCATCGACGCCGATGAAAGAGCTCAGGCTGACGACCGATTTATCCGCCAGAATAGCGTCGCCGAGCTTATGCTGCAGGGTCGCCATGGCTTCGAAGGAGATGCTTTGCGACGCCTGCGAAATCGCCTGGATCATGCCGGTGTCCTGCACCGGGAAGAAGCCTTTCGGAATGACGACATAAAGCGCAATCGTCACGCCAAGCGTCGCGATTGCAATGAAGAGCGTGAACGGCTGGTGACGCAGCACGACTCGCAGCGCTTTGCCATAGCCGGCCACGATGGAGTCGAAGATGCGCTCAGCGACAATGTCGAAGCGCGTCCGCTGGGACTCCGGGCGATGATGGATCAATCGCGCGCAAAGCATCGGCACGAGGGTCAGCGAGACGATCGCCGAAATCACGATGGTGACGGCCAGAGTGATGGCGAATTCGTGAAACAGACGGCCGATGACATCGCCCATGAAGAGCAGCGGAATCAGCACCGCCAGCAATGAGACGGTGAGCGAAATGATGGTGAATCCGATTTGCTCGGAGCCCTTCAGCGCCGCTTCCAAGGGCGGGTCGCCGTCCTCGACATAGCGGCTGATGTTTTCAATCATGACGATTGCGTCGTCGACGACGAAACCTGTCGAAATGGTCAGCGCCATCAACGAAAGATTGTCGAGGCTGAAGCCCAAAAGATACATGGCGACCAGCGTGCCAACCAGCGACAAAGGCACTGAGAGACTGGGAATGATCGTCGCCGGCAGATTGCGCAGGAACAGGAAAATCACCACGACGACGAGCGCGATGGCGAGCGCAAGCTCAAATTCGACGTCGGCGACGGATGCGCGAATGGTGACGGTGCGATCGCTCAGCACGTTGATGTCGACGGCGGCGGGTAGGCTCGCCTCGAGCGTTGGCAACAGCTTCTTGATGCCGTCCACGACGGCGATCACATTGGCGCCCGGCTGGCGGCGGATGTTGAGGATGATCGCCGGCGCATCGTTCGCCCACGCGCGCAGCTTTGTGTTCTCCGGGCCGTTGATGATCGTCGCTACATCCGACATCCGCACCGGGCCGCTGTCGCGATAAGCGACAATCAAATCGCCATAATCCTTGATGCTGGTGATCTGGTCGTTGGCGTTGATCGTCGAGGCCTGGGCGGGACCGTCGAAATTGCCTTTGGGCGAATTGACGTTGGCGTTGCCGATAATTGTCCGAAGATCGTCGATGTTGAGGCCATAGGCGGCGAGGGCCTGCGGATTGAACTGAATGCGCACGGCGGGCCTCTGGCCGCCGCTGATGTCGACGGCCCCGACGCCCGGCTGCTGCGAAATTTTTTGCGCCAGCCGAGTCTCGCTGAGATCCTCGAGATCGGTCAAAGGCAAGGTCTTCGACGTCACCGAGAGCGTCATGATCGGGGCGTCCGCCGGATTCACCTTGGCGTAGACCGGCGGCGTCGGCAGGTCGGCGGGCAGAAGATTATTCGCGGCGTTGATTGCGGCCTGCACCTCCTGTTCGGCGACATCGAGGCTGAGGTCCAAGCTGAATTGCAGGGTGATGACCGAGGCTCCGCCCGAGCTTGACGAGGTCATCTGGTTGAGGCCCGGCATTTGGCCTAATTGACGCTCCAGCGGCGCCGTCACCGAAGAGGTCATCACTTCCGGACTTGCTCCAGGAAGAAACGTTCGCACCTCGATCGTCGGATAATCTACTTCCGGCAGTGCGGATAGCGGCAGGAATCCATAAGCGACGCCGCCGCCGAGCAGGATCGCCACCATTAACAGCGTCGTCGCGACTGGCCGCAGAATGAACAGCTTTGAGGGATTCATTTAGCCAATCCTGGACCCAACCTTGGACGCAAAGGCGTCGCGCCTGCGATCATGGCGCGCTTTGTTGGCGGGCGCGATCGCCGCGGCGGCCCTTTTCCGGCTTGGCCTCAGCGGGCGCGCCTTGAGCGGAAGCCGCCGCGTCGCCGTTGGCGGCGGGGACGGAGACCTTCGCGCCATCGCGCAGGCGATCGGCGCCATCGACGACGACGCGGTCGCCGGGGACCAATCCCGAGGTAACGGCGGTCATGGCTCCATCCTGTGGGCCGAGCTGGACCGGCCGCACGGAGACTGTGCCGTCAGCGTTGATGAGGTAGACGAAAGTTCCGGGCGCGCCGCGCTGAATGGCGGTCGCTGGGGCCGTAACGACGTTGTTCAAGGTTTTGATCAACAGACGCGCGTTGACGAACTGGTTGGGGAACAGCGCATCGTCGAGATTGTCGAATTCGGCGCGAAGCTTAACTGTGCCGGTCGTCGTGTCGATTTGATTGTCCAGATTCGTGACTTTTCCGACCGCGAGGCGGTTTATATTGGCGCGATCATAAATCGTCACTTCAAGGGACTGCCCGGCTTTCATCTGCGCCATGATCTCCGGCAAGTAATCCTCTGGAACGGTGAAAATCACCGAAATCGGATGCAGCTGGGTCACCACCGCGAGACCGGCATCGGTCGTCTGCACATAATTGCCGGCGTCGACCAAACGCAGCCCGACGCGCCCATCTATTGGCGAGACGATCCGTGCATAGATGAGATTTAGCTTCTGGGTGTCGATTTGGGCCTGATCGCTTTTGACGGAGCCTTCAGATTGCTTCACCAGGAAAGCCTGATCCTCGGCCTGCTGCCGCGCAATCGATTCCTGTTTGACGAGAGTTTGGAAGCGCGTCAGATCCAGTTGCGCCTGATCCAGCAGGCCCTGATCGTGCACGAGCTGCCCTTCCAGCTGCCGCTCGGACAATTGGAATGGGCGCGGATCGATTTGCGCCAGGAAATCGCCTTTCTTAACGATCTGGCCTTCCTTGAATCCGACTTCGAGGAGCTGACCATTGACCTGGGTCTTCACCGTGATGTTGGCAAGCGGGGTCACTGTGCCGAGCTGATTCACGACAACATTTATGTCGCCTTGTCCTATGGTCGCCGCGCCGACGGGCAGAGCCGCGCTGTGCTGCAGAGCGCGAGTCGATTCAGGGGGCGCATGGGGGCTGGTTACAAGACGATAAGTTGCGTAAGCGATCAGAGCCGCGATGATAAGCAAAAGCATCGGCCGCAGCCGTGATTTTGGCCGGGAAGTGGGATTGATCTGCGGGTCGTGCGGCGCAAGCTTCTCGCCAGGCGTGTATTTCTCGCGAAAAGAAAACTCGTTTGTAGCCTCGTTTTCTGTCGTGCGGGGGCGATCATCCATGGTTTTTGGTCCAGTGCCTGCTTCGCTGCGCTTTGGGAGAGTTATCCCAACCAATTATCGCTCAAAACGGATTGCCGTCCGCTTTCCGAGGCATGAGGATTTCGCAACATTGCGTCCAGCCTAAGATCGAAGCGCCGATCAATCATATCGCCAACTGAATGTGATTCAATCTATGCGACAGAAAGGGGCATTTTTTCGAATCAATTCTCCGTTGATTGGAAACTTATTCAATCAGCGGCAAATATGCGTAACTTCTAAACCTAGGGAGCGAGCCCAGGCATCGAAAAATGTCTTTAAAAATGCGGTATCAAGGGATTGGCGACCTCCAATTCCCGGCTGCTCGGCAACTCCTTGACCTCCCAGCCGCCGCCGAGCGCTTCGATCAAGCTCACAGCCGCGAGGAAACGGTCTTGCCTGATCGTCAGCGCCGTCTCCTGGTCAGACAGCAGAGTGGCTTGGGCGACGACGACCGAGGTGAAGGCGACGGTGCCGGCTTGATATTGATTAAGAAAAACGTCGACCTCTGTTTGCGCCGCTTTCACCGCTTGGTCTTCGACCCTGATTTCCTTCGCCAGAATTCGAATGGCCGCAAGCTGGTCCTCCACCTGCTGAAATGCCGTAAGCACAGTCTGTCGGTAATTGGCCACCGCTTGATCATAGGTTGCGCGCGCCGCGTCGACCTCGGCGCTGCGCAATCCTCCATCGAAAACGATTTGCGACGCGGAGACGCCCGCCGACCAAACTTCGTTGGCGAGCGAGATCGCCAGCGGACCGAGGCCTGCGAAACCATATGACGCCGAAAGCGTGACGGCGGGGTAATAGGCGGCGATGGCGACGCCAATCAGAGCGTTCTCCTGCTGCATCTGGCGCTCCGCCGCCGCGATGTCCGGGCGGCGTTCGAGCAGGGTCGAAGGCACGCTAACCGGGATAGTTGGCGGATTAAACGGCAGCGACGTTGGCGGAATCGTCAGCTCGGCCGGCGGTTTGCCGATCAGGGCCGCAATCGCGTGTTCGAATTGCGCGCGGGATACTTGAATGCTGAGCGCGGAAGCTTGCGTGTTGTAAACTTGAGCCTGCGCCGTGGCGACATCCGCTCTCGATGCTGTGCCCGCCTTAAATTGATTCTCAGTGATCACCAGCGTTCGCTTGAAGATCACGACGGTCTGATCGAGCAAGGTCTTGAGTGAGTCAGCCGCCCGAAGATTGAAATAGGCGGTGGCGAGCAAGGACTGAGTGGACAGTTTGGCGTTGGCGAGGTCAGCTGCGGAGACCTGCGCGCCCGCGATATTGCTCTCGATGGAGCGGCGAATTTGCCCCCAAATGTCGAGTTGCCAACTGGCGTTGCCGGACAAATTGGACGTGAAGACCGTGCTCGAGATCCCGCCTCCACTTCCCGACGTCGCGCTGCCATTATGGGTTCCGGTCCCGCTGTAGCTCACATTTACGGTTGGAAACAGGCCGGCCTGCGCCTCCTTGACCGCCGCTTGCGCGAGACGATAGGCGGCCTCGGCGCCAATGACAGTCTGGTTGGAGATGTCTACTTGGCTTTCAAGCCAATCTAGCTTGGGGTCTTTGAATACCGACCACCAGGCGCCGCGGTCGAGGGCATCGCTTGGCGTTGCGACTTTCCAGCCTTTCAGCTCCTTGTATTTCGTCGGCTCTGGCGCCGATGGCCGCTCATAATCTGGACCTACCGTGCAGGCAGCCAGTCCCAAGGCCATAAGCAGCGCCGAAAAGAATCCCCAGGTTCTCACTCTACGTTCGCTCATTGATCCCACGCGAAGCCATCGCCAGCTCAAGTGTAGAGCGCTTGTGTTATATAGCGCTGGGCTTAACCGATGCTGCTCGTTAGCAATTTAAGGAGGTGCTAACAAGGCAATGCGGCGGGATCAAAGCGAGCAAAATGGACGGCGTTACCGTGTTTTGGCGCGGCGCTCTCGGCAGAAAGCTATTTTAACGACAAAACATCACGAGTCAAAAGGGTGTGATGGCGCGCAAACCCCGGCGGACGATGTCATTACGACTTGCCGTGAGCTCGCCGCGCCGGTCGCTATATTTCGAAGCTTCATCCAAATGGCTCGCGGGCGGGGTCTTCATCGAATCGTCGCGGCAGGCATCCATGCTTGAGGAGATGACGCGCGGCTCTCTCCGCCGCCAGAGGATCGGTGAAGCTCTGTCCCTCCATCACGTCGAAAGATTGCGACGCGGCAAAAAAATTGAAGCTGACATCGCGTCCGTCGCGAGCGACGATTCCGGCCGTCCGGCCGCTGATTTGGATGACATAGGCGTCAGGCATCACCAATCTCTCTCCCATCGGCGCGAATGTCTATTTAGTATATAGAATATATATTTTATTGTGCCAAGGGCAATCCGCGAATTTGTGGCTGTTCCGAAAGTCGCCTGCGTTGATAACGCCATGGATGTCGCTTCGATCATCGTCCGAACTTGCGCAAATGACACGCGAAACTGGCGCCAGTCTGATGCTCAACTTTCAATCGAGCCAGCCTGATCGCGTCGCAAAATGCGCGGCGGCGCCGTTGGTTCCAGCTGGTTTGATCTCCAACAGGGCAGGGGCAGTTTCCGGCCTTCACGCGGCACGGGATTTGGGCGCGGCTTTTGGCGAATCAGCGCGAGGATGGGCGGCCCTCTCGAATCGCGAGCGCGACGCAGTGACTGAAGAGAACTCTAAACGCCGATTCGGGTGCCTTCTTGAGGCCGGCGCTGAGCAACAATTTACTCATCGGAAAAACGGGAAGCTTTTCCGATAAGACCACGCCTCAAAATAAAATGAGCGGAGAGCTTTTTATAAGCGGACGAATGAGAAATTTGGAGGCGTTCTCAGGCCTCATTGATCCCCATTTTCAGGAACGCCTTGTTCGTTGCCATAATATTTATAAGGCAGGAACTTCCCTGACATGGAGAGTCTGACGCGATCGCCTTTGGGATTGGCCTCGCGATTGATTTCGAGGTCGAAATCGATGGCGGACATGATTCCGTCGCCGAACTCTTCTTCGATAAGCGCTTTCCACGCCGGGCCGTTGACCATCACCAGTTCATAGAAGCGGTACAGCAACGGGTCCGTTGGCGGCATTGGGCTTCCCCTATAAGGGACCTCGTTGAGCATTCTCTCTTCCACTTCGGAGAGATCGAAGACTTTAGCGGCTGTTTTAGCGAGAGCCTTGGGGAGCCTCATCTGGCCCAGCAATGCTCCAACAATGAGAACCTCAGACAGGCCGCCGATTTCCCCGGTGATGTATTTCCAGGTCCAGCCTCTTTACACGCTTGATGTCGAGAATCTTTTCGGTGAGTTCTTCGCGTTTCATAGTCGATGCTTCCTTGGGCGTTGATCATAAAAAATATGCAGATATTTCGATTAGATCATTGCGTGAAACAATGGCGCCCCATCGTCACCTTGCGCAGCTGTCTATACTATTTAGAAACTCGGCCGCCAATGACAGAAAAAGGCGGCAACCAAATTGCCGCGTGGGGACGTCAGCGTTACGCCGAGGCCTTTAGTCGAACAGGCTTGAAACGCTTTCTTCCTTAGCGATTCGCGCGATGGCTTCGCCGATCAACGGCGCAATCGACACGACGCGAATGTTTTTGGAGACGCGAATGGCTTCTGTCGACCGGATCGTATCGGTGAGCACCAGCTCCTTGAGCTGCGAGGCGGCTATGCGCGCCGCCGCGCCCCCGGACAACACGCCATGGGTGATATAGGCGTAGACCTCGCTGGCGCCTTCGCTGCGCAACGCGTCCGCCGCATTGCATAAAGTGCCGCCGGAATCGACGATGTCGTCGATCAGTATGCAGGTTTTGCCGGCGACATCGCCGATGATGTTCATGACCTCTGACTCGCCAGCGCGTTCGCGACGCTTGTCGACGATGGCGAGCGGCGCGTCGATGCGTTTCGCGAGGGCGCGCGCGCGAACCACGCCGCCGACGTCTGGAGAGACCACCATGAGATTGCCGAGCGGCAGCCGCTCCTTGATGTCGCGCACCATGACCGGCGCCGAAAACAAATTATCGGTCGGAATATCGAAGAAACCTTGAATTTGGCCCGCGTGAAGGTCCACGGTGAGCACACGGTCGGCCCCTGCGCGGGTGATCAGATTGGCGACCAATTTGGCTGAAATCGGCGTGCGCGGACCGGGCTTGCGATCCTGCCGAGCGTAGCCGAAATAGGGAATCACCGCTGTGATCCGCCGCGCCGAAGCGCGCCGCAACGCGTCGGTCATGATCAGCATTTCCATCAAGTGATCATTGGTCGGGTAAGACGTCGACTGGACGATAAACGTGTCCTGGCCGCGGACATTCTCTAAAATCTCGACAAAGATCTCCATGTCCGCAAAACGACGAACCTGGCATTTTGTGAGGGGAACGCCGAGATAGGCGGCAATAGCCTCAGTAAGAGGGTGGTTGGAGTTGCCCGCCAAAATCTTCATTGCACCGATTTCCCATTCGCCGTTCCGATAACGGCGCCGACTATTAACAGCGCCGCCGGGGCGGGACAATCATGCGGGGGCAGATAGTTGGAGTGCGCCTCGTCCGAATGCAACTTTAAATGCATCCGCGTTCGAAGAGGCGCGAAAGTCGAGGCGAGACGCCTTATGCTATTTTACGCGGGTCCAAGTCTCTGAGCCGCAAACCCCGCCATTGGCGCCGCAGCCCTTGATCTGCAAACTCTGATTGCCTTCCTGAGTGACGGTTGCGTTATAAAGCAGCCCATCTTCGGCGTTGTATGTCGTGCCTGTCCAGACATTGTCGCCGGTTGGCCGCAGGTTGATCAAAACCTCGATCCCGATGACCGAACGTCCGCGCTTGCTGGGATCTGGATTCCTTACATCTTTGCCCGGCGCCGTCCGCGTCGTTGCGACGAAGCCACATAGAGCCGCGCCGCATTTTGCGATTCGCACTGTGGCGGTGCCATCGGCGACCCGCCATTCGCCGGTTGGTTCGGCGCTGGCTTGACCAATTGATAGTGCGGTGAGCGCGAATGCGGTTAGGATGATGCGTTTCATAATTCCTCCGGGTGGATTATCAAAATAAGTTTCACGCCTTCCTCATAGCGCCGGCACAGCGGGTGTCGAGCTTTGGCTCAAAACATCTTTGCGTGATTTACGGCGGCGCTTTTCCTCAGTGCAGTGCGGCGATGTTGAGATCGCTCGCCTTTGGCGCGGAAACCGATAGCGTTGGCGATTTCTTTTGAATGGTCGTTTGGCCTTCATCCGGAGCGGATCGCGGCGCGGTTTGGTTTGAAGTGGTCGATGCAAATTGGGCTTCCGCCAGCGCCTCCGGCGTCGTGGCTAGAAAAGCGGCGAGGTCGTCGGCGCTTTTCGCGGCGAGATTGCTGATCGCCGCAGGATCAACGCTCGACCATGGATCGGCGGCCGCCGCGCTCTTGACGACGAAACTGTCCTCGAGCCTCTGGGCGCGGTTCTTTTTCGCGTCGAAAATATCGTAGACTAAGCTGACTTCGGTCCCGGTTTCAGTTGGGTAGGCCGTCACGTAACCTCGGACGAGGTAATTGGCTTTGTTTGCTTCGGCGAGGGTGATGTCGCGCGCGGCCGCTTCTTTAGTGAAGGCGTCCATCATGCGATCTTCTACGGGCTGCGGAACTCCGTTCAAACTCGCCATAGCGACGCTGGCCCCGCGTGGGCTCACGCTATTCTGGGCTACGCGCCCTGAGGTGGAGACTTGTGGCGCTTCGGCTTGAGGAGCCGAGGAGTCGACGCATCCGCTAGCAAGACCAGCCAGCGCAATGCCCCATAGAGCTCCGGCGAGACGCGCCCGAGATTGGCGTTGAGATCTACGCCAGTCGATCGCTGGATCCATTGCTCTTTTCGCCTCTCCAGCTGACCGCTCTCACAGGAGTGCGACCAGTTCGTTTAGCCGATGCGCCGCCCGCGACCGGCAGGGAAACCAATGCGCAAAGTTAACGGACCCCGTAACAATCGCGCAGAGCTAAACTGATTTTTAACCAACGTCCAGAGCATTTTAAGTGTCGCAATGCGGTGGTGAGCATCATCGATCAAAGTGGAAGGGGAGTAGGGCTCAGGAGAGCCTGATAGGCGTGGCCACAGGGTGCGGAGAAATCAGGACCGATTTGAGGCGCGTCAAACTCGATTGAAGCCGGGATGGCAGGCTATTGAGCCCAACGCGACAACATTGCCTTTGGTCAGCCAAGAATCGGTCGGAGAACAAAAAGAATTGGCAACAGTCGGGCAACAATCGAAATCATTCTGCGGGATTTAAGAGAACATTTCGAACGCCATTGACGTAACATCGCCGCGATTAAGGCCTCATCGGCGGAGCGTGGCGTGCGTCAGGCAGCGCCACGACTGCCTGCGCGATTTACTACCTCACATGCAACGTCCGGGAAGACTGGCCATGGCTAGGAGAAGAAGCCCAGCTTTTGCGGAGGCCCGCCAGCACAACTGACGTCTTACTTGAGAGAACTCCTAGGACGTAGCCGAACTGAAGACTCGCAATTAGGACGATGATTTCAAGACAAGCCCGCGCCAAGCTCTGGCCCCCGAGGCCAGGCTGGGCGAGAGCGAGCACGATCGCGGCCCCGCATGCGGGAATGAGAATGTAAACTTTGAAGAATCGCCCAAGGATAGTCCCGAAAAGGACTCCTCCAATCATCAGAATACCCATTTCGATGCCTCCCAATACCTTTATCTTGTTTTATTTTTCTTACGCGGTGCTTTTTTTTTAGTTCGATTTGATGCGATACGCTAAAAATCGCAAACGTTATCTGGTGAAGCAAGCACTAAGTGGTTGTATCGCAGCATCCAAACCAGACAGTTTGACGACGCCATCAATTTCGGTTTTGCCCTCGGAGATTTGAACGAATAACTCGCGAGCTCGCCGCCATGAATTTGTCGCCTTATCCATTGCATCGATGGGCACGCGGACGCCGACGCCAGTTAAAGTCGAGCGGCCTTCAAAATAAGACTCTTGTCCGTCCGCGCGCAAGGTAATTTTCGGGCGCGCCTCAGGGGGAAATGGCTCGATAAGAACGATGATGGTTTCGATGCCCGCGTCGCCGCATCGCAGCATTAAGCCAGCCAACAGAGGGTCCGACCGCTCGAAATCGGCGGTGTGCATAATGGATAAAGCGTCAGGTTTGCCGACGCCGCCAGGCGTTCGCACGAGCCGCCACGCATTCGTCGCGTCAGCCGAGCCCGATGGCGGCTCGCCTGCTTGTGCGGCGCACGCATGGAAACGATCCAAGCCCTCAAAACCGCTTGCAATGAAGACGAGCGCAAGCAGCGCGGACGGGCGAATAAATCTGTTATTAAATGAACAATGTGACAGAAAAGGCACACTTATAAACCGATGATTTGACGCTTCGGCGAAACTGATCGGCCGCATGCGTCAATCATCATGACTTCAAATCCCGCTAGCGGCGGCTGATGCGGCGCACCCGCACGGGCTCCAAACGCCAATTATGAATAAGACTGGAAACCATCCCGGCCATGACAAAAGCGGCCGCAAGCAGAGCGAAAATTCGCATGGAACTCCATCCTTCCCCGGAAAAGACGCATCGCGACGGATCCCGATGCGCATACCTTCCCAACGCCGCGTCGCGGCCAAGGTTCCAATTTAATCGTCAACCCAATGCTTTGCGCGGCGTCGCTCAGAGTCCGTCGAACAATGCGGTAGACAAATAGCGCTCGGCGAATGAAGGTATAATAATGACGATGTTCTTGCCGTCATTCTCCGGCCGCAGACCGACCTCGATGGCGGCTGCGACAGCGGCGCCCGATGAGATGCCGCCGGGAATTCCCTCGAGCCGCGCCAAAAGCCGCGCCGTATCGAAAGATGTCTGATTGCCGACGGTGACCACTTCATCGATCAATGAGCGGTCAAGAACGGCGGGAATGAAGCCCGCGCCTATGCCCTGGATTTTATGTGGGCCAGGTTGCCCGCCGGAGAGCACCGGGGAGTCCTCCGGTTCGACCGCGATGAGCTTCAGGCCCGGACGACGGGGCTTCAGGACTTGCCCGACGCCGGTGATCGTCCCACCGGTGCCAACGCCGGAGACGAAAATGTCGATTTCCCCGGCCGTATCGTTCCAGATCTCTTCGGCTGTGGTGAGGCGATGAATTTCCGGATTGGCGAGATTTTCAAACTGCCTTGGAATAGCGGAGTCCGGGGTCGCCTCAGCAAGTTCCTGCGCCTTGGCAATGGAGCCTTTCATGCCCAGCGGCGCGGGCGTCAAGACAAGCTCCGCGCCGAGCAGCGCAAGCATCTTGCGCCGTTCGAGCGACATTGACTCCGGCATGACGAGAATCAGCTTGTAGCCGCGAGCGGCGGCCACAAACGCCAGGGCGATGCCCGTATTGCCCGATGTCGGCTCGATCAGCGTGGTCTTGCCGGGCGTGATTTTACCAGCAGCCTCCAGCGACGTGATCATATGCTCGCCGATGCGGTCCTTGACGCTGGCCAGCGGGTTGAAGAATTCGAGCTTGGCGAGGAGATTGGCTTTGACGCCTTTCTCTTTCTCGATTTTCCGCAAACGCACGAGCGGCGTATTGCCGATTGTGTCGGTGATCGAATCGTAGATGCGCCCGCGTCCCGGCGCTTGCTTGGGAGCCAAGCCTTTGGCTTGTTGTGCTGCTGTCTGCCCCATGATCCATGCTCCGATTGGTTTGAACCGCGCCGCCGCAGCCCGGGTGTGCAATGTGTTAAGAGACTTGTACGATGCTTTAGGACAACCGTTTTATGGCCGCATGACGAATCCGCGCCGCCATCATCGCCTGCCGGAGGCCGCGCCTTGCTCGTCCGACCTCTGCGACAGACCCTAACCTTCCTTGAACGCGCTCACTCTTGCGGCTGCGGAACAAGTCGCAAATAGGGACGCTGCGCCGTCCATCCTTCCGGATATTTCTTCTTCGCGTCCTCATCGGAAACGGAGGGAGTGATGATGACGTCTTCGCCCGTCTTCCAATTCACAGGCGTCACCACTTGATGTCGCGAGGTCAGCTGCAGGGAATCGACGACCCGCAGCACTTCGTCGAAGTTGCGGCCCGTGCTGGCTGGATAGGTCAGGGTAAGCTTGATCTTCTTGTCTGGCCCAATGACGAAGACCGAACGGACCGTCAGCGTGTCGCTCGCATGGGGATGGATCATGCCATAAAGCTCGGCGACCTTGCGATCTGGATCGGCGATCAGCGGAAAGTTGAGCGCATGGCCCTGCGTTTCCTTGATGTCGTATTCCCATTCGCCGTGCCTCGACAGCTCATCGACGCTGAGGCCGATGGCCTTGACGTTTCGTTTGTCGAACTCAGGTTTCAACTTGGCGGCGTAGCCGAGTTCGGTCGTGCACACGGGAGTGAAATTTTTAGGGTGAGAAAAAAGGATTACCCAGGAATCTCCAGCCCATTGATGGAAACGAATGCGGCCTTTGGTGGTGTCCGCCTCAAAGTCCGGAGCAATATCGCTAAGCTGAAGCGCCATTTCTCGTCTTTCCTCAAACGAGCGTCTGTTCGGCTAGCTGAGAAACTGAACGCCGCTCTGACCGCAAAGTATAAAGTCTAGGCTTTCTGTCAACAATCAAAAACAGAGCGCCGCATCATCGCCGCCCTGTTTAGGGCGCGATTGTTTCCGTATGATTTCAGAATTGAACCGATTAGCGTTCAACATTGATCGCGCAGGACTTGTCACGGCTCAGGCGGCGCGGGCGAGCCCGGTCGCCGCAGCCAGAGCTTGATCGAGGTCCGCGATAATGTCGTCGATATGCTCGATGCCGATGGAGAGGCGCACGTAGCCGGGCGATACGCCGGTCGCGAGCTGCTCTTCGGCCGATAGCTGCGAATGGGTCGTGGTCGCCGGGTGGATCGCGAGGCTGCGCGAGTCTCCGATATTGGCGACATGGTAGAAAAGTTCGAGGCGATCGATGAATTTGCGCCCCGCTTCCGCGTTGGCGAGCTCGAACCCGACGAGGCCGCCATAGCCGCCGGTCAGATATTTATCGGCGCGCTCGCGCGTAACCCCGGTCTGCAGCGAGGGATAAAAGACTTTCGTCACTCCCGGCTTTTGCGTCAGATAATTGACCACCGCCTCGGCGTTCTTGACGTGGCGTTCGATCCTGAGCGCAATGGTCTCGATTCCCTGCAAGAGAAGAAAGGCGTTGAAGGGCGATAGGCACGAGCCGACATCCCGCAAAAGAGTCGTGCGCGCCTTGACGATATAGGCGACCGGACCCAAAGGCTTCACGGCTTCCGTCCAGATCGCGCCGTGATAGCTGGGGTCGGGCGTATTCAGCGCCGGCTGCCGCTCCTTATGCTGCGCCCAATCGAAATTGCCGCCATCGACGATAAGGCCGCCGATCGAGTTGCCGTGGCCGCCGAGATATTTTGTGGCCGAATAGACGACGATCGCGGCGCCATGATCGAGCGGGCGCGAAAGGATCGGCGCAGCCGTATTGTCGACGATGAGCGGGATGCCGAACGCGCGGCCGATGGCGGCGACTTCGGAGATCGGAAAAACCGCGAGCTTCGGATTGGGAAGCGTCTCGGAATAATAGGCGCGCGTGCGCCCGTCTGTGGCCCGGCGAAAGTTCTCCGGATCGATCGGATCGACGAAACGAACTTCGATGCCTTGGTCCTTCAGCGTATTGGCGAAGAGGTTCCAGGTGCCGCCGTAAAGATCCGTGGCGCTGACGATGTTATCGCCGGCGCGCGCGAGATTTTGCACCGCGATGGCCGAAGCGGCCTGACCCGATGCGAGCGCCAATGCTGCGACTCCGCCTTCCAACGCGGCCACGCGTTGCTCCAGCACGTCGGTCGTCGGATTGCCTATGCGCGTATAAATATTGCCGAGCTCTTTCAGCGCGAACAGATCGGCCGCGTGCTGCGTGTCGTGAAATTGAAAGGAAGTCGTCTGATAGATCGGGACGGCGACGGCGCCGGTCGCCGGATCGGCGCGCCACCCGGCGTGGAGGGCGAGGGTCTCCGGCTTTCTCGTTTGCGCCGACATTTGCGTTCTCCCAGTGTTTCGTTGAGCCGGCTATGGGCGCCGGCAGCGTTGCATCAGATCATATAGGTAAATGAATCATAGGCGAGCTGGCTCAGAATCTGATTCATATCGCGCGCGGGCTCGGCGGAGCCGGTGGTTCCAACCGGGCGAGCGGGAACCCCGGCCATAGTGGTGTTTGGCGGAACGTCGCGCAACACGACTGAGCCGGCGGCGATCAGCGAGCGGGCGCCGATTTCGATATTGCCGAGGATTTTCGCTCCCGCACCGATCATGACGCCGCGCCGCACTTTCGGGTGCCGGTCGCCGCGCTCTTTGCCGGTGCCGCCGAGCGTCACGTCCTGCAAAATCGATACGTCATCCTCAATGATGGCGGTCGAACCGACGACGAGCCCGGTGGCGTGATCCAGAAAAACGCCCTTGCCAATGCTCGCCGCAGGATTGATGTCGGTCTGGAACAATTCGGACGAGCGGCTTTGCAAGTAGAGCGCGAAATCAGGCCGGTCATGGTGCCAGAGCCAGTGCGCCAGCCGATGCGTCTCAATGGCGTTAAAGCCCTTGTAGTAAAGGAGAGGTTCGATCAACCGTTCGCTCGCAGGGTCGCGCTCCAGCACCGCCAGAATATCGGCCCGGAATGCGTCCCCGATGCTGGGATCCTCAGTGATCGCCTGCCCGAACGCATCGCTGATCAGATAGGCCGGAACCGTCTCATTGCCGAGCCGCCCCGCGACGCGATGAATGACGGCGTCCTCGAACGACGAACGGTTTAGAATCGAATTGACGAACAGCGGCGCTAGAGTGCGCTCGCGGGCGAACGCTTCTTCGGCTTCCTGGCGCAAGCGCGTCCAAAGCGCGAGAGACGAGGTCTCCGGCGGCATCGCTGCTTCAGAGGGCGCCTCATTGGTAACCAGCGTCATGCGTCCGATCGTCCGTCGGTTCATAGGCAAACACATATATAAGAAATGCACGTGACGCGCGGTCGTTCAAGGCGAAACTCTTCGGCTGCGCCGCCAATAGGCCGGCCTCTCTAGATTCGATCAGCTGACAAATATGGAGAAAATGGATTTGTCGACAGGGAGCGTCGCGGACAATGCGCTGGATTCGGCTCCGAGCCGCATATGCCTCGAGGAATGCCCGTTTCCAGGGTAGCGGTCGCTGGGGCGGAAGCTCAGCTTCGGGCAGGATTTGCGAATAGTCTTTGCGAAGTCGCGGAATTTTCGCGCGGCCCGGGCTTATGACAGTCCAGGCGCCCTCTCAAGCAGACTTTGCTAAAACAGAAATTCCAGCTTCCGGAACACGAAGAAGAGGGTCGCCGACAATGCGATGGCGCAGGGCAAGGTCAGCACCCAGGCGAGGGCAAGGCTGCGGATGGTTGACATCTGCACGCCGGAGCCATTGGCGGCCATCGTCCCTGCGACGCCGGATGAAAGCACATGAGTCGTCGAGACCGGGAGGCCGAAGCTGTCAGCGGCGGCGATCGTGCCCATAGCGACGAGTTCGGCAGCGGCGCCCTGGCCATAAGTCAGGTGCTGCTTGCCGATTTTTTCGCCGACGGTGACGACAATGCGCTTCCATCCGATCATGGTCCCGAGTCCCAGCGCGAGCGCGACCGACACCTTGACCCAGTTGGGAATGAATTTCGTCGCAGCGTCGAGCCCCTTCTTATAGGCCGTGAGCGTTGCGATCTGCGCGCCCGTGAGATCGGCGCCTTTGTCTTTTACGAGGAAGCGGAGGGCCTCAGACGTCAGATACATATCGTTGCGGGCGTTGCCGACGGTCGAGGCCGGCATTTTTGCAATCGAACCATAGGATTTGATCTGGTTTGCGACGTCGCGGATCAGCGCCGCGAGGGCCGGAAACGTTTCTTCGTTGAGTTGATGCGTGGTCACGTAATTGGTGACGATCGGGCGAGGATCGCCGGTGAAATCAGCGCCGCCCGCCTTGGCTTCAATGATTTTGGAGGCGGCGAGCGAATTTTGAACGAAGCTGTCCACTTGCGCGTCCGGCATCGCCCGGTTCAATGCGTAAGTGGTCGGCACCGTGCCAATCAGGATGAGCATGATGAGGCCCATGCCCTTTTGTCCATCGTTCGACCCATGAGCGAAGGAGACGCCGGCCGAAGTGAAGATGAGCAGCCCGCGGATCCAGGCCGGAGGAGCTTTGTTGCCTTTCGGCTCGGAGTAGAGTTCTGGTCTCTTGATCAAGAATTTCATGATCAAGAGCAGACCGGCGGCGCAAAAGAAACCAACCAGCGGCGACAGCAAAAGCGCATAGCCGATCTCGGTCGCCTTGCTCCAGTCGACGCCCGAAGTTCCGTCGCGTCCGCGCATGAGCGCATTGGCGACGCCGACGCCGATGATGGAGCCAATCAGAGTATGCGAGCTCGATGCCGGCAGGCCAAGCCACCACGTGCCAAGGTTCCAGATGATCGCGGCGATCAGCATCGCGAAGACCATGGCGAAACCGGCTTCGGAGCCGACCTGAAGGATTAATTCAACGGGCAAAAGCGAAACGATGCCGAAGGCCACAGCGCCAGTCGAGAAAAGAACGCCGAGGAAATTGAAGCAGCCCGACCAGACCACGGCGACCGGCGGAGCCAGCGAGTGGGTGTAGATGACGGTGGCGACGGCGTTGGCCGTGTCGTGGAAGCCATTTACAAACTCGAAGCCGAGCGCGATGAGCAAGGCCAGGCCGAGCAGAAGGAAAGGCAACACGCCTGGGGAGGCTCCACCGGCGGCGCTCACGTCCCGAAAAATGCTGAAGGCGGTAAAAAACAGGCCAAGCGCGATGACCGCGAAGAAGATCAGTATTGTCCGCAGGCTCATCGGCTGATTGAGATTCGGTTTTGAGTCCTTGCTGGGCGTCGCCAGAATGTCCGGTGAAGACAAGACTGTCATGGATACTCTCCACTGCTTGCGGATACGCGAAGGTCGAGGCTGGCGAAAAGACGAAATCGGGCTCTTTCCACCTATATTCCGCACACGACAGTCTCATGACGAAAGCAGCGACAAGCCCAATAAATGAGAGCTGGTGATGACTGCGAGAAGGTCATATTTGACAGTCGGTTAGGGCATTGCCGGGGCGCCTGACGTTTGTGCGGGTTGCCCCGCCGCTCTAATTCTTGCGGCCGAACGGCGCTTGATTTTCGCCGCGCGAATGTGAAAAGCTCGGACCTCATCAGCAGGAGCAGGGACTCATATGGAAGATTTGGTCGCACGCGTTTCCGCTTCTGCTGGAATTGAACCCGAGACCGCTCAGAAAGCGATTGGCATCATTTTGGCCTTCCTTCGCAAAGAGGGACCAAAGGCGGAAGTCGATGAATTATTCGCGACCATGCCCGGCGCTGCGGAGGCGGCCGCCGCGGCGGAAGAAACAGGCGGCGGCATGTTGAGCGGTTTGATGGGAATGATGGGCGGCGGATTGATGGGTCTTGCCGGACGGTTGACCGGCCTTGGCCTCGGCATGGGACAAATGCAGGCCGTCGGGCGCGGACTCTTCGAATATGTCCGGGAGAAAGCCGGGGATGAACGCGTTGGTCAAGTTGCCGCTGCGATCCCGGGTCTTAGCCAGTTCCTTTGATCGAAGGACGACCTGGCGATTTCGCGATGTGCTATAACTCACATGCCGGATGCATCGCGCGTGTACAAACTTGTAATTTGCTAGATTGATTTACCTCATTTTCGATCGATTTTTGAAACTTTATCAAGATTAGCGCGGTAGTTTCGCGATAGGCGGACAAATCGGGCCCAGCTGGCGACATCATTCGGAGGCAAAGCCGATGGGGGAAGTCTTAGCATTCAGAGTGCCGGAGAAGAACAGGCGTGTGAGCAGGCGGAGCGAACCTGGCGCGGTGGTTATTTTCACAGGCGTCCGGCGCGAGTTGATAGCCGAAGTGTCAGGGACGCCGCCGCGGCGACCGACAAAAAAGCCATCCGGCTTGAAGCGGCGGAAATCGGCGGCGGCTTTCCTAAATGATGCGCTTTAACGGATGATCTCCGAAGAGCGTTTCGCTTTTCGAGATCGTGGTCCAAGCGCTCCTTGGGCGCCGTCCTATTCCTGCGAAACTTCCGGCTCGCATGAGATGGCTTTGACCCGCTGCTCCGCATCCTGTCTTTCGCTCGGGAATGCGCTCAACGCATTGATGAGGACAAACCCTCTTCTCGTCGGGGCGAGGAGCCGCAATTCTTGCGGCGGCTCGTCATCGTCGTCTTCCTCGGCTTGCAGGCTTTCGAGCTGTTCTGGAGTTAGGATCAGCACATCGATCTTGCCGTGCTGCGCCGCTCGGTCCGTCATTGAATAGAAGATTTCCCCGGTGGGCGTGCGAAAGGAAAGGGTCAGCATAGCGTCGCCCTCAATCTCGCCGTGAAGACGCAAGGGATTTTGCGACAGGTCGAACAGGCAGACGCCCTGCGCCAGGGCTGGATCCGAAAAAGGCATGAACGCCTTGCCGGGGCTTGGTCGCGGCAGAAGCGTCAACTCGGCAGGTTTCGCCAAAGCCGAGAGCCGGACAAAGGCGTCTTTTCCTTCAAAGTCAGGCAGCGCGAAAATCGACACGATATGGACGATCCCCGCCGCGAAAATGATCCCAAGCAGCCAGAGCAGGCCGACGAGAAGGCGATCAAGCCGGTTCATCATCGGCAGGCGCCTTTGATGATTGTCGGCAGATTCGCCGCGTCAAGCGCGACTGTGGCGGGGCTCAGTTCCGTCTCATAAAGTCGAAGATCGAGGATGAATGTTTTGGCGGCTCCGATGGGCAGCCAATTGCCGGGCCGGGCGGAGCGCGACAGCGATATTGTAAAGCCGCCGTCGGCCGAGCGGAGAATTTCGCTGGAGGTGAAACCGTTTCGATCCGCGGCGTTGGCCAGCAGAGCGCCTCCCGGAGAGAGCAAAGTTAGCGTCCAGTGGCGGGCTTTCGGCGTCTCGCCGCTCACTGTGTAGTCGCAATTGGCGTCGAAGGCCGCCCCGGCGCTATCGTCGTGAGCAATAAAGCTGACTCCCTCCGACGCGCCCATGGGCAGCTCGCCCGAATGCGCCAGCCCGGCGCGAGCGTAAGGGTCGAAATTCCCCGCGCCGCTCTTTGGCCAAGCGGTCCAGGGGCCCGCCGTCACCGCCCCAAAGCCAAAACCATGCTGGAGCGTCGCAAAAGTGATGCAGAGACCAAGAAGAACGCCAGCGCAGCCGACCAACAGGAATTTGCCGATAAGCGCCACGCTTTCCCGCAATCCGGTTTTGCGATTTTCTCTGCTTGTTTTCGCGTCCTGGCGCGGAAATGACGACAGTTCAACCACCGCCCTGACCTGGCGTAACTGGAGTCTGCCGCGCATCCGACGCGGCGCTAGCCCCGGCGACGGCGTCCGCTCGCTGCTTTTGGGCCGCCGTCATCTCGACCTCGATTGCGCGCAAGGCTTCAGCGGCCCGCGTCGATAGGGTCGCCGGTCGCTGCGGCGCCTCAGTGGAGGCGACGCTCGCGTCGGGCGCGGCTTCTGCGGGAGATGCAACCTCAGGAACCGGGCGTCCCGGCAACGGCTTCAGCTCGATGCCCTGATGTGCGTAGGTCATGACCTCATGCCAGGTCGAGGCGGGTAGGGTGCCCCCGGTCATATTGTCCATAGACGTGTCATCATCATTGCCGAACCAGACCGCGCCGACATAATTGCCGGTGAAGCCGATGAACCAGGCGTCCTTATAGCCGTTCGTCGTGCCGGTCTTGCCGGCGACCTCGATATTGTCGAGCTGCGCGCGGCGGCCGGTGCCGGCGAGAACGACTTGCATCAGCATCCCATCCATCGTTGCGATGGTTTCCGCCGGAATGATCTGGCGCAGCGGCGGCTCATCGCGGTCATGCCTGTAGATCACTTCGCCGCGGCTGTTGCTGATTTCGACCGCGGAATAGGGCGGCGCGCGGAGGCCGCCGTTGGCGAAGGTGCAATAGGCCGAAGCCATATCGATGACGGTGACTTCCGCCGCGCCGATCGGCAGCGAAACCGTATCAGCCAGAGGCGTCGTCAGCCCCATCCGCCGCGCGGTGTCGATGATTTTTGCGCGGCCGGCCTTCGGATTGCCATCGCCGATGGCGATCGACAGCCTCACGGCAACCGTATTCAGCGAATGCGCCAGGGCCGTCACCAGCGGCAGCGAACCGGCGTAGCTGTTCTTATAATTATGCGGGCACCAATTGCCGATGCAGATCGGCGCATCGACCACAATGGTCGTCGGCTTGAATTTTCCGGTCATCAGTGCCGTTAGATAAACGAATGGCTTGAACGATGAGCCAGGTTGACGCAAAGCGTCGGTCGCTCGGTTAAACTGGCTCGCGCCATAATCGCGGCCGCCGCTGATCGCCCGCAAGGCGCCCGTCGGCTCCAGAATCACCATTGCGCTTTGTTTGGCATGATAGCTGGAGCCATATTGGCGCAACTGATCCTCGATTGTCGCGTCAACGCGCCTTTGCAGGTTGGAGTCGAGCGCTGTGCGCACCGTGAGCACGCGGTCATCGCCAATCTTCTTCGCGTCGCTGAGTTTTTTCACCTCATCATAGGCATAATCGAGATACCAATCGGGGCTGACATCCTTGTTGCGATCGACCGCGGTCGCCGGATTGCGCAGCGCCGCGTAGATCTGCCCTTCGGTTAGGTAGCCCGCGTCGACCATATTGTTCAGAACGTCATTGGCTCGCGCCCGCGCGGCCGGCAGATTGACGTGCGGCGCGTATTTCGTCGGCGCCTTAAACAGGCCAGCCATCATAGCGGCTTCGGCAAGCGAGAGATCCCGCACCGATTTGCCGAAATAAAACTCCGACGCGGCCTGCACTCCAAAGGCGCCGCCGCCGAGATAGGCGCGATCGAGATAAAGCCGCAGGATCTCGCGTTTGGACAAACGGAATTCGAGCCAGACCGCAAGATAGGCCTCCTTGATCTTGCGCTCTAAGGTCCGTTTGTTGGACAGGAAGATGTTCTTGGCCAGTTGCTGGGTGATCGACGAGCCGCCTTGCACCACGGTATTGGCGCGGGCGTTGACCGTCAGAGCCCGCAAAGTGCCGATCACGTCGATGCCGAAATGATCGAAGAAGCGCCGATCCTCAGTCGCCAGAACCGCCTCGATCAGATATTCGGGCAGCTGATCGAACGTCACCGAATCATCATGCTTGATGCCGCGTCGCCCAACTTCCTGACCATAACGGTCGAGAAACGTCACGGCGAGGTCTTGTTTCTTCAGCCAATCGTCAGAGGTCTCCTGGAAGGCCGGGACCGCCAGAGTAAGCGCCACGAGGCCGAAGGCGATCGTGATGGTTATTGACTCGCAGGCGATTTCATTGAGGGCGCGACGCCAGCCGGCGATGTGGAACCTGTCCATGAAGGTGGAAAAGGCGGCGTAGCGCTCCTTGGTCCGTTCGCCGCTCGCATAGAGGGAGGAATCGACGAAAGCGTCAAAGGCGAGCAAGGCTCGCGCTATTTTCCGCCAAAGCTGCGTCCTGCGCAGACCGTCGAACACGATTCGATGCTCCAAAGAGATCCGACCCGTATGTCGGAGTCGGCTGCAGTCTAGCAAGGCCCTTGACGATTGTCATAGGGAGGCGCAAGCCCTGCGCGCAACCTTGAGAAGAGGCGTTCCGAGCCTATGGCTCAGTCCTTTCCAAACACTGACAGCATCGCCGCGGGCGGGGGCGAAATTTTGACTGAAGCCAAGGCTAAAGCCAAACCGGTGAAAAGCGCCCGCAAAAATCCATTTTGGAAGGCAAAATCCCTCGAAGCCATGAATGTGGACGAGTGGGAGAGTCTTTGCGACGGTTGCGGCCGCTGTTGCCTCGTTAAACTTGAGGACGAGGATACCGGCCAGATTCACTTCACTGACGTCGCCTGCAAACTTTTCGACGCCGGAACCTGTCGCTGCGCCGATTACGCACATCGCCGCCGCAAAGTGCATGACTGCATCAAATTATCGCCGGAGGCGGTGCGAACCCTCAACTGGCTGCCGCCGTCCTGCGCCTATCGGCTGGTCGCCGAAGGGCGCGACCTCGCGTGGTGGCATCCGCTGATCTCCGGATCGCCCCAAAGCGTGCATGAGGCGGGCGTATCGGCGCGCGGGCGCGTCTCCGCGTTGGAGACCGAGGTTCCCCTCGATGACTATCCGGATCATATTGTCGCATGGCCGGGCAAGCGACCGCGTCCGGCTCAACCGAAAGCGGGCAAGGTCGAGCCCAGTCAGGGCTGAGCTTGCGCCGCTGAGCGTCTCAGGACGCGCTGGCGCGTCGATCTTCCGGCGCGAAGGCATTGCCGACGATCTCGCCAAAGGGGCCGCGATGCGCTGACGCCACCCGCGGCGTAAGAGTTGTGCTGGCGAGCGGCAAGAGCGGCAGCACAAGTTCGGCGAAGCGATAGGCCTCTTCAAGATGCGGATATCCCGAAAGGATGAACGTATCGATGCCGGCGGCCATATATTCGCGCATCCGCTCGGCGACCGTCTCGGGATCGCCGACGAGCGCCGTTCCCGCTCCGCCGCGCACGAGGCCAACGCCCGCCCAAAGATTGGGGCTGATCTCGAGATTGCCGCGCTGGCCTTGATGGAGCGCCGCCATTCTTTGCTGCCCAACTGAATCCATCCGAGCGAAGGCTTTTTGCGCTTCGGCTATCGTCGCGTCATCGACGTGTTCGATCAGCTTGGCGGCGGCGGCCCAGGCCTCGTCCGCGCTCTCGCGTACGATGACATGGAGGCGAATGCCGAAACTGACAGTCCGGCCGACCGCGGCGGCGCGGCTGCGCATGGCGGCGGTTTTTTCTGCGACCTGCGCCGGGGGCTCACCCCAGGTGAGATATTTCTCGATGCTGCGCGCGGCGATGGCCTGACCTGCGGGCGAGGAACCGCCGAAATATAGCGGCGGCCCGCCCTGCTGGATCGGCGGAAACAGCAGTTTGCCCCCCTCGACCTGCAGATGCGCGCCTTTGAACGTGACCTCCTCGCCCGCCAGAAGGCGAGAGTAGATCTGGAGGAATTCGTCGGTAATCTCGTAGCGTTCGTCGTGGCTGAGGAAAATTCCGTCGCCCTTATTCTCGATGGGATCGCCGCCGGTGACGACATTGATCAGCAGTCGTCCCTCTGAGATGCGATCAAGCGTCGCAGTCATCCGAGCGGCGAGGGTCGGCGATTGCAGACCGGGACGCACGGCCACGAGAAAGCGCAGGCGGCGCGTCAGAGGCGCCAGCGCGGAGGCGACGACCCAGGAATCCTCGCAGGAGCGGCCGGTTGGCAAAAGGACACCGAAATATCCGAGTTCATCGGCGGCCTGCGCGATCTGGGCGAGATAGCGCAAGCTGACCTCTCGGGCGCCATGCGAGGTGCCGAGATATCGGCCATCGCCATGGGTCGGCAAAAACCACAAGACATTCGCGGTTGGCTGAAGCGCGGTTTTGGCGGAAGTCTCGCTCATATGCGTCTTTCTTATTTGATGTCGGATCAACTGGTGATCAGGCCGGCGACAGGCTTTCGCAGCCCTCTAAAGTTCATTCATTTTATGGATTGTATATGCTTATGAGTCAATTTTGAAGGTCCCGACCTTGCCGCGATTGCTGAATTGCAACAAGCGATAAACTTGCAACAGCCTAAATAAGATCTATAAACAAAATAGAATTATTCCGTTGGATATGATGAGCGAACCGAAAACCCTGGACTCGATCGACAAACAAATTCTTCGCATCGTCCAAAGGGACGCTTCGCTGTCGATCAATGAAATTGCTGCGCAGGTCGGGCTATCGCAGACGCCGTGTTGGAAAAGGCTGCGGCGGCTCGAGGCCGCGGGCGTGATCCGACGACGCATCGCCCTGTTGGACCCGGCCAAACTCGGCTTGAACGTCACTGTTTTTGTAGAGATCCGGGTCGGCGAACATTCGGGAAAGGCATTGGCGCGATTCGCCAGCGATCTGGCGGCCATGGAAGAGGTCGTGGATCTTTATCGCACCGCCGGCGATGTTGATTACGTCCTGAGGGTCGTCGCGGCCGACGCCTCCGCTTTCGATGAGTTCTATAAACGGTTGATCGAGCTAATTCCGTTGAAGAGCGTGATCTCGCGTTTTGTTCTCGAAGACATCAAGTCGGAGACCGCGTTTCCGATCGCTGGCTGACGCGCCGGTTCGCCAGCTGCAAGAAACGACGCGGCCAAGCCGGCTTCTGTAACTTGCTCTTTTCATTGGCCTTGAATTTCGGCAAATTCATTTTTAATGAAGTGCATAGGGTTTTTCCGAGTCGGCGGGTAGGCGTGGACCATTTATTCAAGATTTTTTTTGACCGATTGATCCGCGCAGGGTCGATCGAGGTAGAGACCGCGGCCGGACATCGGTTCGTCGTTGGCGATGGCGCCGGAAAGACGGTGGTGATACGCTTTGCCGACAGAGCCGCCCAGATTTCGCTCATGCTCGACCCGGAACTTCATTTCGGCGAATTGTTCATGGACGGCCGCATCGAGGTGACGCAAGGCTCTGTCTACGACGTGCTGATGCTCGCCGCCGACAATCTGATGCAGCCGAAAGGTTGGGTGCGCCTGCTGCAAGAGGCGCGTTTGCTCGTGCGTCGCTTTAGCCAGGTTAACGACAAGGTGCGGGCGCGCAACAATGTCGCGCATCACTACGATCTCGATGCCGGCATTTACACGCTGTTCCTCGATTCAGACCTGCAATATTCCTGCGCCTATTTCGAATTTGACGGCCAAAGCCTTGAAGACGCGCAGCTCGCCAAAAAGCGTCACATCGCGGCGAAACTCCTGGTCGAGCCCGGCCAGCGGGTGCTCGACATCGGGAGCGGCTTTGGCGGAACGGCAATTTATCTGGCGCGGTTTTGCGAGGCTTCGGTCACCGGCCTCACTTTATCAAAGGCTCAATTCGCCATCGCCGAAAAGCGCGCCGCCGACCTTGGATTATCGGCGGCGGTCGATTTCCGTCTGCTCGATTATCGCGAGATCGACGAGCGGTTTGATCGCATCGTCTCGACTGGAATGTTCGAGCATGTCGGCCTGCCGAATTACGATGCCTATTTCCAGAAGATCGCGCAGATGCTCGATGAGGATGGGGTGGCTTTCGTGCACACCATCGGTCGAGGGCCGGGACCGGCGGCGACCAACCCGTGGATCGCCAAATATATATTTCCAGGAGGCTATATCCCGGCCTTGTCGGAAATTCTGCCGGCGATAGAACGCGCGGGCCTCATCGTCACGGACATAGAGATGCTGCGGCTTCATTACGCCGAGACCTTGAGGATCTGGCGCGAGCGCTTTATGGCCCGACGCAAAGAGGCCAAAGCGATCTATGACGAACGCTTCTGCCGCATGTGGGAATTTTATCTCGCGGGGTCGGAAACGGCGTTCAGGCGGCAGGGCATCCTCATCTTTCAAATCCAGCTCGCAAAGAAGCTCGATGCGGCTGTCCCGTATACGCGGGACTACATCAGCCGCCGCGAAGCCGATTTGCGGCAGAAGGAAGAGTCTGTAGCGGCGCCGGTTTGATGGGTTTTTCTCCCACGCCGGCGCCGCTTCTAAAACTCAAAGATAGGCGTTCTTGAGCGCCGCTTCCGGGTAGCGTTCGCCAGCGGCGGCGTCGCGAGGAATCATCGTCGCGAGTTCCTCCATTTCGGCGCTGTCCAGTTCGACCGCGAGAGCGCCAATGTTCTCCATGAGCCGCTCTATCTTCTTCGTTCCGGGGATTGGCGTAACGTCGTCGCCTTGCGCCAAAATGAAGGCGAGCGCGAGCTGCGCCGTCGTGCATCCCTTCGCCTTGGCCATCGCTGCGACCCGGTCGGCAAGCCGCCGGTTATGCGCGAAGTTCTCGATATCAAAGCGTGGATGCTCGGCTCGCCGGTCACCGGCGACGTCCTCAGTTGATTGGATCGCGCCAGTGAGAAGACCGCGCCCGAGCGGCGAATAGGCGACGAAGGCGATGCCAAGTTCACGCGTGGTGGCGAGCACTTCCTCCGCTTCGGTTCGATAGAGCAGCGAATATTCCATCTGCACCGCCGTCAGCGGATAGATTTTGTGCGCGCGACGGATGGTTTCCGGTCTTGCCTCCGAGAGGCCGATCGCCCGCACCTTGCCTTTTTTCACCAATTGAGCCATCGCGTCGACCGTCTCGTCGATCGGCACCTGCGGATCGACGCGGTGCTGGTAATAAAGATCGATGTGGTCGACCTTGAGCCTTTGCAAACTGGCGTCGCAGGCGGAGAACACATAATCCGGCCTTCCATTGATGACCGTCTTCCCAGCGGGCGTGCGAACGTGGCCGAACTTCGTCGCGAGAAAAATATCGCGGTTCAGTCCGGCGATCGCAGCGCCGACAAGGCTTTCATTGTGCCCCCAGCCGTACATATCGGCGGTGTCGAAAAAATTTATCCCGGCGTCCAAAGCCGCCTTGATGACCGATGCGCCGTCAACGTCCTCGCACGGCCCATAAACGCCGGAAAACGACATGCAGCCAAGCCCTAGCGCTGAGACGTTGAGATCGCTGGTCCCGAGGCGATGGAAACGGGTTACGGACGGCGAAGACGATTTACCCAATGCGATGCCTTTCAATTGCGTAAGCGTGAGGAGGCATCTCCTATCATATTCGTCGCGGAATTGCTCAGGCTCGGAGCGGCGGCCGAGCGAGCTTCAACATGCAATCAAGTTGACTGGAGAGAGAGATTTCGTTCATGTCGAAGCGTTGAGGATGTCCACGAATGAGCTTCAGTTGACCAAACGTCTTTTGGACGACTCCCGCAGCGATGCGGCGGCGATCGTTCGTCTGCCTCTGGTGAGCGTCGTCGTGGTCAATTTCAACTATGGCCGTTTTCTCCACGCCGCCGTGGATTCGGTCTTTGGGCAAACCTATCCAAATATCGAATGCGTCATTGTGGACAACGCCTCGACCGACGAAAGTCCAGAGGTTCTTCGTGCGATCGAGACGCGCCATCCCGCGGCCAAGATCATCCGCCGCGTTGCAAATGACGGCCAGACAGCCGCCGCTTTAGACGGTCTCGCGGCGTCTTGCGGGCCTTACGTCATATTTCTGGACGCCGACGACATGCTGTTGCTGCATGGCGTCGAAACCCATATTTTTGTCCATCTGTCGCTACGCGTTCATGTCGGCTTCACGTCGGGCGACATGCTCCAGGTCGTCGGCGATCAGGTGGTGCTTGGTTCCGAAGAGGCGTTCAACCGCGTGATTAGCGCCAAGCGCGGCGCCAAAGCGAATGCCGTGCGCCCATATCGCCATGCTTCCGGCGATTCCTGGCCGCCGGACAATTTCGATCGCGGTATCCTTGATCGAATTCGCTTCGTGGAGCCGATGACGAATGAATGGGTCTGGTCGCCGACCTCGGGCAATTGCTTTCGCCGCGATGCGCTCGATCTATTTTCAGCCAATTCGGCGCTCGCCGGCCTCAGGACCGGAACCGATCTCTATTTCTGCCTCGGCGTCAACGCCATCAGCGGCAGCGTCCTCATTGACGATGCGCTCGCGGTGTATCGCCTGCATGGCGGCAATATGTTTTCAAAACGGGCGCAATTGCACAAAGTGCTGTCCTACCAGCCGGGCGGCTCGGGAGACAGCAATGCGCAAGCCAAAGCCATTCTGATCGATCATCTGATTGAGCGCGCTGGATTCTTTTTAGAGCGCGGCTGGACCGCCTTCGATTACGCCCGACTGCTGAGGCGGCTCGATTGCTCGGACCCTGCCGCGAACGCGCGCGCGCCGCGATGGTCGCGCCGATCGCGCGTCGCCAATCAACTCGTCAAGCGCTTCAAAACCATCGCGCCGGTTCTCGGGCCGCTGCACGCGAAGGGCTTGATGTTTGTCAGCGGCGTTCCCTGGAGCGCTATTCTTTTCGCCGGCGCGAACAAGGAAGATGTTTAGCGCGGTCGCATCAGCGTAAAACGATCATGCTTCCATAGCCTTGTCGCAATCGATCGTGGGAACCCTGATGAACGAATTTATAACTAACCGCCGCGACCTCTTGGCGGCGCCCTTGCTGGCTGCTGCGGCCGCGTCCTTCGGCATCGGCTCAGCGCAAGCGGCGGGCGTCGACCCATCAATGACCATCGTCACGCCGCCAGACCAGATACCCTGGCAACCGCTCTATAATTTTCCGCCGGGGATGGCCGAACAGGCGCCGATGTTTGGCGCCATCGGCGAGCCGGGCCAGTATTTCGTGCTGATCCGCTGGCATCCTGGTTATATGAGCGCTCCGCATTATTATGAGACCGACCGCCTGTGCGTCGTTCTTTCCGGCACATGGTATGTGGCCAGCGGCGAGGACTTCGCGCCTGATGCGACTGTGCCGGTCTCGGCGGGGTCCTTTGTGCGGCGCGTCGCCAAGACGGCGCATTATGATGGCGTCAAGAAAGGCGTCGCCGAGCCGGCCATCATCGCCATCACAGGCTTAGGGCCGATCCATTATCATCTGACCGACCCAAGCAAGCCGGGCTGGCGGGAGGTCTGAGAGGCCGCGCCGGCGGCGTTGAGTTGCGGGCGGCGCGGATCTCGCGAACTCCGCCCGCGCTTAGGATCCGGACTTGAAATCCGCGATGCCGCCATGCTCGGCTGACCATTGCGCGGGTTCATTCAAGAATTTCTCAACTTCATCGAGCGTTTCCCGCTTGAAATACTCGTTTTTTCGCGCTGCGGCGAGGATATCCCGCCAGGTGACGAGATAATGCAGGGTGACGCCGAGGTCCGACATGATCGCTTTTGTCTGCGGAAAAATGCCGTAGAAGAAAAAGACGAAGGCATGGTCGCAGCTTTGTCCCGCCTCGCGCAGGGCGTTGCAGAAACTCACTTTGCTGCGCCCGTCGGTGGCGAGATCCTCGACCAGAAGCGCCCGGCCGCCCTCATGCAGGTCGCCCTCGATTCGCGCGTTGCGGCCGAAACCTTTCGGCTTTTTGCGGATATATTGCATCGGCAGCATCAGGCGATCCGCCAGCCATGCGGCGTAAGGAATGCCCGCGGTCTCTCCTCCCGCGATGACGTCGAGGCGCTCATAGCCGATCTCGCGCTCGATCGTCGTCACGGCGAAATCGACGAGGCGCGTGCGCAAACGCGGGTAGGAAATAATTTTGCGCATGTCGGTGTAGACCGGGCTCGCCCAGCCCGAGGTGAAGATGAAGGGCGTTTCCGAATTGAACAGAATCGCCTCGACCTCGATCAGCATTTTTGCAGTTTCGCGGGCGATGATTTCCTTTTCGGGTGAAGGTTCCGTCATCAAAGTCCCATGTCCCTTCCGTCCCATTGCGTCAGATCGCGCCTCGATCCGTCCTGTCCTAATTAATCTGCGCGGATTGGCAAGAGCGCAGCAACTTGCGCTGGCACCATTAGGCGCGGCGTCGCAGCTCATTGCGGCAAGATCACGTGTTGGAACAAATAGTTAGAAACTGTGATCGGCAAAAAGTCATGGACTTTTCGGCTGAAATTATGTGTTGAGTTAAATAGGATTGAAACTCGGCGGCGCTCGCGGGAAGCAGGCGCAGCCTGCTCTCAAAGCCTCAGCCTATCCGCCGAGCCGCCCACGCGCCTCGATCGGTGCCTTCCTCGGCATGAGGATCGAGTTTCGCGGCGGGATTTGCCGAAAACTCTGGCGCGAGGGTATATGGGTGACAGCTTTGCGCTTCGAAAGGTGCTTTTGACGTGGCTGACTTGAACGGCTCTTTGCCCTGGTGGCTCCCGCTTTCGGTTCTAGCCTGCCTCGGCCAGATGGTCATTTATCACTGCGTCGGGCTGGTTTTCGAATGGTGCGACCGCACGGGACGGCTGCGCTCCTTCAAGGTTCGACCGGTCGACCGGCTCGGCTATTTCGAGCTTTTGCCGCGCGTGCTCGCCAATCAGTTTTTCATTATGTTGCCGGCGATGGCGTTGCTGCAGTTTGCCGGGCTCGCTTTCGTCGGCGCGCCGCATATGGGAGCATTGCATTTTCTGATCGCCCTCGCGTTCATGGGCGTCGGGCACGACGTCGTGCAATATGCCTCGCACCGTTTTTTGCTGCACCGGCCGGGCTTGATCCGCAAATTGGGTCATAGCGTGCATCATTCGACAAGCGCCAGCAGGAGCATTAGCGCCTGCTATATGAGCGCCGCCGATTTCTTTCTCGAGATCGTTTTGCCCTATCTCGTTCCGCTGATCCTCGTCGGCGCCGGGGCGGACATTGGGTTTCACCTGCTCGTCGCCGGTCTTGGCGCATTCGGCGGCCTCTACGAACATTCGGGCTATGATTTCTCGGTTCGCCTGCCGCGCGGCGCGACCGGGTTGAAGGGACGCATCATCGGCGCGCTCGCCGCGCTCTTGACCAGCAAGGCGCACGCCGAGCATCACCGCCGCAGCAATGTCAGTTTCAGCGATGGGTTCGGCAGTCCCGGCCTCTGCGACACGGCTTTTTCGACGCGTTGGGATAAGGTCGGCGACCGCGGACAGGCGCGGGCGAAAGCCGGCGCGGTTTCGAACAAGATCGCGCGTTGAGGCGGCCAAAACAATTGTGCGCGAAATATTTTGTCGAATGACAGATGAGCAAAACACCGCCATTTTTTAAAACAAGTTGGCGATGAATTTGTTTGTACTCCGCCGCCCTCTGGAAGCTGAAAGGCTTTGATTGGAACGGACGGCGAATCCGTGAATGACCTAGCTATTGCTTTGCTTCCTACGATTGGATGGCCACCCTACGATATTCGTTTATTGATGTTGTTAGTCTCAATCCTATCGTCATTCATCAGTCAGAACTCTACAAAATAGCTGAGAAATATTATGACGGTACTTCGGAAGCTTTAGTTCAATGCCCATCCTTAGCGCTGAAATAAATAGAGATTCCAAAAAATAATCTTGATTCTCTCGTGCAAAGCGGCAAAGAGACTTGCGGAGGATCGTTTCTTGCAGCCGTAACGTTCGATCAGGGCCCAACTCTTTCGGGCCAGCTTCGGCAAGTAGCATTAGGTGAGGTGCAGATTCCATTTGCTGTATTTTTCCTTACTTCATTTGGCACATCGATCCTTTATTATTTTGGTATTTTTTGTATTTTGATAGGATGTCGTATGTATAGAGTTACAAATATTGTATTTAGTACTTCTTATCTTAAAAGTGATAAATATCAATTTACATTTATATGTTCTATTTTATTTGTTGTAGCAGAGTTAATACGTGTTATTATATTAAATATTTGAGGAAATTTGTGATAAATAAAAATACTTTCACGAGATGTTCTCACTCCAACGACGCCGAGTTGAAGATTCTTCGTGCTGTGGTTTGATGAATATGCCCCGCTTTGCGCGAAGCCTTGGGCTCTTCTGTCTTGTCGTCGTTGTCCTTGTGTCAGCTGTATTGGGGTCCTTCGCAATATGGTTCCAGATGCCGGGCCCCGCAGTCCTGCGAATCGGCGTTGCCGTTCTGCTGGATCTTCTGGCTGTTCTGGCCCTCGTCGGCCTGGGACGGCGCTGGCGCTTGGGCTTTGCCTATGCGCTGGCCTTCGCCACGCTCCTCATTTGGTGGGGAACGATCAAGCCGAGCAATGACCGCGACTGGGCGCCCGACGTCGCTCATGGCGTCACAGGCATAGCGCGCGGCAATGAACTCGCGCTGAAGAATGTGCGCAATTTCAAATGGCGATCGCGCGCGGACTTTACGGAAAATTGGGAAGACCGCAGCTATGATCTTTCGAAAGTAAAATCCGTCGATTTCTATCTCGTGTATTTTATGGGTCCGCTGGTCGCCCACTCGATGGTCAGCTTTGGCTTCGAGGATGGCCGCTATCTTATGTTTTCAATCGAGATCCGAAAAGAAAGAGACGAGGCTTTTTCGGCGATCGCAGGATTTTTCAAGCGGTACGAGCTCGTTTTCCTCGCCGCCGATGAACGCGATTTTCTCTTTTTGCGAAAGGCCGATCACGAGGACGTGCGGCTCTATCGGATTCGAACGACGCCCGAGGCTGCGCGGGGGCTTCTTCTGGAATATATCCAGCAGGCCAGCGATCTCGCCGATCATCCGCAATTCTACAATACTCTCACGACAAACTGCACGACGACCATTTTTGTGATGTTGCGCGCCCTCAGCCCAACGTTCCCGGTGGACTGGCGTGTCGTGCTCAACGGCTTTCTGCCTTCCTATGCCTATGAGAACGGTCTCGTTGATACGTCGCTTCCGCTGGCCAAGCTTATCGAACGATCGGCTGTTTCGGATCGCATCGAAATGGGATTGAGCGAAATAGAATTTGGCGAGAGGATGCGGGCCGGCTTGCCAGCGCCGCATTGAGGCGCTCACTCAGGGACGGAGCAGCGCTATCCTTGTGAATGCACAGCTTTAAAGCAGTCCCTTCACATTTCTGGGATCACTCTCTATTCGCCTTACGAGCTAGCCTCGATCGTTTGAATGACTTCAAACCCTTCAAATTCCGGATGACCGAGCGTCATGGGTTTGCGATCGCCGGCTTGCTTGTGAGAGGCGCGAAATTGTTCGGATTTTGTCCAGGCGAGGAAATCCTCCTGCGTCGCCCAGACCGTATGCGAAGAATAGAGCACGTGATCCTCGCGCTCCGGCCCGCGCAACATATGGAAGGCGACGAAACCCTTGACCTCGTCGAGCCGTGAATCTCGCGTCAGCCAGATATTCTCGAACGCCTTTTGTTCATCCTTGATGACTTTGAAACGGTTCATGGCGATGAACATGGGCTGTCCTCTCGGCTGGGGCGGGATCTCTAATGGAAGCCCGCGACCTATCAAGTCGCGGGCCTTGGAGCTAGGCGAAAGGGGTCAGCCCCACGCGGACGCGTCCTTGACGACGATGGCGAAAAAATCCGCGAGTTCTGTCAAGGCCGTCTGCCGAACGGTTTCGGCTTCGACCACTCCCCCGAGTGGATTTGGCAGATCTCGCGCCGCAGTTGCATCGCCAACAACGGTGACGCGGTAGCCGTATTGCTCAGCGGCCGATCGCGCCGTGGCCGAAACGCAGACATGGGTCATATTTCCCACAATGATCAATTCCTGTCGGCCGGTGGGCCGGATCAACTGATCGAGATCCGTCTTGATGAAGCAATTCGCATGGGGTTTTACGACAACAGTCTCCGAGGCCAAGGGCGCTACTTCCGGAAGGAAAGCGTAGTAAGGGCCGTTTGGGTCAAACACCGGTCCGCCGGGACCGGTCGAGTGCGCGATATGGAAAACCGGGACGTTATGGCGGCGCGCGAGTTCCAGCACTTTTGCGGCCTCGGCCGCGGCTTCATGCACGCGCGCCAAAGGCACGGCGCCGTCGGAATATTCGCGCTGAATATCGATGAGAATGAGCGCCGAGCGCTCAAGCGGTGAAGGATGCGCCGGCGCGCCGACCATTTGCAGGAGCGATTTGGGTGGGCTCATCGATAAACTCCAAGGGTTGCGCACGGGTTTGCGGCGGATGTTCGGAATGGGAAGCTCGTGTTGCGCCCCAGATACAATGATTGGCCGAATTGAGGAAGATACCATTGCAGATCGCGGAAAAACATGCCTGCGAGGCGTCACAGTCCCATCAGGGAGAAGACCGCCTGGCTGACCTCGCTATCGGCCCGGGTCAGTTGCTCGGGCTCTTGGAAATGGTTGGCGTTGAACACGACGGTGCGGTTCGCCAGCCGCCCCATGCCCCTCAGCGCGTCGGCGAAAACGTCTGATTGGCGCTTGAATTCGGGGCTGTCCTGATCGGCGTTGAGGACGGCGACCGGGCAGTTGATGCGGTCCAAATGCCGTATCGGGCTAAACTCCGTCGCCTCTTTCTCCGTGAGATGCAGGAAGCTCCTGCGCGACGAAAGAAGCACCGGATAAAGATCATACATGCCGCTCATTAAGAAAGCGCCTTTGATGAGGTCGGCTGGCAGGCCGCGGGCGGTCCAGTCGGTGGCGAGCGCGCAGGCCGCAAGGTGAGCGCCGGAGGAGTGGCCGGCGAGAAAGATTCGGGTAGCATCGCCGCCGAAGCTGGCGGCATTGCGCGCCGTCCATTCCAGGGCGAGGCGGCATGACTCCACCATCTCCGGCAGGCGCGAAGTCTTGAGGCTCCCGAAATCGGGCGCGAGATAGGCGGCGCCGCGACCGGTCAGGGTAGGGGCCGGATATGAGGCGTCCAGCCTTGTATTGCGGATCCAGGCGCCGCCGTGGATGTAGACGAAGATCGGCGCGTCATGCGCTCCGACCGGCGCGAAAATGTCGATCAGATCGGCCGCATTCGGCCCGTATTGTTCCGTCGAGGGCGGCATCGCTCGGCGCACCGCGACGCTCGCCGCGCTGTCGGTTGCTTCGGACTCCTTCATCTGCGGCGCCCAAAAGGATTGGTCGTAAGCTTTGTCGAGCTGCTCCTGGTCGTAGCCCAAAAATATGGCAGGGGACGCGGCAAACGACTTTGATGCGATTGCAGAGCAAAGAGTCGCGGTTGCGGCGAGGAAAGATCTACGTTTCATGGTTCGACGAACCTTCTACGAATGACATCGAAATTGCGCGCTTCGGACGAGGCGAGCGTTCAGTCGCTGCGCTTTCTAAATGTTTGGCAAGCTCGAATCGCAGCGCGCCGGACCGGCTTCCCTCTGAAGGATCAACGCCGAGCGGCGCGGCCACTGGGGCAAGTAAGGCACCTCTTGTCGATACGCCTCGAACTGGTCCCCGAATAAGCGCTTGAAGCGGGCCTCCTTGAACATCGGTCCGATCAGACAATAGGCCGTCAGAGCCGTCGCAACGACCAGCTGATCCGGCGTCACGGTCGGCGTTGTCCAAAGCGTCAACGCAAACGAAACATAGATAGGCTGTCTGCAAATGCGGAAAAGACCGAGCTTTGGCATCGGAGGATATTTGGGCGCGACATCCTTCGCGACAGCCCGCCAACCCAGCAAGCCGACCTGCATTGCAAAGCCGGCGTCGATGATCGATCTCAAAAGAAGCAGCCAAGCGGTCGCGTAAAGGGAGCTGATAGCGGCTAGCGCGAGACCGCTCGCTTGCCACCATATGATTCCCGAGGGAGACCACAAGACAAACAGCAGCCCCACCTGCACCGACGCAATGAACGCATATGTCGTCGTGGTAAGCCGATCGCCGAGAGCGAACGGGGCCAGACGGCTCAGGAGCGAGCGCCCCGGTCGCGATAGCAGCCATGAATGCAGAATGGGAAATTGGATCAGGAGAAATCCATTGGCCGCAAAACTCCATGGCGCCGAAAGCGCGCCGAGCGAGCGGCTCATGCCGAAGAACATCGCAGCCATCATTGCTCCGACGCCGAGCGCGAAGGCGGCGTGGCAGCAAAGGCCATAGATGATCGCGATCGCCGCGCGCGTCGAACGGGTCGTCACCTTTGAGCGGACCTTTTCGCGAGCAATGCAATCCCCACCAAGCCGATGAGAGAAAAGGCGGCTAGCAGAAGCCAGGCTTCGTTTGCGCTCATCACGAAAGCGCCTCTTTCGACAAAGGGCCGCACATAGGCTTCAGTCGCCGCGTCGATAGGCGCCCCGGCTTTCTGCGCAACTCTGCTTGGCGAAAGTCCGACCGCGAGCGCGGCCGATGCATCGCCCGCCATGAGGCCGACTTTCAACGCCTCGGCATGGATCGGGATGCGTCCATAAAGGACGGTGTCGACAAGGGCGAGGCCGATCGCCCCTCCGAGATTCCGCATCAGATTGAACAGTCCGCTTGCGTCAGGAACTTGCTTTGGCGAAAGGTTGCCGAGCGCGATGCGGGTTGGCGGAAGCAGGCAGAACATGATCGCGACGCCGCGTATGATTTGGGGCCACAACATCTCATCGAAGTCGGCGTCGATCGTGTCGAACGCGGAGGCTCCAAGACCCAGCGCGAACAGGGCAAAGCCCAGCGCCGTCAATAGGCGAGCGTCGATCTTGGTTTCGAGAAAGACTGCAAGCGGCGCCGTCGCCAGTTGGGCCAAGCCGGTCACCAGCATGACCGTGCCGATCTCCAACGAGTCGTGACCGCGGACATAGGCGAGAAACACAGGCATCAGATAGACAGAGCCAAACAGCCCGACGCCAAGACAGAGGCTGAGAACGCAGCCAATCGCAAAAGAGAGGTTTTTCAACGTGGCGAGATCGACGATCTTTTGAGCCGCCCTCAAGGTTTTCTTCGCGAAAAAGGCCCCGGCGAGGACGCTTGCGCCAAGCAGACCCAATGTCGATGCGGCCGTCCAACCCGCCTCCGGCGCCTGCTTCAATCCGATCTCAAGACATGCCAAGGCGATGATCAGCAGGATGAGCGAAAGCCAATCGAGAGTCCTTGCATGGCGTAAATCCGGCCTATCGCGCGGCAGCAACGCCGGGGTCAAGCCGACTGCGATCAGTCCCGGAGCGACATTGATGAGAAACAGCCAGTGCCATGAATAGGTCTCGGTGATCCAGCCGCCGACAATTGGTCCGACGGTTGGGCCAAGCATGGCGAGGACGCCCGCGAGCGTCGTCGCGAGGCCTTCTTGCCGCTTGGGAAACAAGAGAAAGACGGCCGAGAAAACCAAAGGGATCAGGGTTCCGCCCGAAAATCCTTGGATGACGCGGAACGCGACAAGACTCGAGAAGCCGCTGCTGAAGGCGCAGCAGATCGACGCGAAGGTGAAAGCGGCGGTCGCCCCGACGAACAGCCAGCGCATGGTGAACACGCGCATCAGTCCGCCGGTCAGCGGGATCGCAACCACCTCCGCCGTTAAATAGGCTGTTTGAATCCAGCTCATCGCGTCGGGCTTGATGTTGAGTGCGCCCTGAATATTGGGCAGCGATGTCGCCACGACTTGGACGTCGAGGATCGCCATGAACATGCCAAGGCACATCAGGCCGAATCCAAACCATGTGCCGATGCGGGCTCTTTCGAAGGATTGCGCTTCGATATAGGGCGCGCTCTCGGAGGTCATGACCTGACGGACGGAAACAAAGATGAGTTCGCCGCCAGGGCGCGATTCTCGATTGTTATTCGGACGGCGAGGACGAGAGCGTTAAGGATGGAAAACGTGACGGCCACCCAAGGCAGGCCGAAGACCATCGGGAAGACGGCAATTTCCGCGCAGACGACGATGTAATTGGGATGCGATATGAAACGATATGGACCGCTTTTCACGAGATCTGCGCCAGGCAGCACGATGATCCGCGTCGTCCAGCGGCCAGCGAGCGTCGCAATGACCCACGCCCGCAAAACCTGCAGACAGCAAAACAAGGCAAGCCAGAAGAACTGGACCGGTTGGCCGACCCCCAACGCCCAGATCGTCAGCAACCAGGCGGCATGCATGGCGACGAGATAGGGATAATGGGACTTGCCGATTTCGATCGCGCCCCGCGCCACGAGGCGCGCGGTATTGCGCCGCGACAGAAGCAGCTCGCCGACCCGCTGCGCGGTCACCAACGCCAATATGATGGCGGAGAGGCTCATGCGGCCCGCCGCAGGGAGACGCAGCTGGCGGTAAATCCTGGTCCGAGCGCGGTCATAACGGCTCGATTCGGCATTTTGCTCTTCAACATCCGTTCAAGGACGAACAAAACCGTTGGGGCGGACATATTGCCGTGATCGGCCAGAACGCTTCGCTCGTGATCGAGCGAGCCTTGACCCAACGACAACGCAGCCTCAAGCGCCTTGACCACGCGGGCGCCGCCGGGATGACAGATAAATCGTTCGACATCGTCGATTGAGAGGTCGAAGCGCGCTAAAATGTCGCTGACCGCGGTGCGCATATTTTCGTGGACAAACGCAGGAATGGAGCTCTGGAAGATCACGCCAAATCCCTCCGGATCGACGCTCCAGCCCATGATGTCCAACGTGTCCGGCCACAGATACTCGCCTGCGCCCTCGACGAGAACATCGCCGCCATCGCCCGCGCGAACAATGCAGGCGGCGGCGCCGTCGCCGAACAAGCTCGTGGCCACGATATTGGCGGGAGTCAATTCGTCGAGACGAAGCGCCAAGGTGCAGAGTTCGACGGCGACGAACAAAACATTCGTGCCTGGTTGCGCCTGCGCCAAACGCGAAGCGATCGAAAGTCCCGTGACCCCGCCTGCGCAGCCGAGGCCAAAAATAGGAACGCGCGAGATATTTCGCCGGAATCCGACATGAGCCGCCGCGCGCGCTTCGAGGCTCGGCGTCGCAATCCCCGTCGATGAGACAGCGACGACCGTATCGATCTGCGCAGCGGTCAGCCCAGCGCGGCTGAGCGCAAGTTCAGTCGCGGCGACGAATAGATCGCGCGCCCCTTCAAGATAGGCTTGCGTCCGTTCGGGCCAGGCCCGCGGCTCGAGATACCATTCAACGGGTTTCACGCCCTGGCGCTGGACAATGCCGGTGTTCAAAAAGACGCGCGAAAGTCGCTCGAAGTCCGGATAGCGTTCGCCAAAAAGGCTGCGGGCGAGCGAGGCAACATCTCGCTGAAAGAAATTATGCGGGGGCGAGGCGGTTGCGACGGACACCAGCGCGGTTGCATCGTTCATAAAGAGCCTTTCGCGCAAGCCCATGGCGGCGTCAGCGACTAAGAAGGGAGCAGAAATTTGGACAGATGTATAAATTTTATGCAACTATTATCATAGCGCATGAGCGTTGACCGCACTAATCACAATCGATTGCAATGGATCATCATTAAACTCTTCTTATTGAGTGGCTCGTTAGGCATCCGTTGCGCAAGAAGATGTCCTAATGGGCAGGATTTGTATGATTTTATCCTTTAGAAAATTAGCCTGAACTCTCGGACATCGATAAACCTATTCAGTCGGCGGACCTTCGGCTGGGAAATCATCAATCTGCTCTTAAACATGGATCGCAATCGCGCGCAACGATCGTGACTTTGTTGAGCGACCCGCGCCCAAGTTGATAAAAGCTGGGATGATTTCGCTCGGCTAAGCGGGTGCTTATAGCGCGTCTGCGAGACTTACGGCAAGACCAGGTCTCGACCCGCCTGCGCTCCGTATTTTTGGACGCGGATCAACGCCGATTGAAGCTCGCGACGCGGCTTAGGAATGGGATGGCCAAGTCCCGCCGCCGAAGCGGCTTCCGGCCCGCGCATCGCTCGTGCGAAAGGATGGCGGCGGAGAGATGGCCATCGGCTGCTCATAATTGTAAATTTTTAGGTGCTGAAATAGTAGCTCAGGGCTAGCGGACATCATCTTCCGGCGATGTGCGAAATTGCACGCCGGGCTAGCTGACCGCCTCCTGCAAGAAGGCGCGGTCGGCTCCCTGGATCAGAACGTGACTTTCACCCCGGCGTAGAACGATATGGGTTGGGCGACGGTGACGGCTCGAGCGTTGCCGACGCCGCCATTGTCGGGATTGTTGTTGAACAGGGTCTGATTGACGTTGCCAGCGCTTGTTCCGGTATCGAAAAAAGTTCCGAACGTTGCATATTGACGATTGAGCACGTTGTTGATCAGGCCGAACACTTGGACGTGATCATTGACCTGATACGAGCTGTGCAGATTGATGACGTAGTAGAAGGGCAACTGCGGGTTCTGGTTGGCGTCGTCGCCGACGAAATACTGGCTGCCGACGAAGATCGCATCGGCCCCAAACTTCCAATTCGGCGTCAAAGCGTAATCGAAGCCGACTTTGCCGAGGTTTTGCGGAATCCCCGGAATGTGATCGCCGGGATGCACGAAGATGTTTCCGTTCGCGTCGGCAAATGGGTTCATCGGCGAGGAGAACGTCGCGGAGAACTGGTAGGTCGCATCGACGTGGGCGTAGTTGCCGTAAAAACTGAACGCGCCGTAATTATATTGGGCGCCGAACTCGACGCCTTGCCGCAGGGTCTCGGGAACGTTGGTGAAGAACCCCTGTCCCGAGATCTCGCTCGCCTCGCTCACAATGTCGTTCGTGCTGGTGGTGTGGTAGAATCCAACCTTATAGGCCAGCGAGCCGTAGTTGCTCGGCATGGCGAAGGTTCCGCGAACGCCGCCTTCAAAGGTGTGCGAGACGACCTGCTGCAGCGGAGGGTCGGAGACCAGCGCCGTTTCGAGAACGCAGGGCAGGGCGGGATTGGAGCATTGGCTTTCGAGCGGCGTCGGCGCCCTATTCGCCTCGGAGTAGCCGCCATAGAAGGTCAGGGCAGGCGAGACGGTATAGGTGAGGCCGACGACCGGATTGATGCGGCTGTAGGAATTGGTCGAGTTGAGATCTGGGGCCGTGCCGCTGAGATCCTGGAGGTCGATGTTGGCGACGTTGTATCGCGCGCCGGCGGTGATCGCGAGCTCCTTCGTTATGTTGAGGGTATCGAGCGCGAAGACGCCGAAATAGGTGGCTGTCGAATGGACGTAGACCGGCGCGAAACCGACCTGGCCTTCCGTCGCTAGGATCGAGTCCGAGCCGGGGAAGCCGCTGAAGACGTTTTGGAAATTGGGATTGAGTTGGCCGAGCACGGTTGAGGATGAGAAATTGGTCGAGCTGGTGTCGACGCTGCCGCCCATGACGAAATAATTGTCATGGTCGAAGTAGCGATCCTTGTTCGTCGCCTGGATTTGCGTGCCGAAAGTATTGGTGTGCGTCGCGGTATAGGCGGTTGTTCCATAAGGGAAGCTGTCGCCGAGGAAGGGAATCGGCTGCCCGTGGTTGGTAAACTGGAAATCGTTCGGATTGCCGGTAAACGAGCCGCTGGCGGGCAAGCAGGCGTTTCCGGGGGCGCCCCCCTGATCGCCGCAATCTTCGATGTCGGCGTCGTTGCCGTCGACGTGATATTGATCGAATTGGCGGTAGTAGAAGTTGCTCGCGACTGACCATTTCGGCGAAAGGTCGAAGCGGGCCGTGATCTGCGCGAGGCCGGCCTGGTTGTTGGTTGTCTGCGGCGTCGTGAAAACGGCATTATATTGCCGATCGACGAGCGGCTGCGGCGTCACTCCTTGAACGCCGAGCCAGGAGCGGCCGAACGAAGCGATGGCGTGGAACTCAGAGTCTTGCGTGCGGTAGCCGAGATCGGCGTAGGCTCGTTGCAGATTCGAGGATCCGAAGGGGCGGTATCCATCGTCGCGCAGCGCGTCGGCGGCGAAATAGATGCTGTAGTCGCCGATTTGCTTTCCGTATTGGAAATTGCCCCAGACGCGGCCGAAGGATCCGGCGAGCAGCGAGGCCTCGCCGCCTTGATAGGTGAAGCCGTTCTTCATCGTGAAGTTGATTGCGCCGCCCAGAGCATTGAGCCCGAAGATCGGGTTGTTGGTGTAGACGTCGGCGTGATCCACCGCGATCGGCGGCACGAGATCGAGATTGACGCTGTCGCCGAAGGCTTCGTTGATGCGCACGCCGTTTTGGTAGATCGCCAACCCCTGCGCGGTTCCCGATATGCGCGAGGCGTCGAAGCCGCGGTAGAAGAGGTCGGGCGAGAGATCAGTGCCGTCGACGTTGATGGCGATCGCCGCGGGAACATGCGACGTCAATGCATCCGTTACGGCCGGCGAATATCTATCGGCGAATTCCTGCGCCGTTACTGTGGATAGGAAGGCCGGGACCTTGTCGGCGTCGATTGTGCCGCCGCCAGGCACCGGCGTCGGCGACAGGACGACGATCTCAGGCAGGGCGAGAGCGCCGCCGGGATCCTGCGCCAGCGCCGCCGGCCCAAATGCGACGCCCGCCAAAGCCGCACCAGCCACAATCGGCCAAGCCGTTCTTATCCTCATGAAATCCCCCCTCCAGAGCGGCAACCAGATAGAGCGTCGAATCGGCTAGCCGATCTTTGCCGCCGCCGATTCCAATCTTCTGGCGTCTACATTAAGAACGCTATTGGAGAGGGCAATAAACAAAGATACTCTTTAGTAAGAAACTGCCTTCCCGTGGCTCTTATGTTACATAACTGCTCTGGAAAAGGAATTTCATTACTTGAAGAATGAACTTTTCTATCTCTAATCTGATTTTATCATTCGTTTTTGGGGTTTCATGTCACCGGATGGGAGGCCAATCCCCTTCAAACTTCGGGAATTTTTTGCGGCCTCGTCCGCCGTTGATTCCCGAAACGATCCGGTCTCTTTGGGCTTGATTCAAAGAGATTGAGGGCGCGTGCGATTCAAGTTGAAGCAATGGCGCTCTAGCGTCGAAAGGTCACGACAAGCACATCGCGATAGGCCGGGCGCGAGGGGTCGGATGCCTCGACCGGCGTCACGCCGTGATAGACGCGGCTATCATCGACCAGGGCGGCGTCGAGCGGCCGGGTCAGCGTAAAACTGCCGATGGTCTGCCTGTCATTGTCAGCGATGGTCGTCATGCCGCTCGCGATATTTTCCCGCGCCACCAGCAATACGAGCACCCAGTCGACGCCGTCGCGATGAAGGCCCTCTGGCGTTGGAAGTCCCTTCCGCCCCGGACCAGCTTCAATCCGAAACTGATGGACTTCGACATGCCATGCCGGCGGTCTTTGGGTTGCTGGCGTCAGGCCATCAAACAACTCGAAACACATGCTCAATATGGCTTGCATTGCCGGATGGTTCGCAATTGCATCCGTGATCGGGGCGAACCACCGCTCAAGACCGCCGTTCAGCGCATTATAGTCGCGACTTTGATAATGCGGTTGATGCGGCTTCCTCGAAACGCCGGCAGCGGCGCTCGCGAAGGCGGCATGACGGCGCCGCCGGTAGCGGCCGCCATCCGCCATGTAGGTGTCGAGCCCGAGGTCATTCCAGCTTTGCGCAAAGCTATCCCATTCGGCGAGGCCCGACTCTCGCAGCGCGATCTCCATCGTCTGCGCATCGACGAAGGCGAAACCACCTCGCTTAAGCGACTCGGCGATGGGGGGAAGGAATTGGTTCATTTTAAAAATGCTCTCTGCGAGAATGGCTCATATAAGCCTCGTCCGCCGGCCGCCGCTTTATATGTTGCGTTTTTATATGGCCGTTTCAACGCGCAATCCTATCGGAAAAGTTGGCGACTTTCCGGGATCATGCTTTAGCGGAGGTCGGCGGACGGCGGCTCAAGCAGGCCTCGCACGAAGATCCTTACCGCCTCGCGCGCCCGGCGATCGAGCGCTTCCGGCTCCATATGGACGCCAAGCAGCGCTATTCGGGACACGCGGCCGAGAACGATGCTGAGAAAGAGATCCGCGGCAAGCGATAAATCATCGATTGCATAGCGATGCGCGCCGGAAAAGCGGATCAGGATTTTTTCGACGATCTTGATTTGCCGATACAATCCTTCCTGAATGGCAAGCTTGCCGAGTTCAGGAAATCGCGTCCCTTGAGCGGCGAGAATGCGAAAAAGGGCGATAGTGGAGGGGGCCACGCTAAGGTCGGTCATCCGACGCGCCACGATCAGCAAGGTCGCTTCGAGGCCCTTGCCTTTCAGGCCTTTTTCGAATTCCGCCTCCAGCGGCTCATAGATCAGAAGGATGCGCCGGCGCAAAACGTCGGCGAAAAGGGCCGCCTTGTCGGCATAGCGGGCATAGAGCGTCGCCTTCCCAATCATGGCGGTCTCGGCGAGCCGGTCCATCGACGTCGCATCGAAGCCATGCTCCATGAACATCTCGGCCGCGATTTCGAGAAGACGCTCGTCGCGCAGCGCCGCCGCCGCCTTGGTTGGACGGCCGCCGCGCGTCTTCGGCCGCAGCTCCTTCGGCCTGTCCTCGAGGGTCTCGTTCATCGTCTGCCTCAAAATTTTAGCTTGCCATTCAGCGACGCTGAGTATAGAACAGTACCGTTCTGTTTCATAATGGTCGAAAAATGGACGCTTCAGCAAGATCTCATGCTCATCAAACCGGCGCAATGAGCGAAGGCGTGATCGCCAGCGAGACGATCGTTCGTCTCCGTGGGGACGAGCCTCCCGCCGCGAGATTGAGTCCCCCAAAAGCGCCCGATGCTGGAGCTCGCGCTGAAAAGGCGGCCTCGCGATTCTCGCGCAAGCGGGCCATTATCGCGATTGTCGCCTTGCTCGCGGTCGGAGCGGCGGGCCGCTTTGGCTGGCATTGGTGGACGGATGGCCGTTTCGAAGAGACGACCGACAACGCCTACCTGCAGGCCGACAAGGTTGTCGTGGCGCCAAAGGTCGGCGGCTTTATCGCGGAGGTTTTCGCGGGCGACAACCAGCCTGTGAAAGCCGGGCAGGTTCTGGCGCGGATCGATGACCGGGATTTACGGGTCGCGCTTCTCCAGTCCCAGGCCGATCTCGATAAGGCGCGCGCCAGTCTCGATGGCGTTGCAGCCGCGCTCATTCAGCAGCAGGCGAAGATCGAAGAAGCTAAGGCGGATGTGGCCAATGCGGCCGCCTCTCTCGACTTCGCGGCCGAAGAGCAGCAACGTTATGGCAATCTTCTCATCCGCGGCGCGGGGACTGTCCAGCGGTCGCATCAGGCGAGTTCGGATCTCCTCGTTAAGCAGGCGACGCTCGATAAGGCCAACGCGACCTATGACGCCGCGCAAAAGCAGACGGATGGTCTGCTCTCCCTCGAGGGCGCCGCGCGCGCCAGCCTGCAGCGAGCCGAGATCAACCTCGATCAGGCAAAGCTCAATCTCGAGTACACGACGATTTCAGCTCCAATCGATGGGGTGGTCGGCGACAGGGCGTTGCGCAAGGGCCAATTCGTTCAGCCGGGCACGAGCCTTTTGACGATCGTGCCGATGGGAAAGGCTATTTATCTCGTCGCCAACTTTAAAGAGACGCAGCTTGGCTCGATGACCGAAGGGCAAGCCGCCACTTTCACCGTCGACGCTTTCGGCGATCACCTCTTCCACGGCGAGATCGAAAGCTTCGCTCCCGGCACGGGATCGCAATTCGCTCTGCTGCCGCCGGAGAATGCGACGGGCAATTTCACCAAAGTGGTGCAGCGCGTTCCGGTCAAAATCATTTTGGACGATCGTGATCCGCTGATCGCGCGGTTGCGGCCGGGCCTGTCTGCGGAGGCGGCGATCGACACGCGAGGCCGTCCCAAAGAACAGTCCGCCGAGGCAATTCAGCTTGGCGCTCTGAGCTCGCAATGACGATCGGCGAACCCGAAGCGAAAGCCTCCCTCGCCGATTGGCTGGCGGTCGCCGGCGCCATTCTCGGCGCTTTCACCGCCATCCTCGACATTCAGATAACCAACTCCTCGCTCGCCAATATTGAAGGCGCCATCGGCGCCTCGGCGGAGCAGGGGAGCTGGATCTCCACCGCCTATCTGATGGCAGAGATCGTCGTGATCCCGCTGACCGGCTGGCTTGGATCGATCTTTGGCCTCCGCCGCTATCTGTCGGTCAACACCGGCTTGTTCATCGCCTTCTCGATCGCTTGCGCGCTGTCGACGTCGCTGACCCAACTCATCATTTTTCGGGCGGGGCAGGGGTTCACCGGCGGCGTCTTGATCCCGACCGCCGTGACCATCATCCGCACGCGCCTGCCGAAATCACAGCAAGGATTGGGCATCACCTTCTTCGGCTTGACGGCGACGTTTGCTCCAGCCATCGGCCCGACGATAGGAGGCTGGCTCACCGACAATTTCTCCTGGCACTACATTTTCTACCTGAACCTCATTCCAGGCCCGATCGCCGCGATCATTCAATTGATGGCCTTGCCGAAGCAATCTGCGCGATGGGCCGAGCTTCCGAAGGGCGATTGGATCGGGATTGCGGCGATGGCGATCGGCCTCTCCAGCCTGACCTACGTGCTTGAGGAAGGGCAGCGGAAGGAATGGTTCGAGTCGAGCTCAATCAGCCAATTCGCAGTTGTCGCGACGATTGGAATCTTCTGCTTCATCCTGCGCGAGTTCACCGCCGCAAAGCCGTTCATCAATCTGCGCGTCCTTGGCAACAGAACGATCGGCGCGTCCTGCGCGCTGATGACGGTGCTCGGCGCCGTGTCGCTCGGATCGACCTATGTGATTCCGCTCTATGCGCGCAGATCCAAGGCTATAACGCCGAGCAGATCGGCTATGTCGTCATGTGGAGCGGCCTGCCGCAGCTCGTGCTGTTTCCGGCCATGCCCTTTCTCATGAAGCGGTTCGATCCCCGCATTCTCGTGGTTATCGGCACCTTGCTCTTTGCATCGAGCTGCTTCATCAATGTGAACCTGACGCATGACGTTGGCATGGACCAGCTGATCCTGCCGCAGCTTTTGCGCGCGGCGGGTCAACCCCTCTTCTCAATCCCATTGTCGCAACTCGCCACCGCGGGCCTTACCCCGCGCGACACGGCGGACGCATCGGCGCTGTCGAATATGATGCGCAATCTCGGCGGCTCCGTCGGCATCGCAATGCTGGCGACCGTCATCGAGCGGCGCGAGCATTTCCACTTCTCGATGCTGGCCGAAGCCATGACGCAGAACGCCACGCGGACGCAGGAGCGGCTCGCCATGCTCATAGCTGGATTGCGCAACGGCCTCGCTGACCCGGCCATGGCCAAAGCGCAGGCCCTTATGTCGCTGGCGGCTCAGGTCCGGCGGGAGGCTTATGTGTCAGCCTATTCCGACGCCTTCTGGATCGTTGGCGTCGGGCTGATCATCAGCCTTTCCGCAATCGTGTTGCTGAGAAGGCCTCGGCGGAGCGCCGCGCCAGTTGAGGCGCATTAGAGCGTGAACGTCGGGGAGGCGAGTCACGGCAGCGACGATCAGCCGCAATAGACTAAAGTCTCGACTCGATCGACGCCAAAACGCCGTCGCCTATGCTGGGCGAGAGGCAAGCGATCGCCGTGGATGCGGCATCGGCCGGCCGCATCGCGCGAGAAACGAGACCGGGGAAGCATCGTCCTCTGCTTGACGAAGGCCGCCTTTCGCCCGAGACAACCCAACGTCAGTCGCTGGTTTCAGTCTCGCGCGCCAAGGCGGGGTCGTGATCCACAGCCAAAATATGACGTTTCGAATCAACACAAATACCTAGAGGACGCTCGATCCAAATAGGAGCAAGCGCTTGCTAGAGCGGGAAGACATTAAATGCTGAAGGCTTTATCGACGCTCTTCATCTGCCTCGTGGTGGGCAATGCGATTGCGCGGCTGACTGGCTTGCCGTTGCCGGGGCCCGTGATTGGCCTGCTCATCCTGCTCGCGTTGTTGGCGCGGCAAGGCGGGCCGGACCATTCTCTCAGAATGACGGGCGGAACGTTGCTGCAAAACATGTCGATCCTTTTCGTTCCGGCGGGCGTTGGCCTGATCAACGCTCTGCCCATATTGGCGCGGGATGCTTTGCCGATCAGCATATCGATTGTCGTCTCCACTGTTCTTGGCATGATCGTGACGGCAAGCGTGATGCATTATCTCACCCGCGAAAGACAAAGCTGATGGAGACCTCTGGGATCATCGACGCCGCCTTTGTGTCGGACGCCTCCGTCGGTTTGGTCGGCACGCTTTTGGCATATCGGTTCGGCATCTGGATTCAGCGCCGTTGCGGCGGATTCGCGCTCCTCAACCCAGTCCTCGTCTCCGTCGTGATTTTGGTGCTTGCGCTGAAGCTGACTCACGTCTCCTACGCAAACTACATGAAGGGCGGCCAGTTCGTCGGCTTCCTGCTGGGGCCGGCGACCGTCGCCTTGGCGTTGCCCCTCTATGACAATCTTCGCTCGATCCACAAGGCCGTCCATGCCATTCTGCCCGCCGTGATCGCAGGAGCCGTGACAACCTCGTTGACTGCTATGCTGATCAGCCGCGCCATGGGAGCCTCCAAGATCGTCGTCCTTTCGCTTGCGCCGCACTCAGCGACAACGCCCGTCGCAATGGGCATAGCGGATCAGATCGGCGGCAATTCCTCGCTTGCTGCGGCATTTACGCTTATGACAGGCATCGTCGGCGTCATAATTGTGATTCCATTGATGCGGCTGATCCGCGTCAAGGATATGCGCGCGCAAGGGCTCGCGGCGGGCGCGACTGCGCATGGGCTCGCGACCGCGCGGATGATGGAGATCAATGAGACGGCGGGAGCCTATAGTGGAATCGCGATCGGATTGAGCGCTGTCCTCACCGCCATAATAGCGCCGCTGCTGCTGCGTTTGGGCGTTGCGCCCTGAATGACGCGGCCGGCGGCAGGCGCCGAGCCTCGCCACGCGAAACATACGGAGATCATCATATGAGCCAAGATAAAACGGCCTTTGGCCGGTTCGATCTGAACAAAATCGCGAAATCCTTTCCAGAGACGGCCAAGACGCTGTTGCTCGACACCTATTTAACCAATGAGGAGTCGGCCAGCGCGCGCGTCTTCCGCGTCTATCGGGCGACGCCGCCGCACTATCATGCGACATGCGACGAATATCTTTATGTGCTCTCCGGCAAAGGTTCGTTCTGGATGGGGGAGGCCGCCAATGGCGGAGATTTCGCGCCGGGTCATCTTCTGTTCTTCAAACGCGGCACCGTGCACGCGCTCCCCGATATTTATGAAACGCCGGTCGTGTTCCTGTCGCTCGATATCCCGAGACGAGATCCCAAAGACATCATCTTCGTTAATCCCGAGGACGGCACGGCCGAGAGCTTCATACAGGCTGTGAAAAAGTAATCAGCAAAGTTCGTGGGCTGCTTCGCGCGCGATTTCGGGCCGAGCGCAACGGATTAAGATTCTGCGCTGGCCGCGGCGCTTTTCGGGGCTAGGCAACGGGAAAGCGCGGCCATGATTTCGGAGGATGCAAGGGGGCGACGCACGACTTCTGAGATGCCGGCGTTCGCCAGCTCGTCGACGCTGATGTGCTCGGTTGAAGCGGTCGCTAACAAGATAGGCAGACTCGGCGCAATCTCGTGCAGAAAAGCCGCGAGATCGAGCGCCGGCATGTCGAACATCAGATGGCCAATCAACAGCGCCTCGAACCGCTCCGGCGCCGCTCGGCACGCAGCCAATGCATCGGCTGCGCTCGAGAAACCGACCGGCTCATATCCGAGCGCGGCCAGCATGTCCTCATCGGCGAGCAAGCGCTTGCGATCGTCGTCCACGACAAGCAACGTCTCGCCGCGGCCGAGCTGCGGCGTCGGGTCATCTTCTCTCGGCGTCGCCTCCGTCGAAGCGATGCTAGGCAGCCAAACCTCGAAGCGGCTGCCAACGCCTACTTTGCTCGATACGTTAATGGCTCCAGCGTGCTCCTGTATGATCTCGCGGACAGTAGCAAGGCCCAAACCATTGCCTGCCAGGCGCGTTGTGAAAAATGGTTCGAAGATGCGGCCAAGAGACCTCTCGTCCATGCCGCGGCCGGCGTCGCTTACCGTAACGCGCACATAGCGGCCCGACCCAAGCTCGCCATGAGTGAGCGATCTAACTGACTCTATTTCCTGCATCTTCACTTCGATCTCGATGCATCCCTCTTCTTCCATCGCCTGCGCCGCATTGTAGCAAAGGTTGAGGATAACCTGCTGCAGTTGCGCGCCCTCCCCGGACACCACGGCCGCTTGGGGTATGTCCCGGACCACGAGGTCGAGGCGCGAGGGTAACGAGGGACGAAGCAAGGCGGCCGATTCCGAAATCAAGGCTTGCATGCTCACGGGTCTCCGCCGCGAATCACGGCGCCGACCGAATGTGAGAATCTGGTCTACGAGATCGCTCGCCCGTTCCGCGGCGAGGCGGATTGCTTCGATGTGGCGCCTCGGCCGGCTGCCGGGTACGACTTGCTCCTCCGCCATCTCCACATGGCCGAGGATGGCGCCGATAATATTGTTGAAATTATGCGCGATGCCGCTGGCGAGGGCGCCTACGGTTTCCATGCGTCGCGCTTGCTGCAGTCTCGTTTCAAGGCGCGTCCGTTCCTGCTCGAGAACCTCCCGCGCCGCCGCATTGGCGACGGTATCGACGGCGAAGCGAAGTAGGCCTAGCCCTTCCACCTTGTGCGGACGCGGCCTGAGCGCATCGAAACCGAGAACGCCGCTGATGCCGTTCTCGTCTATTGTCGAGACGCATGCCCAACTGCTGACGCCGGCGGCGACAAGCGCGTCTCTGTCGCGACTGGGCGGCAAGCGATCCACAGCCGGAATGTAAACAATTCCGTCCTTGCCCGGCGGAAACCGTGCTGCGAGCGCCGACGCTTGATCTGGCCAGTTTGGCGGGCAGGTGACCATCTGCCGAGACCATGCATGGACCCGGATTGGTTTGCCCGCGAGGACAAAATAGGCGCGGTCTGCGTCGAGAATCTCCGCGAGTTCGCCGAGCGCCTGCTGGAAATAGGCCCCGATTTCGTGCGGCCGCGCGTTGATGAAACGCGTCGAAATTTTGGCGACGACATGTTCGAACGCTGCGCGCCGCTGCATCGCCAACGCCCCCCGACGGACGCGCAATCCAAGATGGACCAACACTCCGAGCAAGAGCACTGATGTCGCGTACAGTAAAACGCGGAAGCGCCGCGCTGTTTCTCTCGAGGCGCTCTGGTGCGTCAGGATCATGGACCGGACGACTTTCCGCTGCGATCCGGTCGGCAGGGCGAACAGCGTCTTCACCAGATTATCAGTTTTCGGCAGCAGATCCTGCAGCAGCCTCCCATGCGCCGACAACGCCTGAATCGCCGGGCCGTCGCCTGTTGGAATGAACTGGCCAGCGAGTCCGTCCAATCGATTTTCGACTTCGCGCACGGCCCTCGCCGACGTGTCAAGAGTGAGGCTGAGCATGGCTGCGGCAAGCGCGCTGACTGCTGTCGCCAAAGGCCCATCCCGCTCGGAAGATCCAAGACGGGAGCTGAACAAGCTAAAATAGGCAAGGGAGTTCTGCAGGAGAGCGTTATCGCTCTTGAACTGCTCCACCAATTCATTCTCTCGACTAACCGACGCGGCGAGTTGGTCGATTGCTTTTGCCGTCTCTGAATCCACGACAGCAGTTTCGCGTAATTGATTGACGCTTTCGGATAGCGCGTTTACCTCCCGCACCAATGGATCGTAGTTTCGCAACATGCCGGTGCGCGCCATGAGGATATCCCGACGCTGCGCATTTTCAGACATCGCAAAACGATCGAGCGCCTCCAGAGCGCGATCGAACGACTCTGCGTCCGGGTTGACGGCTCGCAGCGACAGCCAAGTGAGCAGAAAGAGAAGAAGCGGCACTGCGGCTGCAGCCGGCGTTATTCTCATCGCATTGCGCCGGTCGTTACGGGATGGCCCTGATAGGTTCCAGTCAATGTAGTCAAGAAGGCGACGATCGCCGCGATGTCGGCCTTCGAGAGCGTCCAATCGAGCTGAGCGTTAGCCATCTTCTCCACTGCTTCTTCGAGCGTCGTGGTGCTGCCGTCGTGGAAGTAAGGCGGCGTCGTCGCTACGTTGCGCAGACTCGGCACCCGCAAAATCTCGGTCGTCTGTGAGCCAAGCGGATGAAAGATGCCGCGGCGTTCGAATAAATTGCCGCCGACATTCACGCCTTGATGGCAGGAGATGCAGCCGAGCGACTTGAACAGCTGAAAGCCGTTCTGCTCCTCGGCCGAGAGCGCCGCGCTGTCGCCGCTGAGCCAGCGGTCGAACCGGCTGTCGGGCGTCACAAGAGAGCGCTCATAGGTCGCGATGGCGTCAAGCAGGCTCGCGCGGTCCGGCGCACGGCCGTAGGCCTGGCGAAATTGATCGACCTCACCCGTATCGGCGCTCAGCCTTGCGAGCGCCTCGTCGACGCCTCCTCCCATGATGGCCGGACTTTCCAATGAAGCCTCGGCTTGCGCCTCGAGAGTATGAAACTTGCCTTCCCAATTGAACCGAAAGCTGAGCGCAGCATTGAAGACGGTATTGGTGTTGAACCGAAGCTCCGAGCCATCGGACGCCTTGTTGCGCTGATTCCCGTCTGCTCCGTTGGAGCCGATATTGTGGCAGGACGAGCAGGCCCTCGCTCCATCATACGACAGGCGCGAGTCTTGAAAGAGGCGCTCGCCAAGCGCAAGCTTCAGAGGGTCGAGTGCAGGCGGCGGCGGAATGGGGGTTATACGGTCCTCCGCCGTGGGAATCTCAGCCGCCGGGTATGGGGCCTCCGGAGCCTGCGCAGACGCTCCGCTGACGAGAGGCAGCAGCATGAGGCAACGCCAGACCCAGCGACGATATGATTGGCTATATGATCGTCCGCCGGCAGGCGGCGCGGAATTGGGCGTCAAGCTGAACCTCATTGCGTCGTCGGAGGGGGCGGGCCTCATCGTCGATGCTTGCCCGCTCGCCGCCGGTTGCGCTCGTTGCTGTCCGGGTGAGCAAGCTAGTTTAGATCATCGCCCAAAAGCTTCGCAAATCCGTTCCGGCGCTTAAGCCTAGCGCAGATGGATATATCTTCCAACATTGTTGGGCCATTCAGTTGGGAGCGCTTTCGTCGTGATCCATGTGCTCCCGGTGCGATTTGAGGCAAATTCCGTGGTAGGCTCCGGCGTGTTTCGCAAATCCGTCGAGGCACAAATCCAGCAGGTGGCGCATTGCGACGCCAGCTAAATTCAGAAATCGATGGCCTTGCCGATATCTGTGCGCCTTAGACAGATCAGCATCGATATCAGGGTCCCCGGATGCCAGTTGCGACGGGCCATCGCTCCGAAGGACGAAAAGGAGCGGCTCCTCGCAGGGGTCGCTCGTTCTCCGCCTCTGAGGTTTGATCACAATTTTTAGCCTCCATTGCTGGAATGGAGGCTTTCAAATTCGCATTACGACAGCGCTTCACGGCGAGGCGAACAGGTTACATCCGCAATACAAGATCTTTATATCGCGCGCGATTTTGCCGCACGCCATGGAGCTAGGCGTGGATTCCGCTCAAGCGCTTTCGTCAGAGCCGCTCAACTGTGAGCGCAAACACATAGCCGACGCTGCGCTCGGTCTGGATGATGCGCGGCGCGCTTGGGTCAATCTCCAGTTTGCGGCGGAGCCGCAGGATTTGCACGTCGATGCTGCGGTCGAATATGTCCTCGTGCATGCGCGTGGCCTGAAGGAGGTGTTCGCGCGTCAGCGGTCGCTGCGGCGCGTCCAGAAAGGCGATCAGCAGCGCATATTCGCCTTTGGTCAGCCCGACGGCCTCCCCATTCGGGCTGGTGAGACGCCGGATGCGGCGATCAAGCTGCCAACCGCCGAACGTGCAGCGGCTCCACTCAGGATCCCGATGAAGGATCGCGCGCCCGGTTTCCCATCGCCGAAGCACGGCCCGGATCCGCGCCAGCAATTCCCGCAGGCTGAACGGCTTGGTGAGGTAATCATCGGCGCCGAGCTCGAGCCCGACAACCCGGTCGATTTCATCGCGGCGATGGCCGGTGGCGATGATCACAGGAACGTCGGAGCGCGCGCGGATCTCGCGCAGCAGCTCGAGCCCATCCTCTCGCCCGAGCCGGAGATCCAGCACCACAAGGTCGGGTTCGCCCATGGCGAAATGACGAATCATGTCCTGCCGTCCCGAGGCCGAGATGACGCGCAGGTTATGCTGCTCGAGATAATTGACGATCAACTGCCGTATGGCGGGGTCATCGTCGACGACGAGAACGCGCATCGACGCGGCGCATTGATTTGGCTCGGCTTGATCTTGGGGCGTCATGCTCTTAGCGCGTCTCTGGCCTCATCCGGGGCGCAGCCTCTCAGCAAAAAGGGCGAGACCGCCGATGGGATGCTTGCAACCTTAGTAAAACTATTCATATAGGGCGCTCCCCACTGTTGAGTCTGCCGAGAAAGCCCAACGGCCGTGCTCGTTCTTCGAATGAAGAAACGAGAGAAGTGCATCGTCATTTGTATGCAACTGTCGCTCGCAAGAGCTATTCCAATTATTACAAATCGCCATTTCGCAGGATGCTCCGACGCAGTGCGTTATTTATTCGTGTTCTTATGAACTGTGGCGAGGCATCCGTCGAGAGAGCTAAATTTGTAGGAGAGGGGCTAAAGACATCTGGCCATTTCAAGATCATCAATAAGGCGAAAAGGCGTTTACTTGACGATCAACGCGCAACTCGGGCTGCGTGGGATCTAGGCGCGTTCCTGTGGTCACGATTGCGGGCATCACAGCAGAGGCTCCAGATATTGCTCGAGGCTTGGCGCCGATGACTGCCTCATAGAGCCGTTTGCTTCTTCTTCCAGAGAGCATTCGGGTTTATCGCGTTTCTGCAAGCGATATCCGCCGGGCAGCGTCGCAAGTCCTTCACAATTGATGCCAGGGCATTGAGCAGCGGACGGAGCGTGACCGCTCCCCCCATCGGCTCGCGCGGGCGACGTTGGCGATCATCTCGCGGGTCAATTTCAAATCCGGCGTCGCTCGCTTTCCTCGGAGCGTCGAGACAGGCCGCAAAGGGCTCGCCGGCGGGTGGCGCTTTCATAGGCCGCAGCTCGGGAACCAGCACATCGACCGGCGACTTGTCGCCCGGTTTGGCGCCTCCGATCCCAATCGGAGATCCACGGGATCAAGATAGAACGTCGTGAGGTTTGAACGAAGGCGTGCGCCCATCGAAGCGGCGCAGTTGAGATTGTAGGTCGGCCATGAGCGTCTTCGTCGCGCTCATGGCCGTCATGATGGCGCGCCTACTCTCCGGTTTCGCCTGATGGAGGCGAGTTCTCGCCGAGCAGTACGCCGTTCACCAGCTGGCCATACATCGACATCGGCGTGTCGTGATATTTGGCGCGGGTTTGTTCGACCGATCCGATGAAGCGTGGATCTTGCGGCCGCTCATGACTGTCCATGAACATGGCCACGTCCCAGGCCTCCTGGTCTGTCAGCGTATTGCCCTGGCCGAGCGGCATGTTGGCTTTGATGAACTCGGCCGCATTCTTGACCGACCCCATGCCCGCGCCCCAGTTGAAGGAATCCTTTCCCCACAGCGAGGGAAAGACGGTTTGGCCGTTCGAGGATTGGCCTTCTCCGTTCGCGCCGTGGCAGAGGGCGCATTTCTGCTGATAAATAAGATCGCCCCGAGCAAAGTCAGCCTTTTGCGCGGGTTTCGCAAGTTCAGGATATCCCCGCCCTGGCAATGAGGCGCCGATCGGCGCCCCCTTCGAAAGGAAATAGGAATAGCTCTCCAACGCCACGAGGACGGGATCGCCGAGCGGTGGCGCCTTGCCGTTCATGCTAAACCGGAAGCAGCCCTGGAGACGCTCCTGAAAGGAGTTTACGTGTCCGTTCTTGCTTCGATAGGCGGGGTATTCGCCATAAGCCCCCCACATTGGCGATGCATTGGCGAGCCTGCCGGCTTCAAGGTGGCAATTCGAGCAGCGAAGCGTGTTGCCGACATACTGGCCGGCGTGCGCCACCGGATCGGTGAAGATCGCCTCGCCGGCGCGGACCGCCTTGCCGAACTCATTGTTCGGGATCGCGCTGTCTGGAGGAGGGGTGAACGAGGCCGACGGGGCAGAGGCCGCCGTCACTGACATTTCCGCAACGAGTTGCGGGGCGCCCCGGTCGCCCGCGCCGCTCTGTCGCGGCGCATCGGAACCGGCGATCGCGATCGTCACGGTGACGGCGGCCAGCGCGGTCAGCGCGAACAAGACTGATAAGCGCCCTTTCATTGGACCACCTTCCCATCTGTAGGCGATTTCGACGTAGCGGATGCGTTGGGCGGCCCGGATTGGGCCGAAAGCATCGCGTAATAGGCAGCGACATCTGCAATCTGCGCGTCTGAAAGACGCGTCGCAATGCCATGCATCAACCCCATTGGATCGTTATGTCGCGAACCGTCGCGCCATGCATTGAATTGGCTGACAATATAGGAGGACGGCTGGCCAGCGAGCGGCGGAAAGGATGCGCCGACCCCTTGTCCCTGCGCCCCATGGCACGAGGCGCAAGGCGGTACGCCGACGCCCCAGGCTCCCCGCTGCGCCAGCTCTTGACCGGCCGCATTTACCGGCGTCATCGACGTCGCGAGCTTCGGCGCTGGCAGAGCGGCATAATATTTTGCGACTGCATCGCGATCCGCCGCCGTCAAGTTCGTGACGATGAACTTCATTGTATCGTTGGACCGGCTGCCGTCTTCAAAACTGGCGAACTGTCGCGCGATATAGGCGGCGTCGAGCCCCGCGAGCCGGGGAATCCCCGCCCCATCCTGGCCCTCGCCATTCGCGCCGTGGCAGGCGGAGCAGGCCGGCGCGCCCTTGTTGGTACCCGACGTTGCGATCTGCGCGCCGAGGCCGCCGGCCGCCGGCGCGTCATCCGCCCGAGCTGATCCGCATACGAAGGCCAAGCCGAGCAACGCCAGCCAAGCAAGCGATCCTGCCTCCCGCCGTCCTTGGAGCGTTTGCGACTTTTGCAAGCGAGTCATCGTTGATGTCATGCGGCTCTCCTGCTCGGCGTCGCTTCGTTGATCATTGCCAAAAGGGCTTCGGCGGCGTTGCTCGAAAACCGCTCGCGGTGTCGCAGAACGCGAAATACCCGCTCGGGTAAATCGAGCGCGAGGTGATGCAGCAATCCCGACTCAATGCTGGGCGCAGCGACCGAAGCCGAAAGGGCACCCGCTGCGGCGCCGGCCTCCACCGCAGCGCGTACAGCTTCGTTAGACGGGAGCTCCAATGCGACGCGGAGTTGGCTCGGCGCGAGGCCAAATCCTTCGATCGCCGCCTCGAACGAAGACCTGGTTCCAGAACCCGGTTCTCGCATGATCCAGTCGGACTGAGACAGGTCCTCCGGCTCTATCTTCGCGCGTTCAGCCCATGGGTGCTGCTGACCGACGACGATAATCAGTCGGTCGCGCGCAAGGTCTGTCGCGCTAAGCGCCGAGTCATCGAAGTCGCCTTCGACGAAACTCAGCTCAGCCAGTCCTTCAACGACGGATCTTGCGACTTGCAACGTGTTGCCGACGGACAAGCGGATATCGATCTGCGGATGGGCGCCGTGGAATGCGATCAAGTGGCGCGGCAGCCAGTAGCTCGCGATCGTTTGGCTCGCCTGAATCGAGAGAACGCCTCGCCGCAAGGCCCCCAACTCCGTGAGGGCGAGCTCCGCCATCGCCGCTCGCGCCAGCACGGCTCGGGCTTCTTCCAAAAATATCCGACCCGCAACGGTGAGCTCGATGCCGCGGCCGACCCGATTGAAAAGGCGCGTGTCGTGCTGAGCTTCCAACGCGGCGATGGCGGCGCTCGCCGCGGACTGCGCAAGGTTGAGAGCACGCGCGGCCTGCGTGACATGCTGCCGCTCAGCAACAGCGACGAAAATGCGAAGCTGTTCGAGCGTCATCGCGATTTCCTGCTCAATTCGTAACGAGCGCGGGGAGGGGTGGAGCAGGCGCCGCTCCTCCCGGCGGCGGATCGGCGCGTCTTGCGCCGTTTTTCCAGAATCATGCCAACCGCCAAAAATCTTTCCATTGGATCTTTGATTCTACCTAATCTGAAATCCGCCGGATAGTGGCCAGCCCTCAGCGATGCCTCGGGCAGCTCAACGAAGGGTCTTGGATTGCGAGAGATCTGCCCAGATCTGACCAGGCAGATCTCTCAAGTAACTTCAGTTCTCAGAATTATAAGGTTTGAAGCCATAGCGCTCGAAGATGCTCAGCGCCTCGGGGGAGTGGATGAAGTCGAGCCATGCTTTCGCGGCCTCGGGATGCGCCGCCCCCTTCACTGCGGCGCCGGCGTAGATGGCGGTGGAGTTCTCGGCGACGGGAATATCCACATGCGCGATCGGATGGCCAGCCTGTTCCTGGAACAACGCCTCCGACTGCCAAGTCACGCCGGCGTCGGCGATCCCCTGCATTAGAAACAGCGGCGTTTGGCGATGGTGAATATGCGTCAGAATGGAGCTGCCATCCTTGACCTTGGTCTCGTAGACCGCGCGGACGAGGGACTCGCCGCCGGCCTTTTCAAGCGATGCCTTGATCTGCCGGACGATCCCCTCGAACTCGGGATTGGGCATCGCCAATTTCACGCTCGGCTTGCCAAGATCCGCGAGACCGGTAATGCCCGCCGGATTGCCTTTTGGCACCATGATGGTCAGGGTATTGGTCACGTAGGGCACGGCCGGGCCGGTCAACAGCCCTTGCTCGATCAACTGGTTGACCTTCATCAGCCCGGCGAAATATGCGTCGGGTTTGACGGTCCATGTCATGTTGCCTGACGTGACGGTGCCGCCGGCTTCCATCTGCTTCACCAAGAGCCCTGGCGGTATCGTCTCCCAGAAGATCCGGCCCTTGTACTCTGGGCGCCGCGCCTCAAAAGCCTGCGTCAACGGCGCCATCGCGAAGAAGTAATTGCCGCCGACATAGAGCACCAGCTTAGGATCGGTGAGGTCGCCATGAAAATCGGCAAGGTCGTCCACCTCGGGCACGGTGAACTCGAGGCCGCGGTTTAGCGCGTCATTATTTTGACCATGCTGCCACGGGGGAAAGATATCTTCTTTGTATCGAGGCGCCTCGGCCTTGCCGCTCCATCCCTGATCCTCCGCGAACGTTGTCGCAGATCCCGCCAGAACGGCGGCGGCGAAGATCGCGGACCGTAGCGCAGCACGATATCTGAAATTATGCCGCATTATGATTTCTCTCATTTAGCATAATGGAAGCCGGCCTGCTGCAACTCGGGCGCGGTCCCAACCGCACCAGGAGTGAGCACTACGCCTGGGATCAGATGGTTGGTCAATTCCGCGACCAATGCTTCGTGCGAAAGCTTGTCGGGGTTGACCTCGCTCTCGATCAGCTTGGCGGCCTGTTCCCAGATTGCATTGTGACATGACATAAATACGACGCCGCGGCGCTGCAATGCGGGGATCGAATTGGCGCGCGGGGAGAATGCGCCCTCTGGATCTTCATAATTGGCGGGATCCGAAGAAGCCGCTTTCGGCTCGTTGATCAACGTATTGGTCTTGAACTTGTCGCCGGCAAGCTTGGTAAGTTGGTATTTGTCCCACATTTCTTGATCGTAGAGCGCCAATTGCGGCTGCCATGCGTATTCGAGACCGCCAGAAACTCCGCATGCTTGAACGACCAGATCTGAGCGTTCATGGAGTTGCGCATCAGATTCAGCCAGGGTCCGCCGATGTCGGTATTGTCCCATACCTGTTTCGGAAACGGCTGATATGCGATCACTTCCGAGAGGGCTTCATGATCCCATTGATCTGGCGTCGTCAGGATCATAGGCACGGTCTTGAAATCGCGCCGCCGCGGCGCCTGTGCGAGCCGGTCGGTTAACTCCTGAAGCCGGGTGGCGCCCTTCGGCAGCAAGGAGGTCGAGGCAGTCGGCGCAGCGCTTGCTCCGCCTGCACTCAAGGCCGCGAGGCCGGCGGCGATCCCAAAGCCTTTCAAAGCATTCCGTCGATCAGACAACCCCACCATAATATTTCTCCTTTCGAGTTTTATGCCTTCGAGTATTTAGCGGAGTCGAAACGGCTCTTCCAATTGATTGATGCGTTTAAATCAATTGGAATTAGAGATCGGTCCGTAAATTGCCTAAGGGTTTGCTCGATCAGCATCGCGTTCACCGAAGAAGCGCTGCCGCGTTGCGGTAGAGCATATAGCCGGCAGTCGCCAAAACCACCACTCCGAATATCCGCTTCAACGCCTCGTTCCGCGAGGCGAGGTGGACGCCGAGCCACATCCCGAGAAATCCGCCGAGAACGCCGCCTGAGAGGCATTCGGCGGCGACCTACCAGTCAATCAATCCCGACATGCCGTAGTTCACGGCGGTGACGAGGCCGAAGGCTCCGACAGCCAACAGAGAGGAGCCAATGGCGCAGATCATCGGCGCGCCGGTCGAGAACAGCAGGCTCGGCACGATCAAAAAGCCGCCGCCGATCCCAAAGAAACCGGACAGGCCTCCCACCCCGAGCGCCGTGCCTATCACGAGCAGGTCGCCGTGTCTCGTCGCCGCCGCCTCTGGACCGAAGGCGCTCGTCCTATGGTGGTTGCGCCGCAGCATCAGCGCGCCGACGAAAGCCATGAGGATCGCGAACAGGAAGAGCAGCCGCTGGCCGTCAACGGTCTTGCCGAGCGTCGAGCCGAGCGCTGCGCCGACGATGCCAACGACTGCGAACTCTACCGCGCTGCGCCAGCGCACATTGCCGGCCCGCGCATAGCCGCCAAAATTGACAAAAGCATTGGCGGAAACAGCAAGGGCGCTCGTGCCGATGGCGACATGCGGCTGCAAGCCAACGACGTAGAGCAGCAGCGGCGTCGCGATGATTGACCCCCCGCTCCCGATCAGACCGAGGGTGAAGCCGACGAGGCCGCCAGCCAACACGGCCAGGGTGGAATGCGCCAAGTCCAAGACAAACTCCTATGTCGGCGTCGGGTCTAGCATGGAGAAATAAGGCGAGGCAACGCGACGCCGGATCAGCATGCAGCTCCTATTGAATTCAAAGAACAAAGGGCTTGACGTACCGCCTCCAATAAACATGCTTCACCATCATTCTCTCGCATGAAGCCTCTACCATAATGATTATTCGCACAATTGAGCTTATGGGTAATCCCGTTCTTGCGGCGCGGGCGGCCACGGTCGCCGATCCGACAGCGTCCGAAATCCGCTCGCTCGCAGAGGATATGATTGCGACTATGCGTGACGCGGGCGGGATTGGCATTGCGGCGCCGCAGGTCGACGAGAGTCTCCGCCTGGTCGTGGCGCTGCCGATCGCCTCGCGCGAAGAGGGGCGCGATATCGCCCCCTTAGTGCTCGTAAATCCTGTGCTGGAGCCGATCGGCGGCGAGCGTGAGGACGGCGTCGAGGGCTGTCTCTCGATTCCAGGCATCCGCGGGATCGTGCCGCGCTGGTCGAAGGTCGCTTGGCGCGCGCAAGATCTCGATGGGCAAGCGATCGGCGGCGAAGCGCGAGGACTCTTCGCGCGCGTCCTTCAGCGTGAGGTGGATCACCTCGATGGCGTTCTTTTCCTGAGCCGCATGCCGGACATCACGCTCTTGGCCATGGACGCCGAGGCGCGCCATTTGATGGAGACGATCGGCAATGCTGAAGACGACGCATGACCGCCGTCGTCATCGGCGATGAGTTCCACGCCGGCGGCGACTTCGTCGCGCGTTCTACGTTTCCAAGCGCTGCGAAGCTTCGCGGATCGATCTCAGCACGTTGCGCTGAAGGGCGATGAAAGCCTCGCTCTCGATGATATCAGGGCTTCTGGGGCGAGGCAGATCGACAAGAAATGTCTCCCGGATGCGACCAGGGCCAATTCCCATGACGACGATCTTATCCGATAAAAAGACCGCCTCCTCGACGTCATGCGTGACGAAGAGCACCGTCAGCTTGTGCTCCTCCCAAATCTGCGTGAGCAAATCTTGCATCTGCTGACGCGTCAGCGCGTCGAGCGCGCCGAAAGGCTCATCCATCAGCAATACTTTCGGCCGATACGAAAGCGCGCGGGCGATCGCGACGCGCTGCTTCATGCCGCCGGATAGTTCGCTGGGATAGGCGTCGGCGAATCTCTCAAGTTTGACGAGCTCAATATGCTCGTTGGCGATCCGTTTGCGGGCGGCCGCGTCGTACCCGGCGGCGCGCAGCGCGAATTCCACGTTCTGCCGCGCAGTCAGCCACGGCAGCAGGGTATAGGTCTGGAAGACGACGCCGCGATCAAGCCCTGGACCAAGGATCGCTTCGCCGTCGATCTTCACCGGCGCGTAATCGAAATCCTCGGAAGTCGGGTCGTCGAATGTTTCAAGTCCAGCGACGATGGAAAGCAGGGTGCTCTTGCCGCATCCGGATGTGCCGACCAGCGATACGAATTCATTATTCGCGAGGTCGAGATTGATGTTGCGCAAGATTTCGACCTGACGCGGCCCGCTGCCAAAGCTTTTGTTCAGATGACGAATCTCAAGCTTGGGCGGCGGAGGCTCGCGAACCGGATACGCTGAGGAGAGAGGCGCGATCATTGCGGCCTCGACGAATAGCGAAAGAGCACATTGGCGATGCCCTTCATGATCTGATCGGTGACCAAACCGAGAAAGCCCAAAAGAAGGATGTAGCCGAAGATTGTGTTGGTCTGGAAAAAGCGCTGCGCGACAACAATGCGATAACCAAGGCCCGAGGTCGCGGCGACGAGTTCCGCTACGACGAGCCAAGTCCAGGCCCAGCCGAGGCTGATGCGAAGAGTGTCCCAGATGCCAGGCATTGCGCTGGGAAGAACGATGCGCATAAGGATCTGCCGATCGCTGAGGCCGAGCGTGCGGCCGAGTCCGATGAAGTCGGAAGGCACGCGCTTTACATTGTCCATGATCAACAGCACCTGCTGGAAGAAGGTGCCGATCCAAATGATCAGGAACTTCTGTCCGTCGCCGGTGCCAACCCATAGAATCGAAAGCGGAACGAACGCGACGACAGGCATGTAGCGGATGAAATCGACGAGAGGCTCGATGGCGGCCTCCCAGGTCCGGTAGCTGCCGACGAGCGCTCCGATTGGAATGGCCATGATGGATGCAAGCGCGAAACCGACCACGATCCGATAGACGCTGACCGTGAGATCGGACCAGAGCGTCCCATTGGCGGCGAGCTTGCCGAGCTGCGCCATCACGCTTGACGGAGACGGAAGAAAGATCGGCCGAACCAGATTGGCTTCGCTCGCCGCGAACCATAATACGCCGAGGGCGATGAAAACGAGCGCCGCGAGGCCCAGAAATTGAGAGCGCTCAAGTGGAGCGCCCATGCCGCCGCGCCGTCGTCTCTTGCGGCGGCGCGGGCCTGAATGGATTGCAGAGGCACGCGCCGTCTCAGTGACATTCATAATCTGACCTCGGCGGCGACGGCGCCATTTGGATGTGACTAACGGGCGTTGATAAAGTCCGAGACGATGATGTCCGCGGATGCGACCGGCTTCTCCAGAAGACCCGCCTTCTGCGCTGCATCTCCCACGTCTTTGAGCGTCTTGGTCGAGAAGCTGGTGGTCAAAGTTTCGCGGTTCTGCGCGAGCGAATAGAACTCGACGCCGTCAAACGCGGTCTTCAGTTCTTCTACTGTCGCGCCGACGCCCTTTGCAATGATGTCTCTATCGACGGACATGTTTGCCTTGTAATCCTTAAGCGCCTCATCCCACGCCTTAATCAACGCAAGCACCTGGCCTGGCTTCTTGGCGAGAATATCCTCGCGCACGACCAGAACGTCGCTGATGACGCCCGGGTTGACGCCGGCGGTGTAAAGCAGCTTGATCTTGGAATCTTGCGCCTCCGCGGCGCTGATATACGGTTCGTAGGTCACCGCGACCGGCACCTGTCCCGCGATCAGCGCCGACCCGGCGTTGGCGGCCGGCATCGGCACCTGCTCGATGTCCGCGATCGTCATGCCGTTGGCCTGCAAAGCGTAGTTCAGCAATACGTCGCTCGTGGCGCCTTGCTCGAAAGCGACCTTCTTTCCCTTGAGATCTTTGATGGTCTTGATGTCTGGGCCGCTGATGATAGCGTCCGCCGCCATCGAGAAATCGAGCAGGGCGACGATCTTGATCGGCAGCCCGGCCGCCTTCATGCTGAGCGCCGTGTTCGTTGGCAGGGAAGCGACATCAAGCGAGCCGCTCGCCATCGCGGCATTGATGTCCTTCTGCTCGACGAAGTTCTGGATCTTCACGTCCTGCAAGCCGACCTTCTTGAAGATGCCCTTCGCCTCCGCGACGTACCACTGACCGTAACCGAGCCACGGTTGCACGCCGATCGACACGGAGCCGGATTCAGGCTGCGATGGGATTTCTCCTGCGGATGCAGAAAGAAGAGGTGAAGCAAGAGCGATGAATGCGCCGAGGAGTCCGGCTTTCAGCGTATGGGAAGCAATCATGTAAAGCGCTCCTTGATGCGCAGCGGGCGAGGCCGCCGCGTTGAATGTTCAAAAAGGGAACTGGCGTTGACCCATCTGGATCGTGATCCATTTCTGCTCGGTCAGCTCTTCCCAAGAGGACTGGCCGCCCTCCCGGCCAAAGCCGCTGTTCTTGACGCCCCCGAAGGGCACGTGCGGCTCATCGGAAATCGTGCAGTCGTTTACGTGGACCATTCCGGACTCGAGCCGGAGCGACAGATCGAAAGCCTTCTGCAGATCGTTAGTGATGACTGCAGCCGAGAGCCCATATTGAGTGTCGTTGGCGACTTCGAGCGCTTCTTCGGCGTCTTCGACGCGGATCAACGAAACGACAGGGCCGAAGCTCTCTTCGTGATAGATGCGCATGTCGCGCGTGACATTAGTGAGGACGGTCGGCTGGAAGTAGCGGCCCTTATGGGCGCCTCCGGTCAATACCTTGGCCCCCTTGGTTTTGGCTTCCTCGATTTGTCCGTCGATGAAGGCGCATTGGCTCTCGCGGATCAGCGGTCCGATGACGCTCGCGGACTCTCGCGGGTGCCCGACCGGAATGGTCCTCGCTTTCGCCGTGAAGCGCTCGCAGAATGCATCATAGAGCGGCGCTTCGACGATGACCTTGGAATTGGCCATGCAGACTTGGCCTTGGTGCAGGAACACGCCGAATGCCGCGGCGTTCACTGCATAATCAAGGTCAGCGTCTTTCAGCACAATCAGCGGACTCTTGCCCCCCATTTCGAGCGTGAATTTTTTGAGATGCTTTGCAGCTTCGACGGCAAGATGCCGTCCCGTGCGAGTCGAGCCCGTGAAAGTGATAAGGCGAACGCGGGGATCCGAAATGAGCAGGCTTCCGACTTCGGCTGGAACGCCGGGCGTCACATTCAACACGCCAGCGGGGAGGCCGGCCTCCTCAAACAAATCGGCGATGAGCGCCCCGGATACCGGCGTCTCTTCGGACGGTTTCAGGATGAAGGTGTTGCCGGCGGCGAGGGCAAACGCGATCTTCTTCATCGAAAGGAGAAAGGGTGAGTTGAATGGCGCGATGCCCGCGACGACGCCGAGCGGACGACGCACCGACATTGAGATCTGCCCCGGTTGCGTGACCGGCATCGTCTCGCCCATGACGTGGCGGACATCGCCGGCGGCGCTACGCAGACAATCCGTGACGTATTCAATCTCCCAGAGCGCCTTATTGAAGACCGAACCGCATTCGTCGATGAGCATGTCGCGGATCTCGGGCGTCCGCCGCTCGATGACGCCGCAGGTCTTGAGAAGCATCTTCTCGCGCTCGCTGGCGAGCGATGAGCCCCAACTTGCAAAGGCGCGATGCGCGGCGTCAATCGCGCGCAGAACCTCGTCGGAGCCTGCCTGTTGCACGCGGGCGAAGATGTCTCCATCGGCTGGATTGATGCTATCGGCCGTAATGTTGCGCGAGGAGTTCACCCAAGCGCCATCGATAAACAGCTTATAGGTGCGAACGCTGTCTATGACCTCGTAGGAGGCGGGATTCATGCTTCGGCTCCGTGGAGTTGTGGCTGTCGGCGCGCCGTGCGGCACGCGAGATCGCGCGCGATCAGGTCGGCGGCGCGTTCGCCGATGAGCACGCATGGAGCCATTGTATTCCCGCCGGTGATGGCCGGCATGATCGATCCGTCCGCGACGCGCAGGCCTGCAACGCCATAAACTTTGAGCGATGCGTCGACGACCGACATGCGGTCGTGGCCCATCTTCGCTGTGCAGGTCTCGTGGAAATATGTCCCTGCCGCATTGCGCAGGAACTGCGCCATGGCTTCGCCGTTGAGCGGACCTGGCATGAGCTCGCGCTTCACGAATGGGCGCAGCGCTTCGGAATGCCCGATCTCGCGGCAGATATCGATCGCTCGCAAGAGCGCCTTCACATCCGCTTCGTCGCTGAGAAAATTGGCTTGAATTTTGACAGGGTCTTCTGGCCGACCGCCGGTCAGCTCGACATGGCCGCGGCTTTTGGGACGAATAAGGCCGGGGGCCAAGGTGAAGGCGGCGGCGGGATCGATCGGCAGATCATAGGCCGGCCGGGTGACCTCCGACCCGAACGCGCATTCCTCGAGGATCGGCTGCAGATCGGGCGCGATAAGGCTTGGATCGCTCTTGCAAAAGAAGGTGAACTCGGCCGAATTGTTCCTCGGCAGCTCAGGCGTCCGATATTCGAAGACGCAACCTGCTACAAGAATGTGGTCTTGGAAGTTCTGGCCGACGCCCGGCAGGTGTTGGACGAGCGCAATTTTGTGTCGTTTCAGTTGCGCTTCTTCCCCTATTCCGGACAGCATCAACACCTTTGGCGTGTTGATCGCGCCAAGCGAAAGGACGACCTCGTGCCTCGCCGCAATTGTGCGGATGGCTCCGCCGTATTCGACTTCAACGCCGATTGCGCGGCCGCGTTCGATCAACAGACGGCGCACCTTGGCGCGCGTCAGCACGGTGAGATTCGGTTGACCTGCGCGGGGCGCAAGGTAGGCCGTGGCGGTCGAGATGCGCGTCCCGTCGCGCGCGATATTGATGTTTGTCACCGAGCAGCAGCCATCGCCCGCCGCCGCCTCGGCATTGTGATCTTCAACTTGAGGAATGCCGTGCTGCGACGTTGCTTCGAGCAGGCCCGCGACGACCGGGACCGGATTTTCAGGCAAGGCAATGCGCATTGGACCGCCGCGCCCGCGCAGCGGCGACGGAGGGCCATCCCAATCCTCAACCCGCTTGTAGATTTCGATCGCGGCGGCGTAACCCCAGGCGGGATCGCCGCTCTCCTTTTCCCAAAGGTCGAAATCGGTCTTGTGACCCCTCGCCCAGACAAGACCGTTGATGCTCGATCCGCCTCCGAGCACGCAGCCCATCGGCAACGGCGCGCGTCTGCCGTTTAAAGCCTCGCCGGGCTCCGCCTCAAAGCGCCAGTCGCGCTCCGAGCCGATGTTGTGCATCCATAATTTGGCGTTTCGGATTTCCCGGACGTCATCGCCGCCGCCCGCTTCAAGCAGAAGAACCTTGAGATCCGGATCGGCGGCAAGCTTGCCGGCGATAACGCAGCCAGCCGTTCCGCCGCCGCAGATGACGACATCGTAGTCCCGGTCGAGATCAGACGCGCTTTGCATCATTCGTCCTCAAGAGATCTCTGTGGCGTTCCAACCAATCGTCAGCATACCGCCGACCTGCCATTCACGTTCTATGCCAAGTGGGCTGCGGACTTCTCCGTTGCGCCGGCGCTCATTGGATGCCGACGCTTCGGCAGCGTAGACGATCGCGGCGTAATTCCGTTCCCCGACTGGAATCCATTGGATAATTCATTTGCCGGAGGTAATCGCGCCGGGGATTCAGCAGTTCGAGAGGGTTGTTTCTACCTCGAAGTATGAATCTCCTCGATCAAGGCAGCGACAATCCGCCGCCATTAGACCTTGCTGTTCAGGCCGCGATCGCGTCCGGGATCAGCGGAGAGTCGCTGTCATAACGAACGCCGCCGCGCAGGCAGAAGACCGGACGTATCAATCTGTCCGTGACCACTTCGACCCCGCTGTTGTCCAAAAGTTTGAAACGTCCTTCGGCGATTTCAAGAACGCTGACATCCGCCTCGCGGCCGACTTGGAGAGACCCGATGCTATCTCCCATGCCCACCATTTGCGCTGCATTGGCGGTGACGGTCGCGACGATTTCGGGCAGAGGGAGGCCGAGCGTCATAAGTTCGGTCATGGCGACAGTCAGGCTGAAAGGCGCGATCCCGGAAAATGGATTCGTCTCGCGGTCGCGGGAGCGTTCGCCGGAGGGAACGCGAACATTGTAGCCATGCAGATCGGCTCCAAGCGTAAAAGGCCGAATGCCGGAATCGAGCACTTTCTTCGCGACTTCAAAGCTGAAATGCGAGCCGTGCCCGACATCGACCCGGACGCCCCGCGCGATGGCCTCGAACACGATCGGATGGACTTCGCCCTCACTCGAGACAAAGCCGCCCGGATGGCGCGTGAACGGATGGGCCATCACGTCGCCCGGACGCATGATCGGGCAGAGCTGGCGAATGAGTTCATCGGCATCGGGGACGGGCCCTTCCTCCACGCTTGGCCAAAGCTGGCCAAGATGAATATAGAGCGGAAGCCCTGCAGCGTCGGCAATTTGACGGCCGATCTTGATAACTTCTAGCCCCCAGCGCGACTGGCCGCCAATTTCGGCGTGAGCTTTGATGCCGCGAACGATGTCGAGGTTCTCTTTGGCCACGCGCACCGTATGCTCGGCGTTGACGCCGTTAGGGCCGTAGAGATCGGGGTAGAGATGCCCTTCGAGGCCGCCGACGAGATAGCAGGAGATGAAGCAAAGAAGCCGGGTTTTTGCGGTATCGACAAGGTAATGGCGAAAGCCTCCGAGCGTCATGCAGCTCGGGCCGCCTTGATCAATTAGCGTCGTGACCCCAGAGCGTACGCCGACCATATCGGGGTTGAGGCCGAACCGCCCCGTGACGTGCTCATACACATGGGCGTGGGTGTCGATCATCCCGGCAGAGACGATCATGCCGGAGACATCGGTCTTTTCGCGCGCGGGCGATTGGCCAAGATCAGGCGCGATCGCGGCAATCTTGCCGCCAAGGATTCCAATGTCGTAGCGACCGTTGAGATTCGTGGCCGCATCGATCACTGTGCCGCCGGTTAGGATGAGATCATAAGGAAATTCAAGCGCGCTCATTTATGCGTTCCAGTTTCCGATTGCCGAAGGTCGCGTTCAGCGAGCGAGTCTATCATTCTCTGGCTCATTCGGATATCGTCAGTATAATGACGAATTGTGCAAAGACGAGTGTTCAAATGTCGATCATCGCTGCACGAAGTTGAGGCACGATGCCCGCCGGCGGGACTCTGCGGCGTTGTTGTAAATGCATGCGCGTCGCGTCGCGCAATCGCGAACGTCGGTTTTTTGCAAAGGATTGGACGCGATGTCTCCAATGTCTCCAAACCTGTCGGATAAAACGACCCCGCAGGGGGGCCATGATCGTTTCGGCGCCTTCATGCCGATTGACGTCGAAGCCCTGCCGCGACAAGCCTCGGAGGGACCGCTCTGCGGGCTTGGGTGTGCAGTCAAAGACCTGTTCGATATTGCCGGTTTGGTCACGACGGCAGGGCAGCCGCAATGGGCCGCGGACCATCCGATTCCAGAACGGAGCGCGACCGCCGTCGAGCGCGTTCTCGCCGCCGGCGCCAAGCTTGTCGGCAAGACCGTAACCGACGAACTCGCCTGGAGTTTGAATGGAGAGAACGCGCATTACGGCGCGCCCATCAATCCAAACGCGCCAGGCAGGATAACGGGCGGCTCGTCCGCCGGCTCCGCCGCCGCCGTCGCAGGAAATCTCGCGGATTTCGCACTCGGGACCGACACAGGCGGTTCGGTGCGTCTCCCCGCAAGTTTCTGCGGGATCTGGGGCATGCGGCCTACCCACGGACGCATATCGGTCGAGGGGGTCGTACCCCTCGCGCCAAGCTTTGACGCCGTCGGGTGGTTCGCCTCCGACGCCGTGACCTTGCGCGACGTTGGAATGGTCCTTTTGAACGGCGTGCGAAACGCCGCGGTCCCCCCGCGCCGCATGTTCATTGCAACTGACGCATTCGCGAATGCGGGAGCACAGGTCGAGGAGGCCCTCAAAGCATCGCTTGATTTTCTTCGCGCCCGGTTTTCCTTTGTCGAAGTGGTCGCAATCGGCCCGGACAGCTTAGATGCTTGGCGCACCTGCTTTACGATCTTGCAGGCAGGGGAGGCCTGGGCGGCGCACGGAGCCTGGATCATCAAAGCCCAGCCAGATTTGGGCGTGGGCGTTCGCGAACGCTTCCAAGCTGCGTCGCGGATCGACGCCGCAACGCTTGCATCCGCCGCAGCCGTCCGGCGTTTAATCCGCGAGCGAATGGATTATCTTCTGGGCGATGACGCCTTTCTCGTATTGCCGACTGCGCCTGGCATCGCGCCTTTGCGGGGCGAAAGAGAAAAGGAAAGAGAAGAGTTCCGCAGGCGCGCCCTCAACGGGCTCTGTCCGGCCGGTCTTGCCGGCCTGCCGCAGATCGCGATGCCGCTCGGCGAAATGCAGGGGTGTCCGCTTGGGCTCTCGATCATCGCGCCGCGTTTTCAGGACGAGCGCCTGTTGACGTTCGCGATGACGCTTGAGGGTTTATCATGAGCGCCGAGATCAACCGCGCCGATATCGTCCGCGAAGTCTCAGAAGCGTTTGCGCGCTACGAGGCGGCGCTGGTCTCAAATGACGTCGCAGTGCTCGACGAACTCTTCTGGAACAGCCCGCACGCCATCCGCTATGGCGTGACCGAAAACCTCTATGGCTACGACGAGATCGCCGCCTTTCGCGCGGGGAGACCGGCTGTCGGACTGGCGCGCGATCTGGCGCACCTCGATCATCACCTTCGGGACGGAGTTTGCCGTGGCGAATACGCTTTTCACCCGTAAGGACGGGAGTCGCGTCGGTCGGCAAAGTCAGGCCTGGGCAAGACTGGAGGCCGGCTGGCGCATCGTCGCGGCCCATGTGTCGCTGACCGGCTAGGGCGCGCTCACGGATCCGTCGAGGTCGGGCCAAGGCGCGAGGCCTTGACCGATCAGGCCCTTTTCGCCGCTGGCGTCGAGCATTCCGAGAATGATTCCGCGCGCTGTCCAAGGTCGCGCGAGATCCAGGCCGAGCCGGAGCGCCGGCCCGAATGAGGGGTGCGCCGCCAGGAAGGGCTGAGATGCGCGGTCGTCAAAAAACGCTTCAGAGCAATGGCCTCTCAAGGCGCTGGTGAGATCGGGAGAAGCCCGAACGGCGGCCGCGCCGAAACCGCAGGCGTCGATGACGACGCTATCGCCAATCGCCGGCAGCGCAGGGGCGGTTTCGCATCCCGGCCGACGCGGCCCGCGGGGCGCCTCCGCTGGCGTCGTAATCCACGCGTCGGGAGATCCCGCCACGCTCCAACCGAGCCGCACTCCATTTGCGCCCGCTCGCGTCACCATGCGGCTTCCGGGGATTCCTTCTCCCGCGCCGATCATCATGGCGCAGGCGCTCATCAATGCGTTGAGCACAAAATGCGATGCGCCTGCGACATGATCGCGTGCATCGCCCACGAGTCGAGGGATCAAACAATTCGCCAGAGCGCGGTTTGCGGCGCCGACCCGGCCATGCAGATCGTCGCCGCCCGCGAGACCCGTTTGCATAATCGGCAGCAGAGGAATCGGTCGAGCGAGCGCAGCGTCAAGGGCTGAGCCGATCGACGCCAGCCGCCGCAGCCGTTCGAGCCGACCTTCGCTTTCGTCGCCGAACCGCAGCGCGCCGGGCATCGTTCCATCATTCACGGGCGAGAAGCGCGGGCTTGCAACGCCATTGCGATCTTCGACGCGCAGCACCGGGATTTGCGGCGAGACGACGAAAGCCAGCGGCGTGACGACGCCAAAGTCCTGCGCGGGCCGCAAAATGATGCGGCCGGAGAGGATCATGTCGATGGCTTCCTGTCTCGAGTCGGCCCATTCCTCAAAGAGCGCAGCGGCAACTGCGGAATTGAGCATGGAGGCTGGTAGTTCCTCAGGACCCGCGTAAGGCGGCCCTGCATGGAGCAGCAGCATGCCGGAACTTGCCGGCAGGAGGGCGCCCAATGGTCCGCAGGCGCTCAGCAGCGGCTCCGTAGCGAGCAGGCGCAGAACGGACAGCCAAGTCGGGTCGGTGGACGCAATCGAGTTCATCAGTATACTATCTATTGTGATAAAACATTCCTGTGAAGCCGCAATCTGCCCCCGCTTTGTCAGAGTCGTCAGTCTGAGCGATCTGCCTGACGGAAAAAATCTTGCGCGTCGAGGTGGAAGGGCATGGCGTCGTTCTGGCGCGGACCGGATCCGAGGTCCATGCCTGCGAGGGCCTCTGCCCGCATGAGAAGGCCGACCTCTCGTCCGGGCGGGTCGATAGCGGGCGGCTTGTTTGCCCGCGCCACTTGGCTTCATTCAGTCTGCGCGAAGGCTCCGTCTCCGCAGGATGGAAGGTTGAGGCTCTCCGCCTCTACCCGGTTCGCATCGTCGACGGGGAGATCGCGATTGATGCCGAAGCCGTCGGTCGTAGTCCGCCGGGCGGTGCCAAGATGGTGTGGGATTTCACTTGATCCGGCTGATCGGCGAACGGCTGAGTTCATTGTTGGCCCGAACAAGCTGCCGCATTTGATCGACGAATCGCTCGCGCTGATCCGCCGGCAGCGCTTCGATTGTGCGTTCATGGGCTCGCGCGGCTCCCGCCTCGACCTGCGCAAGCAGCCTCCTTCCGGCTTCGGTGAGAGCGGCAATTTTCGTGCGCCTGTCCTTCGGAGCCACGCGCCGCTTCACAAATTTGCGCCGTTCGAGCCGAGCGATCACATCGGCGATGTTTGTCCTGTCTAGACCTACCGCGCGCGACAAGGCGACTTGTTCGGATGGTCCCATCTGCTCCAGCGCCGTCAGCACGCTGTACTGGACCGGCGTAATGTTTTCGCTCGCGCATTCTTCCGTGAAAAGGGCGACGTGGATTTGGTGAAGGCGGCGAATGAGGAAGCCTGGCCTCTCCTGCAGTCCGCGAAGGCGCCAGTCGTCGGCGGACGAGCCCGTCTCGCCGGAGTCGTCTGGAACAAGTTTTTCATGGACTCTTGATGGCGCAATCGCCGTCATCTTATTCGTCATGGGCGTTACCGATCGCTGCGGCCGACTAGCCGACCGAGGCTTGAAAAGACGGCTCGAAAGACTAGTCCGACTCGTCGATCCGCTTCGCGACCTAGATCGTCAGACGCCTGTCGGCGCCTCGATCGACCGCCTGTGCTGAGTTTCTGCCTACCACGCGCCCGCCGCGCGCGGAAGGAGCAGAATCAACGTCGCGGCCTCGTCAGTCGGTCTCGTTTTAAGGGATTGCTGCTGTCCGAAACCTACAGATTGCGCTTGACCCCACGTTGCAATTCAGATGAATTCACAGCCGTCTCCATTTTAGGATTCCTTTTGGGATCCCAATTATATTGCTCCAAGTGCGGCCCTCTCGATCATGACTGACCACATTGAACAGCTGAACATTGCGGGATTAGCCGCGGCGCTCGCGCCGGGCGGCGAGCGGAGCACATTGGCGAAGGAAGTCTATGAGCGGCTAAAGCTCGATATTTTCGAATTCCGCATGCCGCCGGGCCAGCGCTATTCTGAGCACGAACTCGCGGCCATGCTTCAAGTCTCCCGAACGCCGCTGCGCCTTGCCTTGCATGTCCTCGCCCATGAGGGATTTCTACAGCACGTCAACGGCCACTCCGGCTGGCAGGTCCGTCCTCTGGATCTCAGCTACTACGAGGACCTCTATGATTTCCGCATTGAAATCGAGGCGGTGGCCATCCGACGCCTCTGTGCGAAAAGCGCCAAAATTGACCTGTCTCAACTGATCGCTTTCTGGTGCGCGCCGGCGTCGGAGCAGTCGAGAGATGGCGAGGCGGCGGCGCGCGAGGACGAAGTCTTCCACCGCACGCTTGTCGGCCTCGCCGGCAATGCCGAGATGCTGCGCTGCTATGATCGGCTCGCCGACCGGATTCGCATAATCCGCCGCCTTGATTTTGTCAGCCCCGCGCGGATCGTCGCGACATATGAAGAGCATGGCGCGATTCTGCGCGCCCTTGAGGCGCGCCGGGGAGAGGACGCAGAGCGACTCGTCCGCGCGCATATCGAGACGTCGCGCGTCGAGATTCGCCGGATCACATTCCATCAAATGGCGCTCGCGACCTCAGCCGCCGAGGCTGCGGTCCAGGGGAAATGATCGCGATCCATCGGTCAAGGAGATGAGGCCATGAATTACGTCAAGCCAACCATACCAGCCATTGATGGCTGCCAGGACAGCGTGCTTCTCAACGACTGGCACGTCGTTGGCTTCTCCGAGGATGTAATGCCCGGCGCTCTCGTGCTGGTGACTCTGCTTGAGCGCGATCTGGTCGCATGGCGCGACGCAAACGGCGCGCTCCATGTGTGGGAGGACCTTTGCATCCACCGCGGCGCGCGATTGTCTAAGGGGTCAATTCAGAACGACCGTGTTATTTGTCCTTATCACGGCTGGAATTACGATGGCGCAGGACAATGCGTGCTGATACCGGCCGCCCCCACTGAGCCGCCGATGAAAAAGGCGAAAGCCCTCGTGCATCACGTGCAGGAGCGTTATGGCTTTATCTGGGTTTGCATCGGCGTCCCGGCGCGCGGCGTCCCTGCATTCCCAGAATGGGATGATCAGAGCTACAAGAAGGTCTCTTGCGGGCCCTATAAATTCAGATCAGGCTATCGGGCCGTCGAGAATTTCATTGATCCCAGCCACTTTCCATTTGTCCATGCCGGGGTTAACGGCGTTCTGGATTCGCCAGACCCGATCACTGCTTACGAGGTGCAGGAGAGCGAGGATGGCCTGGCGTCGACCGAAGTGCGCGTGACCCAACCTTACGGGGACCCCCGCGAAGTGCCGGTGATCGCCTTTTACGCCTACAAATGCCTTCGCCCGCTCGTCGCCTATTTCAAAAAGCGCGTCATTATCGCCGATCCCGCCCGCCAATCGGAAGGCAGCGAGAATGATCGGTTCTGCACCTTTCTGACGGCCCAGCTCGTCGATGAGGTGACGAGCATCGTGCGCATCAGTTGCGCGATGAATTTTTCGCCGTCGCCTTCGGACGCCGACGTGCGTCGTCGACAGGATTTAGTTTATGCCCAGGATAGCGCCATCGTCGACACGCAACGTCCTGAGCGCATTCCAGTCGATCTGCGTCAGGAGCTGCACCACCGCAGCGATCTCATGGGCCAGAAATATCGAAGCTGGCTGAAGACGCAAGGCGTGACCTATGGCACGCATTGAAGCTGGTCGCGCGGACGAAAGGATCCTCGTTCGCTTGATGGGCGTCACCTATGGCGCGGCTGATGCGCTGCTCTTTGAGCTGGAGAGGCCCGACGGCAGTCCGCTTCCCGGCGCAAAACCGGGCGCGCACATCGATTTACATCTGCCGATAGGACTAATCCGGCAATATTCGCTGCTTACGCCGCTCGCTACGGCGACCAGCTACGTCATCGCCGTCAAGCGCGAAGCCGACGGCCGCGGCGGCTCCCAGTGGCTTCACGACCAGGCGCGCGTTGGGATGACCTTCACCATCAGCGCTCCGCGCAACGCCTTTCCGTTGAACGAGCGCGCAGCTGCAACTCTGCTGTTGGCCGGCGGCATCGGCATCACGCCGATCTACGCAATGTTCGAGCGGCTGTGCGACCTGGGGCGAGAGGTAAGGCTGATTTACTGGTGCCGTTCCGAAAGTCATGCCTTGTTCCATAAGCAACTCAGCGGCCGGCCGGGCGTGACGCTGCATTATCGAGACGAACCAGGGCGGAAAAGCAGGCCGTCCATCGCCGACGCCCTAAGCTCGGCCTCCCTTGAGACTGAGATTTATTGTTGCGGACCGGATCGGATGGTCGCCGAACTTGAGGCGAACGTCGGCAGCTTGCCGCCGGCTCTGATCCACGTCGAGCGCTTCAAAGGGAACGCCGGCGAACCGTCTGCTGGCGCGTTCACCGTCAAGCTGGCGCGCTCAGGCATCGAGCTCAGCGTGCAGAGCGGCGAGACCATTCTGAACACGCTAATCGCGGCCGGCATCGATGCGCCCTATTCCTGCGAGCAGGGCATTTGCGGGGCTTGCGAGACAATAGTGAAGGCGGGCAGGCCGCTGCACCAGGACGCGGTGCGAAGCCCCGAGGAGCATGACCGGCGCCAGACGATGATGATCTGTTGCTCAGGCAGCCGGTCTGAAACGTTGGTCCTCGATCTTTAAAGCTCTGTCCAGCGGACTGCGCAGAAAGACGATTCGAGAGCGTTCACGCTGCACGCTACGCGCCCCCGCTGGAATCGACGGCGGAAGCGGCAACAGCCCAGCGGAGCGGCGCCTTGTTCGGCAAGGGCGTCGCTTTGAGGCCGCGTCCTATTCGACATATCCGTATTTGGAATAATACTTCCGGTAATAATGATTGCCGTGATAGCGCTCGTATCGACTCTGGGCCGCAGTATCAACCTTGTTGAGGACGACGCCGAGCATGCGATCATATATCCCTTGAGCTTCGGACAACCCGCGCTCTATCACGTCGACCTTCGTCTTTCCCCATTCGATCACATAGACATAAGTATCAATGATATGACCCGTCGCGCGAACGTCAACGATTGGAGCCACGGGCGACAGGTCGACAATGATGTAGTCATATTTGACCCGAAGGGAATCGATGAGATTTTTCATCGCGGCCGATGCGAGGATCTCGTTCGTATGAGGCAACTTCGCCGTCGCGCCCGCCGCCAAAAAGTTCAATCTGGTGGAGGGAAGGGTGGTGACGGCCGCATCGAGCGAAATATTGCCTATCACGACATCGATCAGGCCCGGCGCATCTGAGGCGAGCCAACGCGATAGGGAGGGACTGCGCAGATCGGCGTCAACAAGGATCACATTGCCGCCGGCGTCAGCAATAAGATGCGCGAGATTGGCCGAGAGCGTAGATTTGCCCTCGTTCGGCAGAGTTGACGTAATGCCGATAACCTTGTGCGATTTCAGCGCGCCGTTGAGATCGGCGGCGATCTTGACCGAACGAATGGCCTCGGCGTAACGCGAGAAGGGTGAATCAACTACAAAACGCAGAAAATCAACGTCTGTCGGCGCCATTTTACCTTCGGCGTCGGCGGCTTTGGCCTCGCCTCGGCTCGAAGCGATTTTGAGCGCGGGGGCCATAGCCAAACAATTTACATTCAGGGTGCTCTCGACTTGATCGCTGGTGCGCAGAACGCCATCGGACACTTCCCGCAGATAGGCGATCGCAAAACTCAATATCCCGCCGCCAGCCAACGCCAGCAGCAAAGTGAGAGCTCCTTTGGGCGAGCTTTTCTTCAAGGGGGGATTAGCCGGGCTGATCATGCGGGTTTCGCTGATCGGAACCGTGTCCTGCTGCTGCACCGCTTCCATATAACGCTGCAGGAAGGTGTCATAGAGCGTACGCGCTGCATCCGCGTTGGCCGTGAGCTCCCTCAATTGCGCCCGGGCAGGACCAATGGCTTGCGATTCGGTGACGGCGTTGGCCAGGCTATTTTTGAGGCTTTGTTCGCGCGCGCGGGCGATTTCGTAGTCGCTCTTATAGCTTTCCGCTATCTTGCGCATTTCATCGCTGATGCTGTGTTTGACCTCCTGCATTTGCGTGCGCAAATTAACCGTCGCCAAATGGTTGACGCCATATTTTTGTGCGAAAATCGCTTCGCGTTGAGCGAGATCCAGATATTGCTGCCGCAATTTGACGATTACTTCATTCTTCAGAGCGTCCGCCAATGAGGCGTCCGCAACATCTTGCGACATCACGGTGGTGATGCGGTCAAGGCGCGCTTTTGCTTCCGCGGTCGCCGCGCTGGCGAGGATCAACTGGCTACTGACCTCGGAAAGCTGCTGATCGTTGATCATTCTGGCGGCGTTTGCCGGGCCATTCGCAATGGGGCCAGTATCGACCAGATTGTTTTGCTGCTTGAAATCAATGACGGCGCGCTCGGCCGCCGACGCTTGCGCCCGCAATTCCTTGATGCGTTCGAGCAACCAATTGCCTGCGCGCCGGGCGGCCTGATATTTGGCGTCGAGTTGATCTTCTATGAAGGACTCGACCAGCGTGTTGACGATCCGGGCGGACTTTTCTGCGTTCAGCGACGTGAACCCGAGATCGATGACATAAGTCAGGCCCTCGCGACTGACCGTGAGCCCCCCTTGAAAGGCGGCTAACGCGATTTGCTCGCGTTCGGATTCAGACATTGGCCTTGAAGTCGCCGAAGGGAACAGAAAGCTAAAAAGACCTTTCGTTGGCCCGTTGGCAGGAGGGACGAACTCGGGATCATCAATCAAATGAAGCTTTCGAATGACCGATAGAGCTACATTTTCCGACTTCAACACCTCAACTTGAGTTTGAACCGTCGATGCGTCGATCTGGACGTCGCCTAGCACCGACTGCTGCTGCTGCAGTATTTGAACTTTACGGGTATCGATGACCATCGACCCGGTCGCCGTGAATTTGGGCGGGGTTATGAACAGATAAAGTGCGGCGAGAGCCAGACAACAAAATATAATTACCGATACGATCGGAAGTTGCCGTCTGATAATTCTGGCTGAATTATTAAGCACATCAAGGAACGGAGCCACGTTTTTTTGAGAATCGTGGTTGGAAATGGAAGCCCGTTTGTTGATCTGCAGCATTTTGGTCAACTCACTTAACGGCTTGATCGGATAAATAATGTCCGATATCACATTTACGATTCTAGCATCAAGACACCCAAGCTTTTATCTCGATTGAGATGTGCGATTTAGCACTTAAGCGCTTAAGCTTGCCGCAGCCTGGCCGCGTATGATCAATGTATATTGCATATTGCTTTTGTCGGCAGGACGAAGAGCGCTATTGCCCCCAATCCTTCCCTAAGAATTTCGTTGAAGCCGGAGCGGAGCTAATACGCATGAACACATGTTGAAGAACGGTTTGATGCGCAGTCGAAGTACATAACAGTTCTATGGAATAATTATCAGAAACACATGCGTTCAGAGATAACTCCAAAGAATCTGATTTATTTAATGCCAATTCATGTGACTGGCATTTATTTATTAGGGCAAACTCAAATTAAATAATTTATTTACATCCAATATACTAAAGCAGTGCGCTACCCGCTCGGGTCGGCGGCGATAAATCTCAGCAAAAGCGCATCGGAGATGCAATGTCTCCGAGACAAATTCAAGCATCAAGAAGAATTGAATCCTTCTTGATGCTTGAATCGCTCAATTCAATACCGAGCTGAAACAGGCGATCCGCAGACCCATGTCTGTTCGAGGCGGGGGCCGTCGGGCGTATATACCGGATGAATTTCGTAGCATTCAGCCGGCGGCCGACGATAGACAAATCCGTAAGGGTAGGGGATGCCCCAGAAAGGCATTCCGTCAACCGTTCCAAGTGAGTTGGCATTGCCTGCGCCTGGTAAAGCGACAGCGCCCAAGCACAGTCCCACTACGGCTAGAATAAGCTTGTTGGAGAACATGTCCTGATTACCGCATCTTGAATGAGAACATATAACTCATCGCATAATTCATGCCGTCGAGCAAGCAAATTGGCCGAGTTGCAGCGCTCGAATGTCCAGGAAATAGGCTATGGGGACCATGCGCGTCGGTTGAGCAATGCGCCTAAAAATAGCGCCGTCGCGGCTAAGCCCGTTGCCTATCGATCTCTAGCAGAGCGGCGCCGCACTTGAAGATCTTTCCGTCTCGCCATCTGGGCGAGAAGCGAGCGGGCCTCGGCGACGCATCGCAAAAATTCCTACGTCTCTGAAAACGTAAGATTATTGAGCCGGAGACGGCCTTTCTTGAAGGGGCGCTGGCGTTGCGATGTCCCCATGTTGCTCGGATTGGCGCCGGAATTGCTTTGGTTAGCTAGGTCCAATGACAGGCCCCCGACTTTAGTAACGCCGCAGTCATCCTGCGTCCTTCGGGTCGTATGCGATGCGCGGCGTTTTTTTGTGGGGATGTGGCAGACGGCGCCGAGGATGGCATTCAAACCCTGGCCTCCCTCCATACCGCGCAGCCGCCGCGCCGGACGCGTTGGAACCCAAGGCGTGATTGAGGCGGCGATAAAAGCTGGCTTCAGTGATGTCGGCGCAATCGGCCTCAGAGCTCGTTCCAATGCGGCTCATGCATTCCGGAATTGAAGCGAATGCGGGTGGCTCGTCTCGTCATTGCTTGACGCTTGAAGGCGGATGCGAAACTCTGCCTTTATTCGGATTCGGCGTCTTGCGAGTCGACGGAACGGATACCGCGCTATCTAATCGGCGAGCGCCATTCGCCATGAGGACTCAATGCCGCTGAACATCGCCATTCTCTACGGATCCGTCAGAACGGCGCGTCAGGGCATCAAAGCCGCGCGCTTTATTGAAACGCAGATTACCGCCCGCGGCCATGTGGCGACTTTGATCGACCCGATGGTCTATCAATTGCCTTTGCTCGACCGCATGTACAAGGAGTATGGCGACGACGCGCCGTCCAATTTAAAGGAGCTCGCGGGAATCTACCGAAAAGCCGACGCCTTTGTAATTGTCAGCGGCGAATATAACAACGGCATCCCTCCCGCCTTGAAAAACCTGCTCGATCACTTTCTGGAGGAGTATTTTTGGCGTCCATCCGCGATTCTTTGCTATTCGGCTGGCCCCTACGGCGGCGTCCGGGCGGCGATGCAATTGCGGATGACGCTGAGCGAGCTTGGAATGCCAAGCATCCCAAGCATCCTGCCGGCGCCCAACGTCGGCAATGCGTTTGATGATGAGGGGCATGCTCGAGACCCGGCGTTTGCGCCGCGGGCGGCGCGTTTTCTCGGAGAGCTCGAATGGTATGCGCGCGCCCTCGGCGCGGAGCGCGCCAAAGGCACGCCCTATTGAGCCGCCTCCGCTCGGAGGCCTGGATTGAATGAATTGCTTTTGTTGGAATTACCTATGTGAGCCGCTCCCTCATTAAGCGCGCCGTCCCGCCAATGTTTGTCGCAGGTGGAGAGCCTCTCCGCGATTTCCTTCATCTCGCCGAACAACATTGTGGGGCGTTGGCGCTCTAAAAATTCGGCCGTGGCGTAGCCCCAGGTAACTGCGCCGGAGGCCAATCCCGCGCCAGACGCAGCTTCGATGTCGCGAGCCTCATCGCCAATGCAGATAACTTCCGAGTTGGCGGCTCTTGTCTGCCTGAGCACGCGTCGAAATTTGGACTTCTTGCCGAAGACCGAAGCGCCGCATTCGTAACAGCCAATGAGGGCAGCGCAGTCGCCGCCAAGAATCCGACGCACATTATCCTCGGAGTTGGAACTGACCAGGGCGACCGCGATGCCGCGTTCAACCAGAGACCGAAGCATGGCCTCCGTTCCCTCAAAGAGGGGGATGAAGGGCGTTTCCTCAGCCATTTGACGGCGCATATCTTTGACGATGAACGGCAGCTTCCAAGCGCGAATGCCCAGATACCGCAGCACCGCACGAGTGTCCTGGCCTCTTAGCATCGCGATCTCTTCATCGCTCACGCTGCGAAAGCCGTAGCGAGCGGCCAGCCGATTCAGCGCGCGGGCCGCCCACTCGCCACTGTCGGCCAAGGTGCCGTCAAAATCAAAAATGACGAGCCTGTACATCTTGCGCCTCCGTTGCCAAGCATAGTGGGAGCGGCCGCGTTACGTCGTGGTTACGCCGCATGGCAAGTTTGTTATGATTGTAACAACACCCGCGAGCCCTGAGCGGCAAGCGCTTTAGCGCCAGACGCCGTCCGAGGTGTTTTTAGACTGCGAGGGCGCGCCGCGCGTCAAAGGCGAGCGCTATGGGGCTGAGCCGCGAGAATCAGCGTCGATCATGAGATCCGGCGGCGATCTCGTCCCGCAAAAGGTGCCCAGCCATGGCTTGGACAACTGCTCTGAAGGGTCCGTGATCGCGTTCTTCGCGGAGGTCTGCGGCATAAGCTTCGAGCCAATCCGACACCGCATTAGCGCCCTGGAAATGGTTGGGCGCGAGATCGTCTATGATTACGAGCGAAGGCATCAGGTGAGGGGTCACGGCTGCCGTGTCGCCCTTGTTCCATGCATCTATTGCTTGCCGGACCCGCGCTATGGCATCGTCCTTGTCGGACGCCAGCGCAGGGCTGATTGCGGTGATTATCATGCAAAGTAAAACGAAAACGACGCGCAACATATCAGTCTCCGAAAATGGCCGCGGAACAGCTCGCACATAGCTGACGAACGGTGCGGCCGTTGCCCAGTCGAAAGGCGCTTGGCCGAGGCGCAATCGCGCCGGCCTACTCAGCGATACGCCGATCCTCCTAAACGGGAGCCGCCGGCCCAGAGAGCGGCGGGGGCAGCCAACATCAAAAGCTACCGGATCACGATCGTTGGGCCTTGGACCAAGGGAATTAGTCGATCTGCTCCAAGGGGGTGGCGAAACGGCCGGCTCCCGCGCGGAATGGGGTCCCGCGTCTTTTTGACCGATGAGCCAGGATGCTGCCGGCCAAAATTGTCTATGGAGAGAATCTACGCGCCGCTTGTTACGCGGCGATTTCATCGCGGAGGAAACTTGTTGCGGACGTAGCCCGCACGGTCATGATGACGCCGCGCTCGGCGGAGATGACGCGGGGCGTCGCCACGCGCGCTAGCGGCAGTTGCTGCAGATGCTATTGTCTATGCGTTTGTCTTCGTCGGCGATGTCCCGATCGAGAGGGGTCTCCGCCGAGCCCTGGGGAACGCCCGGATGAGGCACTGTTGCGCCTGTGGCGGTCAGGTAGTCCTGGTTCAACAAAGCTGCGTTTGGATCGGCAGGCGGGGTTGCGGAGTCTTCGCCGGCCGTCTGAGCGTATGCGGATGCGCCCGAAATGACGGCAAATGCGAACAAAGCCGCTGAAATGCGTTTAACCACTGCCATCCCCTCCAGTTGATCAGTCCGAAAGCAACTAAACCTTTTGGCCAGGGTAGACAATGGGGGACGACTTTAGCGTGATCAAGTAGCGTCGCATGCGGTTTTGTGACGCCCTTCCGCCGGGTCGGCCTTGCGTCCATGCGTTACCATTGCCCGGCTTCAGCCCCATTTCGCGCTTAACAAAGTAAACGTTCGGTAATGGGGCGGCGGGGGAGTCAGATGGCGATACAAACCTGGGTAGTAGAGATATATGATGACCTCGAAGCGACGCCGAAATCGAGATTTGGCCCTCTTGATTTCATCAGCGCGACCAAGGCCGTCGAAGAAACTCTGAAGGAAAGAACGGGGGATACTATCAAAGTAAGAGCTCCCCTAAACGCCAAGGACGAAGAATTGAAAGCGCTCCGGGACCTCGGCGCGCTTATAATTTTGCCTCCTGAGTGATGCGAGAATCCGACCCTTGCGGCCGTGAGTTCAAGGGATGCCGGGCGGCGACTTGAGAAACGAAAACGCCGCGACGGAGAACGGGCCGCGCCGGTCTTAAGCCGGACGAAGGCGGACTGAGTTAGCCGCAACATGTTCCCGATATCTATCGACGACGAGAGCAACGGTCCCGCCGGACAGTAGCGTCTCGCGGGCTTCAACAGCGGCGTCGATTTTTTCGCGAAGCATTAGACCGAACTCGTCCCCCGCATCGCTGCCGCCACTCGCCAGCTTAATGAGGCGCAGGCCAATCACGCCATTCGATTCGATCGCAAGCATCATAACTGTGTGCCAGGGGAAAAACATGGGCGCTGCCTCTCAACAGCGTCATGCTGCAGATTTGAAATGTACAGTTCTCGGTAAAGTTCCAGTTGCCGCGGACACAACTGATTCGAGCGGTCGGGATGCCAGCGATCAGTCCGAGGGGAAGTATTCCGCTTATTGTTGCGCCTGCGCCACCGTCCCGACCACCTCGCGTTTTAATGCGGGCATACGTCGGCGACCCGACAAACAGGAAGCGTTTATTGTGCTATGATACATTTGAGTTTTTGACGAACCGGCCAAAGACTCTATCAAGGCGTAATAAGAACCAGGCTCGAAAGCCTGGTCCAAGTCAGAAGAAATCGGAATCGTGCCGTCAGGTAGCCTGATCGGGGAATCCTCTGCTAACTACGACCGCGCAACGGTCCCCACCAGCGCAGTCATAGTCTCAGTTACGGCCACGGTCCCCACTGTGGCTGTAGCCCGCAGTGAGGCCTCACTGCGGTGAGGATTACGTTACCATAATTGTCAATCGTCACAAGTGTCGCAGCTTCCTTCGGTCGGAGGAGGAGCCTCGGATTTCGTGGTTGGGCTTTAGCGCCGGCATTTGGCCGGACGGGGCGCGGCTTAATCCTCTATCGTCGATCTTGACGATGGAACGATTTCCCTCTTACCAGCATCGCTTTCCGCCGTGGCCTCCGATGGGGCCCGCAGCCCATCTATGTGTGCAACCACGATGATGCCAATGGCGGCCATGACCTGACCGATGGCCGCCGAACCCATGTCTCTGGGTTGATGCCTGCGATGACGAAAGCATCGTCAGGCAAAATAGCGCGGCCAAAAATGTAATAAGGAATTTACGCATCAATCCTCCCGTTTTCGTTTTTTAACTACGAGACCATGCTGCGCAATCTGAAGGGCGCAATCAAGAGCTTTGCAAAGCGCCGTTTGGCTGTGCGGTGGGCTTTCCCTTCGCGTCCGGCGCGGCAGAGCGCGCTCGAATCTCGGCGTCATCTGATGCGTCGCGTCGAAAAACAGCGCATGATCGCGATGTGATTACTCCATGCGGAGGCTCGCTGATGAAAGCCATCCTGATCCCGGTCGAGGAGCATGCGCTGATGGACGCGGTCATGGAAACCGCCTTGCTTCTGGCCAGGGAGTTCAACAGCTATGTGGAGGGGGCGGCGATTGGCCCGGACATCGCCGAATTTGTAGCCGCCGATTTCGCTTTGAGCGGAGTTATCCTCGACGATCGAACCCGCCGCGATGTGCTCGACCATAGCCGCCGGGCATTGGAGGCGTTCATGATCGCTCACGGCGTTAGGCGCCATCGAGAGGATGCGGAATCCCCGTCGTTCGGTTGGACGGGGGAAGCGCTCGTGTCAGATAATGGAATCGGCGAATATGGCCGCGTCTTCGATGTCACGGTAGTCGGACGACCGGGATCAGGCCCGCGCCAGCCGCGCAAGTCGACGCTTGAAGCAGCATTGTTCGAAAGCGGCAGGCCAGTCTTGATCGCGCCGCTAAATCCGCCCCAAACGCTTGGCGCGCGCATCGTTATCGCCTGGAACGGAACCACGGATACGGCGCGAACCATAGCTTTCGCCATGCCGCTGCTGGTCCGCGCGGAGGACGTCATTATCTTGACGGTTCCAGGACCGCGGTTGCCGGGCCCGAGCGACGAACAAGTGGCGAAGAGTTTACGGCGCCATGGCGCGCCCGCCCGGGTTGGTCTCGTCGGCCCGACGTCAAACTCTCCCGCAGCCGCGCTGCTTGATGCCGCGGCGACGCTCGGAGCCGATCTCCTCATCAAGGGCGGATATACGCGAAGCCGGTTGCGCCAACTCATCTTTGGCAAGGTGACGAGCGAGATATTGGCCGACGCCAATCTCCCGGTGTTCATGGCCCATTGAGGCCGCATCGGCAACGCGCCAAAGCGGCCTCGAAGCGCTAGAACGTAATCTTGGCGGTCACGATGGCGGATCTGCCGGGGCCTGGCGTCGCGGCGCCAAAGCCTGAAATCGTTTCGAAATTCTTCGTATCGGCGAGATTGATGATATTCGCCTGCAACAAGAAATGCTCGTCGACTCGATAGTATCCGAGCAAATCGAAGCGCCAGTAACCTGGGACGCGGCCAAGATCGGTCGAATTTGTATAGCGCGAACTAACGTAAAAGGCGCTGCCGCCGACGGTCAACGCAGGCGTGATTGCATAAGTGTTAGTCAGCGCGAAGGTGTTGTTCGGCACGTTCTGCAGCTGATTGCCAGGCGTGCTGACGAAAATGCCGGCGTTGTTCGCGCTGGCGAGCACCTTGCCGACCATATAAGTGTAACCGCCGAAGACGCTCCAGGCTTCCGTAACCTTGCCGGCGATCCCGATTTCCGCTCCTCGCACGCGCGTCTGACCGACTTCCGCAAAGAGCCCCTCCGCCGCGTTGATGGTCTCAATGGCGTTGTTCTGAGTGACCTGGAACAAGGCGCTGGTCAGGCTGAGACGACTTTCGAGAAGATCAATCTTACCGCCCAATTCATAATTCTTGTTGGTCGTCGGTTGGAGATCCTGCTGGCCGCCGGTGAGGGTCAGGAACTCGCTCGAGGGATCAAAGGACGTGCCATAGGTGAAATAGACGCTGGCGTTTGGAACCGGATGGAACACGCCGCCGGCGCGCCAGCTGAGGAAATTGGTGTTGCTGGTGGTGTTAAAGGGCGTCGCCGCATTGATCTGAGATACAAACACCTTCTCGCCGGTCGGCACGTTTCCGAAGGATTGCCAGACTTTGAAGAGATCGTAACGCAAGCCGGCGAGGACTTCGAAATACTGATTCAGCTTGATTTGGTCGTTCGCGTAAACGCCGATGGTGCGGCCAAGATCGCCCTGATCGCTGCTGATGGGATTGAGCATTCCCGGATTTTGCGGGAAAGGATTGGGGAAGGCGATATTGACGCGATCGGCGTTGATGATGTTGGTTCGATATTGATCGCGAGTCTCTTGCGAGAGCTCCATCCCCGCCAGCAGAGTATGTTGCAGGAAGCCGGTGTCGAAATGACCGACGAGATCGGTCTGGTTGGTCAGAAGAGAATTCTGCGTGTGATTTTGGAAGTTCTCGGCGCTTTGATAGAAGAGGTTGGTCAGCGGGAACCCAAGTAGTTGAGCGTTCGTAAGCGGAACGCCGCCCACGGCTTGTCCGAACGGCGTTCCATTGTTGGTTTGAACATCGCGGACCCGCACGAAACGATCAATATACGAAAAACGCGTAACGTTGCTGACGTTCCAATTGGCATTGAACTCGTGATCGATCCTCGCCGTTATGATATGCGCCTCAACGTTTTCCTGATCGGAGAAACCTGAATTGACCCTGCCGTAAAACGTATCCTTGTTTACTGGCGCGGGTAGGCCGAAGGTGGTGCCGGTAAAGGCGCCCGGCAATAATGGAATGCCGTAATCGGGTATGTTCTGATCTTTTTGATAGATATAGCTGAGCGTGACCTTCGTGTCGGGCGTCATGTTCATGGCGATCGAAGGAGCGATGCCCGCGCGCTTCGTGTTGGCGAAATCCCGGCCGGCGACGTCGGTATCGTTGCCAAGCAGAACGATGCGAGCCGCCGTATCGCCGAATGTCCTGTTGATGTCCGCCGTCACGCGGCCGCCCGGCGCAGTGTAGCCGGACATTTCGATGGTCGTGAAATTCGCGAAGACCGGCAATTTGCTGGTCATGTTGATGACGCCGCCGGTCGAGCCGCGTCCGAACAGGAACGAGGATGGCCCCTTCAACACTTCTATTTCCTGTATGCTGAAGGTGTCGCGCGTGTACCAACCCGGATCGCGAACCCCGTCGCGATAGAAATCATTGCGGGCCGAATAGCCGTGGATGGCGATATTGTCGCCTTGCGTGCCGCCTTCGCCGCCAAAAAAGGTGACGCCCGGGACATTGTGCAGAGCCTCGACTACTGTCGAGTCTTTCTGATCTTGGATCAGTTGCTGAGGCACCACCGTGATGCTTTGCGCCGTATCGAGGATCGGCGTCGCAATGCGCTGTAGTCCGAGCGTTCGAGGATTGTAGTCGGAGCCTTGATCCTTGCCTTGGCCTTGACTATCGACGTCGATCTGGTCGAGGGCGATAGTAGCATCGTCCGGCGCGGATGCGTCTTTCGCGGCTGCGACGTCGGCGAGCATCACCGAAGCTATGCTGACCGCCGCCCGCGCCATCGGACTTCGAGCCTTGCCTAGAATGAATCTAGAAGCACAGCGGCGCGGAGACTTGAACTCGCTGACCAATACTCCCCCCATTGATGTCTCAACCATAAAATAATTCCCCCATGCGCCTAGTTTATATTTAGTCTAAATAGTATTTAGAAGTTTCAATACTACATGACGGGCTAATTATAGGCAATCGCCTTGAATAATATTCAAATTAGAACAATTATAAACTATCTTTTGCTTGATTTCGGCATCTGGAAGCTGGTAGGGAAGCGCCGTGCTGGTTTTCTAGCGTCGGGCGATATGCGCGTTTCTCATTTCACTTTTAGCCGACGGATATGGCGTCAAATCCACCTCTGGATCGGGCTTGGCTTGGGTATTCTGCTCGTCCCGATGGGCCTTACTGGCGTCACGCTCGTTTTCGGCGGCGAACTCGACAGATTGTTTGCCCCTTCGCGCTATGCCGTAACGGGCAGCGCGGTCGAGCAGCCAGCCGGCGTCTATCTCGCCAATGCGGCGGCGGCGGCCCAAGGCTCGCGCGCGATCGCGCTGCGTTGGCCGCGGGAGACAGGCGCGCCGGTGACTATTGTGTTGCGCGGCGGCGCGGCGCCGGATCAGGCGCGCGTCGCTTATCTCGATCCGCCGACCGGCCGCGTTCTCGACGTCGCCGATCAGCGCGGCGGCTTTGTCGGCATCGCGCATTCGCTGCATGCCAATCTGCTGAGCGCGGATGTCGGCCGGCAGATCGTGGGTTGGATCGGGGTCGGCCTTCTGACGATGGTTTTGACCGGCTTATGGCTATGGTGGCGGCGCTCCGTCAGCCTGCACAAGCTGCTGCGTTGGCGGCGCGGTCCGCAGCTCAGCTTCAATCTGCATCATATGGCAGGCTTCTGGATCGCGGGCCCATTGGCGGTCATGGCTGTGACCGGCATTATTCAAAGCTTTCCGCAGCAGGCGCGCGCGGTGATCGGGTTTTTCGCCGAGGTCTCGCCGCAGCCGGCGCGTCAAGCCTCCGCCGGCGGCGGGATGCGCCAGCCGGCGCTGGATCCGCAGCGCGCTGTTGATCTAGCGTTGCAGAGCGGCGAAGGATTGCAGCCGGTTTCGCTGACGCCGCCAGCGGGGCAGGCGCGGGTCTGGCGCGTTCAAATGGCGAAGCCCGACGGCCAATCGCAGACGGCGCTCATTGACGATGCGACTTCGGCGCTGACCGTTGCGCCCGTCGCCTCCGGCGATGCCTTCACCATCTGGCTGCGCCGCATTCATGAAGGCAAAGATCACGGCCCGCTATGGCGCGCCATCGTTGTTGTCTGCGGGTTCTCGCCGACTCTGTTCTTTCTGACCGGCCTGCTGATATGGCTGCGCCGCCGCCATGGCCTCAAGACATCGGCTTTGCGGTCTCCGACGATGCGAGCAGACCCTCAAACCTTGAGGCAGTTATGATCGTTCACATACCTGATGTCCTCGACAAAGATCAGCTCGCCAAATGCCGCGAGGCGATGCAGCGAGCCGCCTGGGTCGATGGCCGCGCGACGGCCGGGCATCAATCCAAGCAGGTGAAGAACAATTTACAGTTGCCGGAGGGCGGCCCAGAACACCGCAAATTGGGCGAAATGATCGTCCGCGCCTTGCTACGCTCCCCTTTGTTTATTTCAGCGGTTCTGCCCCACACGGTCTTTCCGCCTCTATTCAATCGATATGAGATGGGAATGGGATTTGGGCTGCATGTCGACAATGCCATCCGTCAATCGTTTGATGGGGCGATCCGCATCCGAACCGATGTCTCGGCGACTTTATTCCTCAGCGATCCCGCTGAATATGATGGCGGCGAATTGACCGTCGAGGACACTTACGGTAGCCATTCGGTCAAATTGCCGGCTGGAGATCTTGTGATCTATCCGGCGGACAGTCGGCATGAGGTCGCCCCGATTACGCGGGGCGCGCGCTTGGCGTCGTTTTTTTGGATTCAGAGCCTCGTCGCAGACAAGACCCGGCGCGCCCTGCTGTTTGAGCTCGACGCCGCGATCATGCAATTGACGCGAGATGTTCCAGGAAATCCAGCGCTGGTTTCGCTGACGGCGACTTATCATAATTTGCTGAGGCAATGGGGTCAGGTCTGAATTCGCTCGCATGGGCGGACAAGGAATAGGTGAACCGGCCTTCCTGTTATATTATAACGCCTCCGACAGAACCTGCTGGCTGGGAAAACTGCCCTCTTGAGCCAGCCTTGAGCTAGATGACTTATTGGAAAGGCCTCTTCTATGACGCGCGCGGAAAATGATGTTATGGCCAATCGGCCGGGCGGTCTTGGCGGAACTATCGCCGCGAAAATTCTTGCGGCTGCCGCATTGAGCTTCTGCCTATGCGCGGCTCCGGCGCTGGCGCAGGCCCCCGCAGAGACATCAGTCCCCGTGGCGGCCGCGCCAAATTCCGCTCCGGCCGCCGACGCGCAGGCCATTTCGCCCGCGCCAGCCAATCCAGAGCCGGATGCGATCAAGCCGCCCTCGAACGCCGATGGTTTTCTTCCCTCCGATCTGCCGCACGATCTGTCGCCGTGGGGCATGTTCCTCCACGCAAATCCAATCGTGAAAGCAGTCATGGTGGGATTGGCTTTCGCGTCGTTTGTGACTTGGACTATCTGGCTCGCCAAAAGCCTTGAGCTTTGGGGAGCTCAGCAAGCAGCGCGGCGCGGCCTCAGGCTGCTCGCCGAGGCGCCAAGTCTCCGCGCCGCGGCGGACGCCTTTGGGAAATCGCGCGCGCCAGTGGCGCGTTTGACCGCGGCTGCGGTCGGCGAAGCCGATCGTTCAGCCGGCCTGCCCGCCGATGGCGTCAAGGAGCGCGTCGCGGCTTTATTGTCTCGCATCGAGGCTCATGCTGGTAGAACCATGACGCGGGGGATCGGCACGCTTGCAACGATTGGCTCAACAGCCCCCTTCGTCGGCTTGTTCGGGACCGTCTGGGGCATCATGGACAGCTTCATCGGCATCTCGAAAAGCCATACGACCAATCTCGCCGTTGTGGCGCCGGGCATCGCGGAAGCCTTGCTGGCGACGGCGACGGGCCTTGTCGCGGCCATTCCCGCCGTGATGATCTACAATATGTTCGCCCGCTCCATCGCCGGGTATCGCGCCCGGCTCGGCGACGCCTCGGCCGAGGTGCTTCGCCATATCTCTCGTGACCTCGATCGCGAGGCGATGCCCCGCCGCAAGGATGACGGGCATATCGTCGCGATGCGCAAACCTGCGGAGTGACCGGCGATGGCTGTTCGGCTCTCCTCCGGCGAAGATGATCTCGAGGTCAATCACGAGATCAACGTCACGCCGTTCATCGACGTCATTCTCGTCTTGTTGATTATTTTCATGGTCGCCGCGCCGCTGTCGACCGTCGACGTCAATGTCGACCTTCCGGCTTCTACGGCGCAGCCGGCTCAGCGGCCGGACAAGCCGCTGTTTCTGACGATAAAAGCGGACCGCTCTTTGGCGCTTGGCGAAGACGCGATCAGTCGCGAAGGTCTTGGCGGCGCGCTCGATGCGGCGACGCAGAACGACAAGGAGCAGCGCGTATTCGTTCGGGCCGACAAAACTGTCTCCTATGGCGACGTAATGGAGACGATGAACCTGCTTCGCAGCGCGGGCTATCTGAAAATCGGCCTCGTCGGCCTCGAAGCGGCGGACGCCAAGGCGCCGGATCATCCATGAACGCGAACGTTCATACGATTCTGCCGGACAGTTCAGCGCCATCCTGGCGTCACTGGCTTCCGGCCATCGTCATCGTGCTGCTCATTCATGCCGGACTTCTCTTTTGGCTGATTCACAAGTCGGACACGACGACATCCGCCGGAGCGCCGGAGCCCGTCGTAATGATGGAGCTTCCGCCGCTGGCGGTTGCGCAGCCGCAAGAGAGCGTCGCCGAAGTGACGCCGGGGCCGCAGCAGACGGAGGCCCAGCCCGAGCAGGAGATCGAGCCGCCGCAGGAGATGGCCGTTCCAGATCTGCCGCCGGCGCCGAAGCCTGAAGCTGTCCTCATCGCGGTGCCAAAGCCGAAACCGATCCCAGTGAAGAAAACCGTCAAAGAAGTTCCAAAGCCGGTGGTGAAGAAGGACCGCCAGCCGCCGGCCCCGCGCACCACCGCGCCGCCGCGCCAAGTCGCTGGCGCTCGCGCGGCGGCCCCGGCGCAAGGCGCCTCGGGGGCGGCGTCGGCTTCGAATTGGGGCAGTCTCGTTTCGGCGCAACTCAACCGGAACAAGCGCTATCCTGAATCGGCGCAGGGACAGCAAGGCACCGCTGCGGTCAGCTTCTCGGTCGATCGGGGCGGTCGCGTCGTTTCTGTCCGGCTCGTCCGCAGCTCCGGTTCCTCGGCGCTGGATCAGGAGGCAGTCGCCATGGTGCACCGTTCGAGCCCATTTCCTCCGCCGCCTCCCGAGGTCGCGGGCAATCTAACGGTGCCGGTCAACTTCCGCCCGAGATAGACTTGCGGGCTGGATAGACTTGCAGGCGAGATAGATTTGCAGGAACGGACGGGAATAATTCTATGGAGCCCATGAATTATTTCCTAATACATGGATTAATTATTTTTTGTCCTGTGCGTTATGTAGAATTTTGAGGCGTTTTGGGCTATAATCTAAGCTCTGTTGTCACGGAGTCTCATTATGCTGGACCGTTGTTCGTCTATGGGTAAAATTGGCTTCTATGGCGTTTTGGCTGCGGGGCTGCTGTTGCATTCGGCCCCTGCTGCTTTGGCTGCATCCGACGCGATTTCCGCTTTCGACACGGACGACGACAAAACTCTCGATCTCAACGAGGTCAAGGCGGCCGCTGGAGCCGAATTCGACAAACTTAACAAAGACAGCGACCAGACCCTCGACGCCAAAGAGGTTCAGGGCCGCATTGGCGGTAAGGAATTCAAGGCGGCCGATCCCGATAATGACGGCACCTTGAGCAAAGACGAATATCTGAGCATCGTCGAAAAACTGTTCAATGCAGCTGACGTCGACCACGATGGAACGCTCAACGCCAAAGAGCTTCATCATTCGACTGCAGGGCGCGCGCTGTTGCGGCTGATGCGCTAATTCAATCTCGCTTTTTCGCAGTCGCCGCGCGGATTCATGCATGACCGTTCTAAGTTGGATCGGTCATGCGTTCATCCGACGGTTTTGAATCCGGCTGGTCTGAACGCGCGTCCGCGCGTCTCCAAAATTCTCGCCGGCTTTGGAAACGGAATTTCAAATCTTTTTCTTTAAATCGGAATCGAAGCCGCGATGATCGGCGGAGATCTGAGACGTGAACGCAGGAGTCGCCATCAACGCCCAGCCGCCGGTCTCGCCGGCGGCCTTGATGGCGTGGCTTTTGGGCGACAGCGTTATTCTGTGGGTTGCGCTCCTCTGTCTGGCCGCTGCGCTCGGCTTCATATGCGCCCGCATGGCGTCCAGAGGCGCCCTGTCCACCCTCATTGACGAACGCGAGGCCTTGCGGGACGAAGTCTGGGAACTGAAGGAAGCGGCCGCCTCGGCTGAACGCGCGGAGACGGCGGAGGCGAAAAAGCCCGGCTATGAGATCCTTCTTGCTGAAGACAATGACATCAACGCTTTGCTGACGACGCGACATCTTGAGAGGCTGGGCGGCAGAGTCACGCGCGCCGCCGACGGCCTGACCGCCGTGGCGCGGGCCGAGCGGGCGTTATCGCCATTGGGTGCGAAATTCGATATTATTTTTCTCGATATCAGAATGCCGGGCATCGACGGCATGGAGGCGGCGCGGCGAATCAGGGCGGCGGAGACCGCAACTGGGGCTGTCCCCGTCCGGCTGATTGCGCTGACCGCAAACGCCTTCGACGAACACCGCCGCGCCGCCGAAGCGGTGGGCTTTGACGATTTTCTGACCAAGCCAGTTGATTTCGAGCGCATCCGCCGGGCGTTGCAGTTCGATCTTCAGGCGGAGCCGGAGCATAATCACGAAAAGAGGCAAGGCCTTCGAGCAAAGATTATGCCTTAAATCAGGGCCGTAACCTACTGAAATTGGCTTAAATCGTGCTTTCCGGAATCCATCGCGACTTTGGGCGCAAATGACCTCTGCCCCGAGTCCGAGCGCGACATTGGCGCGGATTTGATTTAAGCTGCCAGCGTTTGGCCTCGAAAACATTCGTCGCTGCAACAATACCGCCGCAGGCGCGTTGGACCGAAAAATCTCAACCTCTGTTCTTGTTCGATCGGATCGACCCATGCCGTCCAAGCTGGACCAATTGAAAGCCATGACCACCGTCGTCGCCGACACAGGCGACATGGAGGCGATTCGCGCCTTCGCTCCGGTGGACGCCACGACAAACCCGACCTTGATTTTGAAAGCCGCGCAATTGCAGACCTATGCGCCGCTGGTTTCCGAAGCGATCGTTTGGGGGCGAAGTCACGACCGTTTGACCAGCGAAGTCGCGGAGCGGCTGGCCGTCAACTTTGGTGAAGAGCTGACCAAAATCGTGCCGGGCCGGGTTTCGACTGAGGTCGACGCTGACCTGTCTTTCGATGTTGATGGAACCGTCGCCAAGGCTCGCTCGATCATCGCCGAATATGAAAGACGCGGCGTCTCCCGCAAGCGCATCCTGATTAAGATCGCCGCGACCTGGGAAGGCGTTCGCGCCGCAGAAATTCTCCAGGGCGAGGGGATAGACTGCAATATGACGTTGGTTTTTTCGCTGGCTCAGGCAGCGGCCAGCGCCGATGCGGGCGCCTTTCTGATTTCGCCTTTCGTCGGCCGCATTCTCGATTGGCACGTCAAAGCGGAAGGCAAAACTTACACGCCGGAAACCGACCCCGGCGTCCTCTCCGTGCGTCAAATCTATGATTATTATAAAGCGTTCGAGATCAAGACCGTGGTCATGGGCGCCTCTTTCCGCAACACGGGCGAGATCGAGGCGCTCGCCGGCTGCGACCGGCTGACCATTTCGCCGCAATTGCTCGACGATCTCGCCAAGGATAACGGCGATTTGCCGCGCCGGCTCGATCCCGCATCAGCGGCGCCCCGCGCCCCGGCGCGCCTGTCTCTCGACGAGAAAACCTTCCGTTTCCTTCTCAACGAGGACGCAATGGCGACCGAAAAGCTCTCCGAGGGGATCAGGTTTTTCGCCCGCGACATACGCGCGCTGCGTGAACTCGTGTCGCAGCGGCTTTTGGCGGCGGCCTGAGCGCGACGCTCATCTCCGAGGCCGCCATCCGCAACTTGCTGGTGCGGTCGCCGGACGCGGCGCGCAGAGCTGATTCTGGCGCGCGGATTATTTATATTTTCGCCTGATGACCGGCGCGCTGTTTCGCAGATCCATCTGACCGGATCAGATCATCGGCTTTACTGCGATCTCCATCAGGCTAAGTCGTTACGCGGGAAACTCGATATCCCCGCGTAAATCCTTACGCTTCCTTGGTCTTCGGCGTAAAAATCTGGCGGCCGCGATACATACCGGTCTTCAGATCGACGTGATGCGGACGGCGCAGCTCGCCGGAATCCTTGTCTTCAACATAGGTCGGAGCCTTCACCGCATCGGCGGAGCGGCGAAATCCGCGCTTCATGGGGGAGGTTTTGCGTTTCGGAACAGCCATATCGATGATCTCAATCAAGAGTTCTCGCGAGGCCTCTCGGCGCCGCGACTTCAAACGTGAACCGGCCTCTTACAATGAAAACTTCGCTCTGGCTAGTTAAAGCGCCTTCGCCTTAGCAAATAAGGGCTTTATCGCGTGCAAGATGTCTCGACGCCTCTCGCGCGAGCCATGATCGTCGCGGCATGCCCCGCGAGCCGCCGCCCTGGCCGCGCTGGATTGCGCAGGCGGGGGTTGGGGAGGGCCGCCGCCAGCAAAGCCGCCTCCCTTGGGTCGAGATGCTCGGCGCTTTTCCGGAAATAGCGCTGTGCGGCCGCCTCGGCCCCAAACATGCCGTCCCCCCATTCCGCAATGTTCAGATAGATTTCAAGAATGCGGCGCTTTGGCCAGGCGAAGTCGATCAGCAGCGCGAGAGGGATTTCGATGCCTTTGCGAATGACCGAACGCGAGGGCCAAAGGAACAGATTTTTGGCGGTCTGCATCGCAATGGTCGAAGCGCCGCGCGAGGGGCCATCTTCATCCGCCGTATCAATCACTTCCCGCAAAGCGCCCCAATCGACGCCATTGTGGCGGCAGAACTGGGCATCTTCCGAAGCAATCACAGCCTCGCGCAGATTGGGCGAAATTCTGTCCAACGGAACATAAAGGCGCTCGACCGATTCGCCCTTGATCCAGCGCGCCAGCATCAGGGTCGAGACAGGACTGATGAAGCGATAGACGAGGATGAGGGCGACGACTGCGAACGCCAGCGCCATGCCAAGGACGAAAATTGCGTGCAGGAGTTTGCCGACGAAACCAGCTCGGCCGGAGCGCGATGACATCAGCGAGCCTTGACCGATCTCGCCCAATCGGGCAAGCCGGGCCTGAACTTTAACGATCACGCTCGGCCCGTCCGCGTCGAGCGACAAGGAATATGCGATTATGACGCAGGGGGCGCCCGGAGCCGAATTCGAGACCCGTTTGAAAACAGTCGCCGAGGCGACCGAGGCCATTCTTGATCGCTTGCTGAGCGCATCGCCTCTTTCGGGCGAGACGGCGCGGCCGCCGCGCTTGCTCGAAGCCATGCGATATTCGACCCTCGGGGGCGGCAAAAGACTGCGCCCATTCCTTCTGATCGAGACGGCGCGGCTATTCGGCCGCGAGGGCGAGGGCATTTTCCGCGCCGCGGCTGCCGTTGAGATGATCCATTGCTATTCGCTCGTACACGATGATCTTCCCGCCCTGGACAATGATGATCTGCGCCGCGGACGGCCGACGACGCATAAGGCTTACGACGAGGCTACCGCGATTCTGGTCGGCGATGGGCTGCTCACCTATGCGTTCGATGTCTCGGCTGATCCTTTGACGCATGAAGACCCGGCGATTCGGGCCGAACTTGTGCTGGCGCTCGCGCGGGCCGCGGGTTTCGGCGGCATGATTGGCGGCCAGGTGCTGGACCTCGAGGCTGAGCGCGCGCAAGGCCGGCATAGCGCCGAAAGCGTCATCAAACTGCAGTCCATGAAAACTGGCGCGCTATTGCATTTCTCGGTCATTGCCGGCGCGCTCCTTGGCGGAGCAGACGCCAAAGCCAAGGGCGCCTTGTCGAATTATGGCCGTGCTTTGGGCGCGGCGTTTCAGGTCGCCGATGATATTCTCGATGTCGAGGCCGACGAAGCCGTGCTTGGCAAGCGGGCCGGCAAGGACGCAGATCGCAATAAAGCAACGCTCGTGGCGGCGTTGGGCCTCGAGGCCGCGCGCGAGCGTCGCGACCGGCTGGCGGCGCAGGCGGTCGCGGCCCTGGATTCATTCCCGGAAGGGGCTGAAGCGACGATTTTGAAGGAAGCCGCGCGCTTTGTAGCCCTGCGCAAAAACTGAAAGCGCGGGGATCCGCCGAGCCGGGACGCAACATGTCTATGATCGGTTATCCCTACCGCACGGTTCTTGGCCATCCGCGCCTCTTTTCGGGTTTGTTCTTCGCTATCGTCGTGGGCTTTTTTCTGCCCCCTGAGGTGCGCCTCGTCACGCGGCTTTTGATTGCGTGGAATGCCGGGACCTGGCTGTATTTTATCCTGGCGGCTTGGCTGATCATCAGAGCGGATGAAGCATCGATGCGGCGGCGCGCCAAGGCGAGCGATGAAGGGAGGCTGCTCGTCCTTGTGCTCACCAGCTTCGCCGCAGTTGCTTCTATCGGCGCGATTGTCGCCGAACTCGCAAGCGTGAAGGACCTGACCGGGTTCCCCAAAGCGGTGCATATCGGGCTCGCCAACGCAACGATCGTCAGCGCCTGGTTTTTCATTCATCTGACCTATGCATTGCATTACGCGCATGAATATTTCGATGAGCTTGACGCTGAACCGGACAAGCCGGCTAAAGTGGCGGGCGGCTTGACGTTTCCTGCAACGCCTCAGCCCGACTATTCTGATTTTCTCTATTTTTCCTTCATTATCGGCGTCGCCTCGCAGACCGCTGACGTGAAAATTACCGCACGGGAAATGCGCCGCGTTTCATTGGCGCACTCCATCCTGGCATTTTTTTTCAATAGCGCTGTTCTGGCGCTGACCATCAATATTGCCGCCGGGCTGATTTAGACAAAACCGGTTGCCGCAGCGCGCCCATGGGGCTTCGGGAGCCGACGCACCTTTGATGAGAAAATCTCCTCTCGAAGCCTAAAACGAGAGAGAGGCGTCGTTATTTCTCGCATTATCGCCGTCAATTCTTGAGAATTTTCGTCAAACGGACAAATGGCCGCTGGCTGAATGTCTGCCGTGCTTCTTGCCCGTTTTTGCGGCGTCCCTGGCACAGACTCTTCCTTACTGCTCACGCGCGTCTGCCGTGTGCTGGCTCTTTTTTACTCAAAAACACGTATGGTTCACATTTTTGACCGGAGTTAAGATCGGAAATTGATCGAGTTCAACGAAAGACTCGGCTCGATTGGCTCTTGCCGGAACGCAAAGCGCGTTGTTCACTGGAGGTTCATTGCAAGCGTACCTAAATAAGAAAGCGTGATGAGTTTGAGGACGGGGGCTTCGGTGTGACTGGCGGACTTTTTTGGCGATCAGTTTTGGGAATTGAACGCCTGAACCGGGCAGGTTCGCATTTTGGCGTCAACTCCGAACCGGCGCTTGTTCCGGGTCGATTGATTGAAGCCGCGAAGGATCTTCAAAAAGGCGGCGAAGGGGGCGGCGCCGGTTTGGGAACAGCCGTCATCACGCGGACGAAAACGCAGACCCGGCGTCCGAGCATGTACCGGGTTCTATTGTTGAATGATGACTACACGCCAATGGAGTTCGTGGTCGCTGTGTTGAAGAAATACTTCAACAAAGGCCCCGAGGAAGCTACCCGCATTATGCTTCATGTGCATCAGCATGGGGTCGGCGAATGCGGCGTCTTTACCTACGAAGTCGCCGAGACCAAGGTAACGCAGGTCATGGATTACGCTCGTAAACACCAGCACCCCCTGCAGTGCATCATGGAAAAGAAATGAGAGGTTGGAGCCTATGCCGTCCTTCTCCCGCAATCTCGAACAATCGCTCCATCGCGCCCTCGCTGTCGCAAACGAGCGCCACCATGAATATGCCACGCTCGAGCACTTGCTGCTGAGCTTGACGGATGATGGCGACGCAGCGGCGGTCCTGCGCGCATGCTCGGTCGACCTCGATCATTTGAAGAAAAATCTTCGCGAATATATTGACCAGGAACTCGATAATCTGGTCAGCGACGGCCGCGAAGACGCCAAGCCCACGGCAGGTTTCCAGCGCGTCATCCAGCGCGCCGTGATCCATGTGCAATCGTCCGGCCGCGAGGAAGTCACCGGGGCCAATGTGCTGGTGGCGATCTTCGCCGAACGCGAGAGCCATGCCGCCTACTTCCTGCAAGAGCAGGATATGACCCGCTACGACGCGGTCAATTACATCAGCCACGGCATCGCCAAACGTCCGGGTCTCTCCGACTCCTCAAAGCCGCCGCGCGGCGTCGACGACGAGTCCGAGGCGCGCGACGCCAAGGAAGGCAAGGACGCGGGCGAATCCCGGAAAAAGGAAGGCGCGCTCGATGCTTATTGCGTCAACCTCAACAAAAAAGCGCGCGAAGGCCGCATCGATCCGCTGATTGGCCGCGAGGCCGAGGTCCAGCGCACGATCCAGGTTCTGTGCCGTCGGCACAAGAACAATCCGCTGTTGGTCGGCGATCCGGGCGTTGGCAAAACAGCCATCGCCGAAGGGCTCGCGCGCAAGATCGTCAAAAGCGAAGTGCCCGAAGTTCTGGCTGAAGCGACGGTCTTTGCGCTCGACATGGGCACCTTGCTCGCCGGCACCCGCTACCGGGGCGACTTTGAAGAGCGCCTGAAGCAGGTCATGAAGGAAATCGAGAACCATAAGAGCGCGATCCTCTTCATCGACGAAATCCACACGGTGATTGGCGCTGGCGCAACCTCCGGCGGAGCTATGGACGCCTCAAATCTTCTGAAGCCGGCTCTGGCGCAGGGCACGCTGCGTTGCATCGGTTCGACGACCTATAAGGAATATCGACAATATTTCGAGAAGGATCGCGCCCTGGTGCGACGCTTCCAAAAGATCGACGTCAACGAACCCTCGGTCCCCGATGCGATCGAAATCATGAAAGGGTTGAAGCCCTATTTCGAGGAATTCCACAAGATCCGCTACACCAATGAAGCGATCAAGGCCGCGGTTGAGCTTTCGGCGCGCTATATTCATGATCGCAAATTGCCCGACAAGGCGATCGACGTGATCGACGAGACGGGCGCCAGCCAAATGCTGCTGCCGGAAAACAAGCGGAAAAAGACGATCGGCATCAAGGAAGTCGAGGCGACCATAGCGACGATGGCGCGGATTCCTCCCAAAACCGTCTCAAAGGACGATGCCGAAGTTCTCGAACATTTGACCGAGACGCTCGGCCGCGTCGTTTACGGCCAGAACAGCGCCATCGCGGCTTTGACTGCGGCGATCAAGCTTGCGAGGGCTGGCTTGCGCGACGGCGAAAAGCCGATCGGCAGCTATTTGTTCTCGGGTCCGACCGGCGTTGGCAAGACGGAGGTTGCGCGTCAGCTCGCCGTCAGCTTGGGCGTCGAGTTGGTCCGTTTCGACATGTCCGAATATATGGAGCGTCACACAGTCTCACGGTTGATCGGCGCGCCTCCCGGCTATGTGGGCTTCGATCAAGGCGGGTTGCTGACGGATTCGATCGATCAGCATCCCCATTGCGTGCTGCTTCTCGACGAAATCGAGAAGGCTCATCCTGACCTCTACAATATCTTGTTGCAGGTGATGGATCACGGCAAGCTGACCGACCATAGCGGCAAGCAGGTCGACTTCCGCAACGTCATCTTGATCATGACGACCAATGCCGGCGCAGCCGACATGCAGCGCGCATCGTTCGGGTTCACCCGGGGCAAGCGCGAAGGCGAGGATGTCGAGGCGATCAATCGCATGTTCGCTCCAGAATTCCGCAATCGTCTCGACGCCGTCGTGACCTTCGGCCATCTGCCGGCCGACGTGATCGTCAAAGTGGTCGATAAGTTCATCATGCAGCTTGAGGCTCAGCTCGCCGATCGCAATGTCACGATTGAACTGAGCGATGAGGCTCGCCATTGGCTGGTTGAGAACGGCTATGACGAGCAGATGGGCGCGCGGCCGATGGCGCGAGTCATCCAGCAGACCATCAAGACGCCGCTGGCCGATGAAGTCTTGTTCGGCCGTCTGAAAAATGGCGGAGCGGTGCGGGTCGTCGTGACGACGGAGGAAGACGGCGTCAAGAAACTCGGCTTCGTTTTCCCCGAAGGTCCGATCCTGCCCCGGCCGGAGCGAGACATTGTCGAGGCGAGCAAAAAGCGCGTCAGGGCGGAGCCGGAAGTGCGCCGCGCCAACAAATCCCGTCGCAAAGCGGGCGAGGATGGTGAAGGCGGTCCGGAAGTGGACACGGAAGATGATGACGCCGAAGGCGTCGCCGGCGCTGAAGAGCCCGACGTAAAGCTGTGAAGCTTTAGCTTCAAGGGCTTCGGATCAGATTGGGAGAGCCGCGGCTATGTCGTGGCTCTTTTCTTTTGGGATGGCGGAGGCGGGTCAAATCCTCGCACTCGATCGAAGTCAATCAACCGGATGCGAGCGCCCCGCAGGACGACGGACGGATTTATCCGACGCCGGGCTTATTCTGCAGCGCTTTTGGTCCCGCCGAATCGGCGTTCGATATAGTTCTCGACGATGGTCTTGAATTCGGCGGCTATGCCTTCGCCGCGCAAGGTCATCGCCTTTTGCCCATCGATGAACACCGGTGCCGCCGGCGTCTCGCCGGTGCCAGGGAGGGAGATCCCGATATCGGCGTGCTTCGATTCGCCCGGCCCATTGACGATGCAGCCCATCACGGCGACGTTGAGCGTTTCGACGCCCGGATAGCGGCCGCGCCAAATTGGCAACTCGTCGCGGATGTATGTCTGGATGTCGCGCGCGAGCTCCTGAAACACTGTTGAAGTCGTGCGGCCGCAGCCGGGGCAGGCGGCGACGAGCGGCACGAAGGTGCGAAAGCCCATGGTCTGCAGGAGTTCCTGGCCGACTTGCACCTCGAGCGTGCGGTCGCCGCCGGGCTCGGGGGTGAGCGAGACGCGGATGGTATCGCCAATGCCGTCCTGCAACAGAATGCCCATGGCGGCGGCCGAAGCGACGATGCCCTTCGAACCCATGCCAGCCTCTGTCAGACCAAGATGCAGCGTATAATCGCTGCGGCGCGCCAGCGTCCGATAGACCGCGATGAGCTGTTGCACGGCGGAAACTTTGGCGGACAAAATGATTTTGTCCCGCGGCAGCCCGATTTCCTCGGCGCGCGCGGCCGACAGAAGCGCTGATTGCACCATGGCCTCGCGCGTCACGGCGCCGGTGGAGGCGGGTTCGGCGGAGCGCGCGTTTTCATCCATCAGCGCGGTGAGCAGCTCTTGATCCAAGGAGCCCCAATTGGCGCCGATCCTGACCGCTTTTTGATGTTTGATAGCCATTTCGACGATGGCGGAAAATTGCCGGTCTTTTTTGTCCTTGAACCCGACATTTCCAGGATTGATCCGGTATTTGGCGAGCGCCTCGGCGCAGCCCGGATGATCGGCAAGGAGCTTGTGGCCAATATAGTGAAAATCGCCGATGAGCGGGACAAAACAACCCCGCCGGGCAAGCTTGTCCCGGATATGCGGCACGGCCGCCGCAGCTTCATCGCGGTCGACGGTGATGCGCACCATTTCTGAGCCGGCGCGGGCCAATGCGGCCACCTGGGCGACCGTGCCGTCAATATCGGCGGTATCCGTGTTGGTCATCGACTGGACGACGATGGGCGCCCCGCCGCCGACCTTGACGGCTCCTTTGCCGGACCCGACTTGAACGCCGACGGAGCGGCGGCGCGGCGAGGGCCCAGCCAATTCGGAATCGGCGAGGTCAAGAGAAGCCGGCGTCTTTTGAGCGATGGTCATGCGCGGTGGTTTTCCGAAGCTTTGAAAATGCCCTTGACCGCAGCGTCCACGGAGCAAGGCGCGATCTTGACCTTATAGGTCGCAATAGTCGTGGCCAAAAACCCGTTTCGCGTCAAGTCGCGATGGGGGACCGAAAGACATGTGGATCAGAGGCCGGAATTCGCACCTCACGCTTCCGCACACGCCTCGCAAACGCCCGTCACTTCGATGACTTGGGCGCGCGGTGAAAATTTCGCTTTCGCCGCAAGGTCGCGGAGACTGGTGCGCAATGCCTCTGAGGTCGTCTCCGTGACGTCGCCGCAAATCTCGCAAATCAGGAATGCAATGGGGATTTCCGGGGCGTGACCGTGGTCGCAAGCGAGAAAGGCGTTGCAGGAGGCGAGGCGGTGAATAAGGCTGTTCTCGAGCAGAAAATCGAGCGCCCGGTAGATCGAAATTGGAGCAGGGCGCTTGCCCGTGGCCTCGCCCACGCGTTCGATCAGCTCATAAGCGCCGAGCGGGCGACCTTCGCGGGAGAGAATCTCGAGAATGCGGCTGCGGCTCGGGGTCAGGGCGATCCCGCCTTCCCGACATAGATTCAATGCTGCCGTGAATGCTGTTTCGCCGTCGGGGTCAGCCGCATGGCCGTGATCGTGAGGTTTTTCCGGACGCGATGCACGTGAATCTGTCATGAGGATATACTATCCCATTTGAAGCGCCAAGGCGATGCCTTGCGGAGGTGAACCTTCGCTGCAGTTTCATGTTTCTTCAGCTAAGTGTAGCATCAATTCGCAGCGCTTGGCTTCCCGCCAGCCTCATTCGCGTCCAAGATCTACGGAGCACAGCATGACCCTTAAAACCCGCAACGCTATCGTAACCGGTTCGACCAGCGGCATCGGGCTCGCAATCGCTCGCGCTTTCGCCAAGGAAGGCGCCAACGTCACGATCAATGGCCTCGGCGATCTCGCGGCGATCGAAGCGGACCGGGCGGGGATCGAGAAAGAGTTTGGCGTCAAGGCTTTCTATTCGCCCGCCAATATGACGAAACCCGACGAAATCCGGGCAATGGTGAAGGAAGCCGAGGCAAAGCTCGGCAGCGTCGATATCCTCGTCAATAACGCCGGAATCCAGCACGTCGCTCCGATCGAAGAATTTCCGATCGAGACCTGGAATTTGATCATCGCCATCAACCTCTCGGCCGCTTTCCATGCGACCGCCGCGGCAATCCCAGGGATGAAAGCGCGTAAATGGGGACGCATCATCAACACCGCATCGGCGCACTCGAAGGTCGCCTCGCCGTTCAAATCGGCTTATGTGTCGGCAAAGCATGGCATCGACGGATTGACCAAGACCGCCGCGCTCGAACTCGCCAAATTCGGCGTCACGGCCAATTGCATTTCGCCCGGCTATGTCTGGACGCCGCTTGTCGAGAAGCAGATTCCAGATACGATGGCGGCGCGGCATATGACTCGCGAACAAGTGATCGACGATGTCCTGCTCACGGCGCAGCCGACCAAGGAATTCGTGACGACGGACCAGGTTGCTGCGCTGGTCGCCTTCCTTTGCACTGACGCCGCGGCGCAGATCACCGGCTCGAATATTTCGATCGACGGCGGCTGGACCGCTGAGTGACCTCATCCAAGGATAACTCATGAACGACGCCAGCGCGCCAATTGATCGGGACGGTCCGAAGAAGATCAGCCTCGCCCTGCAGGGCGGCGGCTCGCACGGCGCCTTCACCTGGGGCGTGCTGGACGCTATCCTTGAGGATCAGCGACTAGATATTGAGGCGATTACGGGAACGAGCGCCGGCGCGATGAACGCCGTCGTTCTTGCGGAAGGCTATCTCGAAGGGGGACGCGAAGGCGCCCGCAAATGCCTCGAGAGATTCTGGCGCTCGATCAGCAATGAAGGGTCGCTAACGACTGAGCAGCAGAAATTCGTCCACGCGTTCTTCGCTGGCTGGCCGTTGCAACGGAGGTTCGCTTATTGGTGGGCGGATTTCCTAACCCACTATGCGAGTCCCTACGACTTTAATCCGCTGGACCTCAATCCCTTGCGTGACCATCTCGTGAAGATGATCGACTTCACGAAAGTGCGCGCATTGACCGAATTCAAATTATTTGTTGCGGCGACGAATGTGCATACCGGGATGGTCAAGGTTTTCGAAGGACCGCAACTCACCGCCGATCATGTGATGGCCTCGGCCTGTCTGCCGTTTTTGTTTCGGGCCGTGGAAATTGAAGGCCTGCCCTATTGGGATGGCGGCTACATGGGCAATCCAGCGCTTTTTCCGTTGTTCTACAAGACCGGTTGTTCCGACATCGTGCTCGTTCAGGTCAATCCCATCGAACGCGACGACACGCCTCATAAAGCGCGCGACATTCAAGACCGGCTCAACGAAGTGACATTCAATGGCGCGCTGATGGGCGAGTTGCGGGCCATGGATTTTGTCAACCGGCTGATCGACTCAGGCAAATTATCGCGTGACGAATATATGCGCACGCGGATGCACAGGATTGACGGCGGACCTTTCCTCGCCTCGTTTTCGGCAGCCTCGAAGCTTGATGCGTCCTGGACCATGATCAAGCAATTGCATGATTTCGGACGCAAGGCCGCGAAACAATGGTTAGACGAGAATTACGACATGATCGGCGTCGAAGGCACGCTTAACTTGCGCATGGCTTATTCCTGAGTCACGGATTCAACGCGGCGATGGCGACGTTTAACGTCATCGCGTAACAAACCCAGACAAGATATGGAATGAGCAGAATTGCGGCGAGACGGTCGGTCTTCGCGCTTTGCAGTATCGTCGCCGCGACGAGGACCACAAGCGCGAGGATAATCGCCAGCCCCGCCGAGATTGCGTGCAGGCCGAAGAAAATGGGCGACCACATCGCATTGAGCGCCAGCTGCGCCATAAAAAGACTAAGCGCTCGCCTGCGCGGGATGGACGGCGTTGCGCGATCCCATAAGCGCCACAGCGATAGGGCCATCAAGAAATAGAGGATGCTCCAGGCGATCGGAAAGACGGAGTTCGGCGGCGTCCAGGGAGGCTTCGCCAAGCCGGCGTACCACCCTCCGATCTGCGGGACGGTCGCAAGGCCGCCGATGGCGGCGACGCCGGCGCAAAGAACGAGACAGGCGCCAAGGCGCGGGATTGATCGCCGCGCATGATTTAAATCGCCGTGGTTCGCCATCAAGCCGGACCCACTTCCCACAGCCGCTGCTGGATCACAGCCGCCGCGCCGCTGCAGCGAAAAGCTCTTGATCGGCGAGGTAGCTATATTTCGCCAACATACCGAATTGGACTTTGAGCACGGATCGCCCCGCCGATCTACGCGGCTTTTGGCGCGTCTGCTTGGGCGAGCGGATGCGCAGCGCTGAACGCCTTCTGCTTCATGCAACGATCGTGGATCGCGGCTATGGTCGGATAGGCGCTGAGCGTTCCGCCAAATAGCTGCTGACCGACGGCGAGGCTGATGACTGAAATATCTGCGATGGTAACGTTGTCGCCGTGGCAGAACAGGCCGGTTTCCGGTTCGCGAGTCAGGTGGTCCTCGATCGCTTGCAGGCCCAAAGCGAGCCAATGGCGCGCCCATTTGATTTGGCCCGCCTCGTCGACGCCGAACTCCGACCCGAGAAATCCCCGCACGCGAGGCGTGAAGAGCGAATGAGCGTCGCTTGCCGCAATATGGGCGAGCGCCCTAACCCTCGCGCGCCCGCGCGGATCCTTGGGCAAAAACGGCGGCTCGGGATGCGTTTCGTCGAGATATTCGAGGATGGCGAGCGACTGCACGAGGGGCGTTCCCTCGCCATCGATCAATGTGGGCAGAACGGCCTGCGGATTGATCGATTTATACGCGTCAGCGTACTGTTGGCCGCAGGGCAGATCGATAAAAACCTGCTCGGCGGCGAGGCCTTTGAGGTTCAACCCGATGCGGACGCGGAAACTCGCCAGTGAACGCCAGAACGTGAACAGCTTCATCAAGAAAATCTCCGCCACAAGGCCTCCATGCTGTCACGAAACAGCATGGATCTCCAGTGGCGCCCTGTCCGCCTGCGACCTTCAGCGGGCCGAGGACGGCGCGCGTCGCGACGGTTCAGATGGCGATCAGGCTGGACGCGAGGCGTCTTGATCCCCGCGGCGACGGTCGCCTTGGGGTTTACCCGCGTTAAGGCGCGGCCCGCTGCGGCGATCCCGCATTTGAGCCCGGCGCGCCGCCTCGTGCTCCAAAACCACGCTCTTGCGAGCGCGGATTGGCGGAATGGTTCGGGCGGCGATTTTGTTGCGGCCGGGGAGCCGGTTCAGTGCGCGCCGGCGCGCGGGACTCGGGCGAGCCGGGAGCTGCGCGCCGATCTTCTGACGGCAAACGCAGACGGGTCAGCTTTTCGATGTTGCGCAACAAATCGCGCTCGGCGCCGTCGCAGAGCGAGATTGCATTCCCCTCGGCCCCAGCCCGCGCCGTGCGTCCGATGCGGTGAACATAGGCTTCGGCCACTTCCGGGAGGTCAAAATTAACGACGTGAGTGACGCCGTCAACATCGATGCCGCGCGCCGCGATATCGGTCGCGACCAAGGCGCGGACATGGCCGGCGCGGAAGGCGGCGAGCGAACGCTCACGCTGGCTTTGGCTCTTGTTGCCGTGGATCGCCAAAGCGGCGATGCCGGCGCCATCGAGATGCTGCGTGACCTTGTCGGCGCCGCGCTTGGTGCGCGTAAAAATGATCGTGCGCGTCATTTCGACGTTGGCGAAGAGTTCGACCAGAACATCGCGCTTGCGGTGCGTCTCGACGAACAGAACCTGCTGGTTTACGCGATCGGCGGTCTTCGCGATCGGGGTGACGGACACCTGAACCGGATTGACGAGAAGATCGGAGGCGAGCTTGGCAATTTCAGTCGGCATCGTCGCCGAGAAAAACAGATTCTGGCGGCGCTTCGGCAGCTCGCCGACGACGCGGCGGATCGCCTTGACGAAACCAAGATCGAGCATCTGATCGACCTCGTCGAGGACGAAGAATTCGGTCTTGCCGAGATGGGCGACGCGGGAGTCGAGATGATCGACGAGACGGCCGGGCGTTGCGACGAGAACGTCGAGGCCGCGTCCCAGCGCCTTGATTTGCGCGCCATGCGGCACGCCGCCGAAGACTACGGCGACGGATAGTTGCATTTCCGAGCCAAGGCTGCGGAAGCTCTCGGCGATCTGGCTCGCCAGTTCACGCGTCGGGCTCAAGACCAGAACGCGGCAGCCGCCGCGCGGGGCTGCTTGCGGATGCGTTGCGAGATAGTGGAGGATTGGCAGGGCGAAAGCGGCGGTCTTGCCGGTGCCGGTTTGAGCGATGCCGACGAGATCGCGGCCCGCCATAATGTTGGGGATGGCTTGCGCCTGGATTGGGGTGGGGGTGGCATAGCCAAGCTTGTTCAGGGCAGCGAGAAGGGGCGCGGCAAGGCCGAGTCCGGAGAATTCTTGCAATTTGGGATCTTTCGATAAGCCTGCTTCTTACCGGATGATCCGGTACGGCGGCTATAATAGGTTGGACGCCCTGCGTGGCCTGGGCTGTCGAGCGAAGTGTGCCAGCAGGCTCGACAGGAGGACGGTAGAACCGTCCTTCACGCAATCGAAGCGCTAACATCCACATTAAAGCAGATAGAACTACATCGTGACTTTACAGAAGAAAGTCAAGCGAAATCCCTTTATAGAGCGGGAGGAGCGCCTGCCGGGCGGATGGAATGGGCGGCCAACGCGAGGGCTCTTTGTCGAGGCGCAAGCACGGCGGTAATGATGGATGATGTCAGAAAATACGATGGAAATCATTTTTCTAGACAATGGGTTGATCGGCAAAGGGGAGCATAGTTACGGACTCGTCAAGAAAGTCGGCGAGGCGTTGTCGGCGCGCGGCCTCCCTCATCGCGTGTTCGGAATGGCCTCCGTCGAGGCGGCGATCATTGCGGAGATCGGCGCGATTCCGCATTTCCGCCGGTCGCTTTACGAAAGCGAAAGCCCAACGCCCAACGAGCGGCGCCTGCTGACCTTTGCGGCGATGATTCGGGGCGCCTCATTCGATCGCTCGCTTCCTTCGGAGCGCACGAGCGGCAGAGTTCTTAATACATCCTTCGAACAGGATCTCCGCGCTCTGCCTTCCGACGTTTGGAATGCGGACAATCTCATTGTCGCGCCCGGCGTTTCGCAAAATCAAATTCTTGGGCTAATCCGCCATTTGTTCGCAAAGCCGGCCGACGAGCGGCCGCGGGTGGTCTGTCAATTGATGTTCGCACCGAGCTGGACGCCGTGGGGGCGCAACGCAAACCTCGGCGACTGGCTGTACAAACGAGCGTTTCACCTCGCAGTCCCGCTCCGAAAAACCTTGTTCTTCACGGCGGAAAACGAAGCGATCGCTGAGATTTATCGCGAACGATACCGGATTGAGCCGGCAATTTTGCCGGTTCCATTTGGAGGAGCTGCGCCCGCCGTCATCCGCGACGGACGGCCCCGGCTGGGGTTTTTCGGCTATTCCAAATGTGACAAGGGATTTCATCTTTTGCCAAATGCAATCGAACTCTGCCGGCAGAAGGGGATTGAGGCCGATTTCACCATTCAAGTGCAGCACGGCGGCTGGGAGGCGGGCGCCATCGCGGCCGAGCGCGATTTGAGAAAAATGGAGAGCGTTCGCTTGATCGAGGGCGTCCTCGACGATCGTGATTATACGGCGGAAACAAGCTGCATCGACGTGATGCTGCTGCCATATGATCCGGTGCTTTTTGGCTTGCGCGGCTCCGGCATTTTTACCCAATCCGTCGCGGCGGGGCGTCCGGTCGTCGCTTCCGCCGGGACATTTGCGGGCCGATGCGTCACGCTAGGGGAGGCGGAGGGCGAGGTTTTTTCGCCCTATGACGCAGCCGCGCTGGCGGAGGCCATCGCTCGCCTCCTGCCGCGTCTCGCCGAGAGCCAAACCCGCGCCGCCGCGCGCGCAAAAACCTTTGCGCAAAGTCATAGCGCCGACGCTTATGTCGATGTGCTTCTCGCCCACGCCAAGCGCTAGATCCAAACGGCGGGACGACAAGTGGCCGGACGACATCCGGCCACCCTATCGATAGCCGATCAGACGTCGGAGCTGCCGTCGTCCGAGTCGTCATCCGAACTGTAATCGGAGGCGTCCTGCGCGTCGTCCTGGTCCTGGTCCGCGTCCTGCTGAGCGTCCGCTTGGCGCACGGCGTCGTCGCCGTAGTAATTGTTGACGACTGTCTCGCGGTCGCCGCCGAGCCCGGTCTGATCGACCCCTGGCACGCCGGCGCCGATTCCTAGCGCATTGGCATGGCCGCCGCCGAAGAGACCCTTGATCGAGTCGGCGAGGAGGACGCCGCCCGCAACGCCAGCCGCGGCGCCAAGCGCCCCTTTGAGGAAACCGCCGCCTTGGCCGCCGATTGGACCACCCATCGGGCCGCCCATGGGACCTCCCTGCGGAGCCCCCCAGGGCCCCGGCTGAGGCTGGCCATAAGGTTGCTGGCCGTAATTCTGCTGCGGCGGTTGCTGCCAACCGCCCTGCTGCGGCGAAGTATTCCAGCCAGGCGACGGGGCGGGGCCGCGCCCTGGAGCAGGAGGCGTTGGGCTGCCGCCTCCAAACAGCGAGCCAAGGCCGCCGAGAAAGCCGCCGCTCCCTTGCTGCTGCTGCGTCGACTGCTGAAGGTCGCGGACTTGGCCTTCGAGCTGCTGCAGGCGATCATTGGCGGCGCGGAGCGCCTGATCCTGGACGATGACGGTTTGGGCCAGGAGATAAGGCGCATAGGGCAGCGCCCTTACGGCATCCTGGATGAAGGCCTCGGCTTCTTTGTCGCGCGGATTGGCGGCCGCGCTTTGGATGCGCTCAAACAGGCCTGTGAGCAACTGGCGTTCCTCGGGTGACATTGCCTTCTCCGGTGCAAGATAGGCGAATCCATTTCGCCGCGTAGAACATAAGGCTTTCGCGGCGCGATCCAAGGGGAGAGTAATCGTCGATTCATCTTTCAGCGTCGCTTGCTGCTTCGCCTCCGCCCTCGTAAGAAGCAAGCTTGTTATGAGGCTGTCCAGATGAATGATGACAAGAAGATTACGCAGCGGGCCGGCGCGAGGTTGCCGCGCGGTTTTGGCGACCGCGGCCCGGCTGAGATCGCCGCGACCGAAAAAATGCTCGCAGCGATCAAGCAATCCTATGAGCTTTATGGGTTCGAGGCGGTCGAGACGCCCTTCATCGAATTTACCGAGGCGCTGGGGAAATTTCTGCCCGATCTCGACCGGCCCAATGAGGGCGTCTTCTCGTTCAAAGACGACGACGAAAGCTGGCTGTCGCTGCGCTATGATCTGACGGCGCCGCTCGCGCGCTATGTAGCCGAAAACTTTGATCAATTGCCAAAGCCCTACCGCAGCTATCGCGCTGGCTACGTTTTCCGCAATGAGAAGCCGGGCCCGGGCCGGTTCCGCCAGTTCATGCAATTTGACGCCGATACGGTTGGCGCAAGCTCGGTCGCGGCCGACGCCGAGATGTGCATGATGGCGGCGGACACTTTGGAGAGGCTCGGCGTCCAGCGCGGCGATTACGTGATCAAGGTCAATAACCGCAAAGTGCTCGATGGCGTGATGGAGGCGATTGGCCTCGGTGGCGAAGAGAACGCCGGGCGAAGGCTGACGGTGCTGCGGGCGATAGACAAGCTGGATAAATTCGGCCCGGAAGGCGTTGCGCTTTTGCTGGGGGCGGGGCGCAAGGACGAGAGCGGCGATTTTACTAAAGGCGCAGGTCTTTCAGACGACGCTATCAATAAGGTGTTGAGCTATACTGCTGCGCAAGGCGTCAATACGCAGCAAACCCTCGATATTCTCCGCAGCGCGGTGGCGGGGCAGGCTGTTGGCGAGGAGGGCGTCATCGAGCTTGAGCAAATAGCGAACCTCATTGACGCCGCTGGCTTCAGCGACCGCATTCGCATCGACCCATCCGTCGTCCGCGGCCTCGAATATTACACCGGGCCTGTCTTCGAGGCCGAACTGACTTTTGAAGTTGCCGGCGACGACGGCAAGCCGATCCGCTTCGGTTCGGTCGGCGGGGGCGGGCGCTATGATGGCCTCGTCGGGCGCTTTCGCGGCGAAAATGTCCCGGCGACGGGATTTTCGATCGGCGTCTCGCGGCTTTATTCGGCTTTGAAGGCTATTAGCTCGCCGATTGTCGCCTCTAAGGCGCAGCGCGGGCCGGTGGTCGTGCTCGTGCTCGATAAGCCTCAGCTCGCCCGCTACCAGGAATTTGTCGCGCAATTGCGAGAGGCCGGCGTCAGGGCCGAACTCTATCTTGGCTCCTCCGGCATGAATGCGCAGCTGAAATATGCCGATAAGCGCGGCTCGATCTGCGCCGTCATTCAGGGCTCCAACGAGCGCGATCATGCGGATGGGCCGCAGGTCATGATCCGGGATCTTGTGCTTGGGGCTGAACTGGCGGGCTCCAGCAAGGACCGCGCGGATTACCTTGAACTTCGCGCGAAGGCGCAGTTTGCAGCGCCGGAATCCGGGCTTGTGGCCGCCGTGCAAGAGGTTTTGGCGCGCCACCGGTGAGGGGGCCAAATTCACCTTTTCGGGCGAAACCTGTCGCGGGCTGCGCTTTCGCCTGCTAAACAGCTTCTCGCTTCCTTAAAAGAAGCAAGTTGCATCATTTTGTGGGTTTCGCTTTGTCTCCGGTCGATCCTTCCAACGCCGTCGCCGCGCATTTGATCCGAGCGGGATATGCGCGGTGCGAGCCGCCGATCCTACAGCCGGCCTCGATCTTCTTCGATTCCGGCGAGGATTTGCGCGGGCAGCTTTATCTGACCAGCGATATTTCCGGCGCGGAATATTGCCTACGGCCGGAATATACAATTCCTGTTTCGCTGCATTATCTCGCCTCGAGCGCAGCCGGGGAAACCGCCGCTTTCTCCTACTGCGGCCGCGTGTTTCGCTTCGCCGCCGGACAGAGTAGCGAGTTCACACAGGCAGGAATCGAGAATTTCGGCCGGCTTGACCGCGAGGCCGCGGACGCCGAAATCTTCACCCTTGCGATCGAGGCCGCGCAAGCTGGCCACAACCTCGATCTCAGCGTGCGGATCGGCGACGCTGGGCTATTTTCGCAACTCCTCAAAGCGCTTGATCTTGCCCCGCAATGGCGTCGCCGCATTGCGAGCGGCCATACGCAAGGCAAGTCGGTAGCCGCAATCCTCAACGCGACCTTGAACGGCTCCAGCCGAGATCATTCCGGCGTGCTCGGCATGCTGGAAGGGGCCGACAAGCAAGGGGCGCGCGCGTTCGTCGAGGATCTTTTGTCGATCGCCGGCATAACTTCCGTCGGCGGCCGCACGCCGGCCGAGATCGCCGATCGTTTTCTGGAGCAGGCCGCGCTCAGGGCGGGAGCAGGCATTTCGGCCGAGAAGGTCGCGATCATCGAGCGATTCTTGAGCGTCGAGGGCAATCCTGATCAGGCCTCCACGCAATTGCGTAAGCTCGCGGCGGAAGCCAATCTCGATCTCTCGGCGATCCTCGATCGCTTTGATATGAGGCTCGGCTTTATCGCGGCTCTCGGCTTTGAAATAGCCGAACTCGGCTTTGAGGCCAGCTTCACCCGCAATCTCGATTATTACACCGGCTTCGTTTTCGAGGCGCATGATCGGGCTCGTCCGGACCAGAAGCCAGTCGCGGGCGGCGGACGCTACGACCTTCTGTTGCAGACGCTTGGCGCCGGTTGCGCCATCCCCGCCGTCGGCGCGGCCATCTGGACCGATCGCCTGCGCCCGGCAGTTGGCGGAGTTTCGGCATGAGCGAAGGGCCCTTGGTTCTTGCGGTCCCCTCGAAAGGACGGCTGCAGCAAAACGCCGCCGCCTTCTTCGCGCGGGCTGGTCTTGATATCGTGCAGAGCGGGGGGGCGCGGGACTATCGCGGCTCCGTCGCGGGCTTGAAGAATATCGAGATCGCGTTTCTCTCTGCGTCCGATATCGTGGCGCAACTCGCCAGCGGATCCGTCCATATGGGCGTTACCGGCGAGGATCTCATTCGCGAGACCTTGGTCGACGCCGACGCCAAAGTCGCATTGCTGACGCCGCTCGGATTTGGCGGCGCCAATGTCGTCGTCGCCGCGCCGCGCGCCTGGATCGACGTCAAGACCATGGCCGATCTCGAGGATGTCGCCGCAAGCTTTCGCGCAAGGCGCGGCGAGCGGATGCGCGTCGCGACGAAATACGTCAATCTGACCCGCCGTTTTTTCGCCGAGCGGCATGTCAGCGATTATCGCATCGTCGAAAGTTCGGGCGCGACCGAAGGCGCTCCCGCTGCGGGGCAGGCCGAACTCATCGTCGACATCACGACGACGGGGGCGACGCTCGCAGCCAATGCGCTAAAAATTTTGGATGATGGCGTCATTCTGCGTTCGCAAGCCAATCTTGTCGCCTCCCTCGCCGCCGATTGGAATTCCGCCGCGCGTGAAAGCGCTCGCGTCATTCTCTCGCGCATCGCCGCCGAGGAAGAAGCGCGCACCACGCGGGAGGTGTCGACCGCGCTCGCCAATCCGGGGGCGGCTTTGCTCGCGGAGGCGGAGGCGCTTTTCTCCGCTAGATTGCGGTTCCAGTCGGGCGATGGCCGGCTAACGCTAAACTGCCCGAACGATAAGGTTGCGCCGCTCGCCGATTGGCTGATCTTGCATGGCGCAGACCATGTTACAGTCGCCGCGCTCGACTATGTATTTTCGGCGGTCAATCCGCTTTACGAAAAACTGATCGGAAGACTGTCCTAGGCCGTGGTGACGAATTCGGCGTTTGGGGGATTCTCGCGAGGATCTTTCCATGATTCAAGGCTGATTTTTGGAGATCAGCCTTGATGATTCGGGATGTCGATGCGCTGCGAGACGATCAATGGGAGCGGCTTTGTGATCTTGTGCCAGGCGGAAGAGCCGGCCAGCGCGGGCCGCGCTGCGACAATCGACGCTTCGTCGACGCGCTGTTATGGATGGCCCGCTCGGGCGGCCGCTGGCGCGATCTGCCCGAACGCTTCGGCGACCATCAGGCGGTGAAACGCCGCTACTATCGCTGGATCGAGCGCGGCGCCTTGGACGGATTTCTTGAGGCATTCACCGCCGAGGCCGATCTCGAATGGCTGATGATCGACTCAACAATCGTGCGCGCCCATCAGCACGCGGCCGGCGCAAGGATCGCCAAAGGGGGGCGGATGCCCAAGGCCTGGGCCGCTCTCGCGGTGGTTTGAGCACCAAAATCCACGCCGCGACAGACGCGCTCGGCAACCCCGTTCGGCTCCTTCTCGGACCTGGGCAGCGCAACGACATCACAAAAGCGCACGCCCTGATCGAAGGCTTTGCGGCCGATGCGATCATCGCCGATAAAGGTTATGACGCCAATCACTTGCGCAAGGCTGTTCTTATGCGTGAGGCTGAGCCGGTGATCCCATCAAAATCCAATCGCCGCGCGCCGCTCCCCTACGACAAGGCGCTCTACAAGGAGCGCAATCTCGTCGAGCGTTTCTTCAATAAACTGAAGCAGTTCCGGCGCGTCGCAACCCGATACGACAAGCTCCTCGCAAACTACCGAGGCTTCGTATTGCTCGCCGCTATTGCTATCATGCTCAGGTAATTCGTCACTACTGCCTAGAGCGGAAAAATCTGCAACCCAGATCAATGTCGCCGTCGGCGACGATATGACGGAGAAACGCGATGCCAGCGCGAATGGTAGTGGATCTGTCGGATGGAAATATTCTCCTGTTCGGGGGCTTCCCCGTGCAGGACGCGCCGGACGCTGGAGTATCGGACGGTTTCACAAGGGCGACGAGCGAGACGTTCAAGGCCGCCCTCAGCTCGATCGGCGATCTTGTGAAAACGCTGGAGGCCTCGATTGAGGCCATGCCGAAACGGCCGGAAAAAATCGAAATCGAATTCGGCGCCACCCTAGCCGCGAATGCGACCTGTGGATTGTCTCGCCGGATGACTCTCCCGAGTTCAAGATCAGGCTTGCCTGGGGCAAAGGGGATTAACAGTCGCGGCGCCTTCGATGAAGCGCCGCGCGACCGCCGGATCGCCCGCCTGACGCTCGCCAATGCGGACAACGCCAATATTCCGGGACAAACTACCCGCGAAGCGGGAGATGCTTCTTTGTGGAAACATCTCTCGCGCGCTCTAAGCCGCGACGACTTTCTCCACGGGCGTGAAAACGCCGTCGCCGGAGGGCTGCATTTCGATCTGGCGCTCGTGCATCGCCCTGAGGCTTGAGCGATGGCCGATCGAAACGATGGTCGTGGTGTGCAACTGCTTGAATAGGATCTCATAGATCCGGCGTTCCAGAGCCTCGTCCATCGCCGTGGTCGCTTCATCGAGGAACAACCAATCGGGTTTGGCCAAAAGCGCGCGGGCGATCGCCAGGCGCTGTTGTTCGCCGCCGGAAAGCCGTTGGCCCCAATTGTCATCAATATGCAGCTGCCCAACCAGGTCGGGAAGGTTTGCCGCCAACAGCGCGGCGCGCACGTCCGCCTCTTCAAAGCTGCCCGGGGTGGCGGGATAGGTCACCGCCGCGAGCAGAGTGCCGATCGGAATATAGGGCTTTTGCGGCAGCAGCATTACTTTTGCATCGGTCGGCACGCTGACGGCGCCTTCGCCGAGCGGCCATATGCCGGAAATCGCCCGGAACAAGGTGGATTTTCCGGAACCCGACGGCCCTGTGAGGAGGGTCGGCTGCTGGGCGGCGAACCGCACGTTCGCATTCTTTATGATGACGCGGCCATCGGGACACCTCAGCGTCAGCGCGTTGAGGTCGATGTCCTGGCGGGCGCCGGGCGCGGCGATCGGGCGGGTTAGCTGGTTGGGAGTCGCCGCGTTCTCGATCGAGGTATCAAAGGAGATCAAACGATCGAGCACGGCTTTGAAGTCGGCGAGCGAGACGTAATAGGTCACGAAAAACGTCAAGGCTTCATTGACGCTGCCGAAAGCCCGCGCGGTCTGCGTCATAACGCCAAGGGTGATCTTGCCGGCAAAATAGAAAGGGGCCGCGACGATATAGGGGATGATCGGGCTGAGCTGACCGTAGGACGCTGTGAAGCCGATCAGATTTTTGCGGACGGCGACGATCTGGAAGTAATTGTTGATGATCGCGCCAAAGCGCGCCTTGAGCGAACCCTTCTCGGCATTTTCGCCGGAGAGCAGCGCGACTTGCTCGGCATATTCGCGCAATCTCGCCAGCGAAAAGCGGAAATCGGCTTCATAGCGTTGGCGGGCGAAGGAGAGCCTGACGAGCGAGCGCCCGATAAGATGCGTCACGAGAGTGCCGATCGCGGCGTAGATCAAGGCGACCCAGAAAAGGAAGCCCGGCACGGCGATCGTCGTATAGGGCAAGGTGAAATTGGCCGAAAGTTCCCAAAGCAGGATTGCAAAAGAGACGAGCGAGCTCAAATTCGAGATCAGCAGGATTGAGAACGTATAGATGCCGTAGCCTTCCTGGCCGCCATTGATGAAGCGGTTGACGTCCTCCGAGATGCGCTGATCCGGGTTATCGGCGACGCCGCCTTCGAGCGAAATGCGATAATGCGTGTGGCGGTCGAGCCAGCGGCTGACATAACTGTCGGTGAGCCAGCGCCTCCAGCGGATGATCAAGGTCGAGGCGACGACGAATTCAAGTATCGCGGAGGCGATATAGACAAAGGCCCAGGGCGTGAAGACGGTGAACAACTGCGACCAGAAAGCGGCCTGATCCTTGTTTTGGATCGCATTGAACCAATCGCGCGAAAAGAACGACAGCCGGACCTGCATGCCGACCTGCGCCTGATTGATGACGACGAGGAAAATGACCATCGCCACCGCGAGCTTGCGCTCGTTTACGCCAAATGAAGGGAAGGGCCAGATGCGCGCCCGGGTCAGCCCGGCCGCGTCGAAATAGCGATCGCCGATGCGGGTCATCGATCGCACGACGGGGATAAAGGAAATCCCGTAGACGAGAATGGCGAAGATTGAGACGGTCAGCGGCAGGCTTTCCGGCAGGGCGTAATCTTCGAGAGAGGCTGGCCAAAGGTCGATCTGCGCGATCAGGAAAATAACGCCGAAGACGACGGTCTCGACCGCGAATATGGCCGCGAAGATTTGCAGAAAGCTCGAGATTTTTGGACTTTGATAGGTCGTGTAGGCGCAAATCAATCCGGTCGCGGCGAGCAGCAAGACCGTCGGGTCTTCATGCTTCAGCCCAATGACTGCGGTGACGAGTGAGAAAACGGCGACGATGGCGGCGAGAAAATGCATGGCTTGCCTTATGTGTCCGGTCGCTGAACCGCGAGTGTGGAAAGCTTCGAACGGAGATTAGATAGATTTCTGCCGGCGTGAAATAAGCGGAGCATTAATTGGAACGCCGCCGGCGTCTTCCGGACTGCTTGAGGGCGGAGGACGCTTTTGCGCAGGATTGCTCGAACTTCAATCGACCTTCATCTCCTATATGCAGTTTTGACGCTATCTCATCTTAAAAGTCTGTAACTTTCCGATCCGCGCGCTTTCAGCGCATAGAAAATCTGTCGCGTTCAGGCGATTTCCTGGCGCGCTCGCCGAGCCTTGATGCCGCGAATGTGATTTATCCGGGCGATGGTCGATCGGTTCAGGGCCTGGAGAAATGCGTCTATTCACCCGTTTCCGGGTCCTCCGCGACCATGCCGTTGACGCAAGCCGCAAGGACAGGCGAGGGCTTGAAGGTAAGCACGCGGCGCGATTTGATCGGCGCCTCGACGCCAGTGCGGGGATTTCGCCCAACCCGCTCGCGTTTGCAGCGAACGGCGAAGAGGCCGAAAGAGCGAAGCTTGACGCTTTCGCCTCGGACCAGGGCGTCGGAAATTTCCTCCAGCGCCATTTCGAAAATGTCACGGGCTTGGGCGCGCGACAGCCCTGGGCAGGCAGCGTAAACAGCATCAAGAAGAGCTGCCCTCGTTGCGGTTCTCCGCATAATGGCCGGATCCGATTGCGGCACTGTTGCTCGTCGCGCCTCCATGGTTCTCCCCTCGCGATCACTCTTTGGTGATCAGCTTAGAGCATTTTCGAAGCTATTGGAAAGATAGGCGGCAAAGGTTTTGCGCAATAACGGGCATTGAGTCGCCAATGCTCCTTTCGACCATGAAAAAAAGGCCTCGGATTTCTCCGAGGCCTTCCAATATAAACGACAGAGCGGGATTTCTTTAGAAATCCATACCGCCCATGCCGCCCATTCCGCCGCCGCCCGGCATAGCCGGCGCGTCTTTCTTCGGCTGCTCGACGACGATCGCCTCGGTGGTGATGATGAGGCCAGCGACCGAGGCCGCGTCCTGCAACGCCGTGCGCACAACCTTGGTCGGATCGATAATGCCGAGCTTGACGAGATCGCCATACTCGCCGGCCTGGGCGTTATAGCCGTAAGCGTAGAGCGAGTTTTCGATCAGCTTGCCGACAATTACTGCGCCGTCGGCGCCGGAGTTGTCGACGATCTGCCGCGCCGGAGTCTGGATCGCCTTGCGGACGATGTCGACGCCGGTCTTCTGATCGGGATTGTCGACCTTGACGTTGTCGAGGGCCGGAATCGCGCGCAGCAGAGCAACGCCGCCGCCGGGAGAAATGCCTTCCTCGACAGCCGCGCGGGTCGCGTTGAGCGCGTCGTCGACGCGATCCTTCTTTTCTTTCACTTCGACTTCCGAAGCGCCACCGACGCGGATAACCGCGACGCCGCCCGCGAGCTTCGCCAGACGCTCCTGGAGCTTCTCGCGGTCATAGTCAGAGGTCGTCTCGGCAACCTGCGCCTTGATCTGGGCGATGCGACCCTCGATCTCGGACTTGGCGCCCGCGCCGTCGATGATCGTGGTCGATTCTTTGTCGATGCGGATCCGCTTGGCGCGGCCGAGCATCTGAAGCGTCACGTTTTCGAGCTTGATGCCGATTTCTTCCGAAATCAGCTGGCCGTTGGTCAGGATCGCGATGTCTTCCAGCATGGCCTTGCGGCGATCGCCGAAGCCCGGAGCCTTTACGGCCGCGACCTTGAGGCCGCCGCGCAGCTTGTTGACGACGAGGGTGGCGAGCGCTTCGCCTTCAACGTCTTCGGCGATGATGACGAGCGGCTTGCCGGCTTGCACCACGGCTTCGAGAACGGGAAGCAGCGCCTGCAGCGAGGAAAGCTTCTTCTCGTGCACGAGAATATAGGGATCCTCGAGCTCGGCGACCATCTTCTCGGCGTTGGTGATGAAGTAGGGCGAGAGATAGCCGCGATCGAACTGCATGCCTTCGACGACGTCGAGTTCGGTCTCGAGGCTCTTGGCCTCTTCAACCGTGATGACGCCTTCATTGCCGACCTTCTGCATCGCGGTCGAGATCATTTCGCCGACCGACTTGTCGCCGTTCGAGGAAATGGTGCCGACCTGGGCGACTTCCCCGTTCGAGGTGACCTTCTTCGAATTAGCCTTGAGATCGGCGACGACGGCCAACACGGCGAGATCGATGCCGCGCTTCAGATCCATCGGGTTAAGGCCCGCTGCGACGGCCTTGATGCCTTCGCGTACGATAGAGGCGGCAAGGATCGTGGCGGTGGTCGTGCCATCGCCCGCGGCGTCGTTCTGCTTGGAGGCGACTTCGCGGATCAGCTGAGCGCCGAGGTTCTCGAACTTGTCGGACAGTTCGATTTCCTTGGCGACCGTCACGCCGTCCTTGGTGATGCGCGGAGCGCCGAAGGACTTTTCGATGACGACGTTGCGGCCTTTGGGACCGAGGGTGACTTTCACCGCATTATTGAGAACGTCGATGCCGCGAAGCATACGGTCGCGGGCATCGGACGAGAAGCGGACGTCTTTGGCTGCCATGTTGCAACTCCTGAAACGATTATAAAAAGGATTAGGCTTCGGCTGCTACGCGACGATGCCCAATATGTCGCTTTCCTTCATGATGAGCAGATCTTGCCCGTCAATCTTGACTTCGGTGCCGGACCATTTGCCGAACAAAACTTTGTCGCCAGCCTTGACGTCGAGGGGCGTCAGCTTGCCGCTGTCGTCGCGGCCGCCGGGGCCAACGGCGACGATCTGGCCTTCCTGGGGCTTCTCCTTGGCGGTATCGGGAATGATGATTCCACCCTTGGTCTTTTCCTCACCTTCGAGACGTCTGACCACGACGCGGTCGTGCAAAGGACGAAAGCTCATGTCTGTTTCCTTGATAGGCCGTCGGGAGCAGCGCCTCGCCGCGCGGGGGACGCCTCCCATGGGGCGGCTGGTTTGAAAACGGCGCTCTGTTAGCAGTCTCATGCATTGAGTGCTAAGAGCGCTTCCTGAATAGGCAAGTCGCCGCCCTCTGTCAAGCGATCTGAGCCTATCAGGGTCGTTAAATGACGACACCGACAAGAAAGCGTGACTGATTGAATTTTCAAGCGCTTTGCGCCGGGAAGGCGCTGCGGCGGCGCAGGACGAGAAGCAAGGGCGCCCGCAATATAATCAAAAAGCTTACGAAAACTGAGCGATGCGATGGTTTGCGCATCGCTCAAAGGAAAGGCGTCAAAATAAATAATCAGGCGGCCAAGGGCGGAATTCTCAGCACCTGTCCCGGGTAGATTTTGTCGGGGTCGGATAGCAAAGGCTTATTGGCCTCAAAGATTGCCGCATATTTGGCGCCGTGGCCGTGGCCATATTCGGTTTCGGCGATCTTCCAAAGCGTATCGCCGGATTTGACCGTATAGAATTTGGACTCTGGCGCGGCCTTGGCCGTGGTCAGATTGTTCTGGACGGTGGAGACGCCGATGGAATTGCCGACAGCGAGGGCGATTTTTTCGGCTTCTTCAGTTGAACCGGCGGAGCCGGAAAGCACGACCTTGTCGCCCTCGACCTTGACGTCAACGTTGGAAACGTCGAGGCCATGCTTCTTCGCATGTTCTTTCAATTCCTCGGCGGGGGCGGCTTTGGCTTCCGACGCGCCGAAAATATGTGAGCCGACGGATTTGGCGAAGTTTAAAAGGCCCATGTCATATCCTCCTCTTCGTAGTGTTTTCGAAATCAGGGGTTCGAAATTTTCTTCGTAGAGCAGTCGGGACAGGACATCGGATGAAGCCGCGGCCCGATCCTTGTCCAGCCAAAACAAAACGCGACGCCGCTTTTGTCGGCTGGTCTGACGCCTTACCGGCGTCGGAAAACTACTGTTTCAATATGCAATGGTCATAACAAGGTAAGCGCAACGCTATGATCAGCGGATCAGAGTCTCGAATTTCGCCCGTGGCTCTCGTCACGGGAGCCGGCAAGCGGATCGGATTGCGAATATCCGAACATCTCGCGCGCGCCGGCTATGCCGTCGTCCTCCATTGCAGCCTGTCAGGCGGCGCGGAGGCCAAGGCCGAAGCCGCGAGGATAGCCTCAAAAGGCGGAAAAGTCGCCGCGCTAAGTCTCGACCTTGCCGATATGGCGGCGCTCCAATGCCTAATCGAAAGGTCGAGATCGATCTTTGGGCCGCTTACGCTCCTTGTCAACAACGCTGCGATTTTCAACGAGGATGAAGCCGGCGATTTCGATTATGACCAGTGGGAGCGGCATTTTGCGGTGAATCTCCGAGCGCCGGCGATCCTCTCGCGCGATTTTGTCCGCCAAGCGCCGGCGGACGCCAACGCCTCCATCGTCAATATCGTCGATCAGAGGGTTTTGCGTCCGACGCCGCAATTCTTCTCTTACAGCTTGAGCAAGGCGGCGTTGTGGACCGCGACCTTGACGATGGCGCAAGCGTTCGCGCCGCGCGGTATTCGGGTCAATGCGGTCGGGCCCGGCCCCGTGCTGCCCAATGACAGCCAGGGCGAAGTGGGATTTGCGCGAGAGGTGGAAGGACTTCCGCTCCGGCGCTCGGTCGATCTCGACGACATCGCCGAGGCGGTGCTCTATCTCGCTAAGGCGCGCAACGTGACCGGCCAGATGATCGCCGTTGACGCCGGTCAGCATCTTGCGTGGCGAACGCCCGATATTGTCGGCTAGACCATCGAGACCGGAGCGGGACCCGGCGCCGCGAACGCAGTTGCATCAGATATTCGTGACCAGCGTAACAAACTAGCGCTTTCTCTCGTATCTGCGGATAGGACATTGCTCGAGCATGTCTGATTGGGAGGTTTGCATCATGATGACAAGGCGATTTCTTCTGGCGGGCGGCGCAGTCGGCCTCGCTGCGGCGGCCGGCTCACCGTGGCTGCTTTCGGCGGCGCGGGCGGCGGAAGCCTTCGAGGTCACTCATAGCGACGAGGAATGGCGCAAGCTCCTGACGCCCGATCAATATACGGTGCTGCGGCGCGAGGGGACAGAACGCCCCTTCACCAGCGCGCTGCTTCATGAGGAACGGCGCGGCAATTTCGCCTGTGCGGGCTGCGATCTCGACCTGTTCTCCTCCGCCACAAAATTCGATAGCCACACCGGTTGGCCAAGTTTCTGGGATCCGTTGGAGAAAGCGGTCGGCTCGACGCGGGATTCCACCTTCGGGATGGTGAGGACGGCCGTCCATTGCAGCCGTTGCGGCGGCCATCTCGGCCACGTCTTCGAAGACGGTCCGAAACCGACCGGGCTTCGCTACTGCATGAACGGCGTTGCGATGACATTTAAGCCCGTAACCGCCTGAAAATAGAAAGTTTTAGGGAATGTTCCTTTTTCTGCTGGCCTATCTTGGCGGCGTTCTGACCATCGTCAGCCCTTGCATTCTGCCGGTTCTGCCTTTCGTGTTCGCCCGCGCGGATCGCCCGTTCATTCGCAGCGGGCTGCCGATGCTCGTCGGCATGGCGGCCAGCTTCGTCGTTATCGCCACATTGGCGGCTGTCGGCGGCGGCTGGGCCGTTGAAGCGAATCAATATGGCCGCCTGGCCGCGATTGCGCTTCTGGCAGTATTCGGCATCACGCTTCTGTTTCCCGAGCTTTCCGATCGGTTGATGAGGCCGCTTGTTTCGCTGGGCGCGCGGCTTTCGCAATCCGCCGACGAAGGCGCCAAGACGAACGGCTCGTCGATCGCTCCGTCGTTCCTGCTCGGCATCGCGACCGGCTTGCTTTGGGCGCCATGCGCAGGTCCGGTGTTAGGGCTTATTCTGACCGGGGCGGCTCTTCAGGGCGCAAACGTCCAGACTTCACTGCTCTTGGCCGCCTACGCGGCGGGCGCCGCCACATCGCTCGCGCTAGCTCTCCTCGTTGGCGGCCGCGTCTTTGCTGTGATGAAGCGCTCTCTTGGCGTTAGCGCATGGGTCCGGCGCGGCTTGGGCGTCGCTGTGCTTTTGGCCGTCGTCGCCATTGCGCTCGGGCTTGACACCGGCTTCCTTACGCGCGTATCTCTGGCGAGCACAGCATCCGTCGAGCAGAACTTGCTCGATAAATTTCATCCTTCGCCAAGCGCCGCCGATGGGCGCCCGTCGTCTTCCGTCGTTATGACGGGCGATTCCACCAAGATGACTGGCGATTCCATGGCGATGAACGGCAATCCGTCGATGATGATGCAGACGAAGCAGGCGCCCCAGGTCTTGGACCTGCCAGTTGAAGATGACATGCCCTCGCTCTCGGGCGCGGTCGAATGGCTGAACTCGCCTCCTCTGACGGCGGAAGGGCTGAAGGGGAAGGTCGTTCTCGTCGACTTCTGGACCTACTCCTGCATCAACTGTCTGCGCGCGATCCCTTATGTCCGAGCCTGGGCTGAAAAGTACAAGGATCAGGGACTGGTCGTGATCGGCGTGCATTCACCCGAATTCGCCTTCGAGAAGAACGTCGACAATGTGAAGAAAGCCGTCGCCGACCTTAAGATCGGCTACCCTGTGGCTATCGACAATGATTACGCGATCTGGCGCGCCTTCAGCAATCAGTATTGGCCGGCGCATTATTTCATCGACGCTCAGGGCCATATCCGCCACCATCATTTCGGCGAAGGCGAATATGACGAATCCGAGCGGGTGATCCAACAGCTTCTCGCGGAAGCCGGCAAGACCGACGTGACGGGCGCCCTGGTTAAAGTGAACGCCTCCGGCGCCGAGGCGGCTCCCGACATGAACGACGTTCAATCGTCGGAGACATATGTCGGCTATGAGAGGGCGGAAAACTTCATCTCGCCGGGAGGCGCGGTTAAAGACGCCCAGCACGTCTATGCGGCGGCGACGCCAAAGCTTAACGAATGGGGATTGTCGGGAGATTGGACGATAGGCGGGGAACATGCCGTTCTGAATGATGCAGGCGGCAGCATCTTCTTCAGGTTCCACGCCCGCGACCTGCACCTCGTGCTCGGACCGTCGCCGGACGGCAAACCGGTCCGGTTCCGCGTCACGATCGACGGCGGGGCCCCCGGCGACAGCCATGGCGCAGACGTCGATGCGGCGGGCGAGGGCGTTGTTACCGGGCAGCAGCTCTACCAACTGATCCGGCAAAGCGGCGCCATCGTCGACCGCACCTTTAAGATCGAGTTCCTCGATCCCGGCGTTGAGGCGTTCGCATTCACTTTCGGCTAATAAGGATTCGGCCCTTAACGTAGCCCAACGGAGCCGAACCTTCGCGTTGATCAACCCATTGATTCTCCTTTACTTTTCGGCACGGATAGGTTAAAAGTTAGGCTGCGTTATAACGCGGCCTATCGGCTCGGAAGCTAACCCAGAAATAGGCCGGGGTTATCTTTAAGGAGGCGATAGTGCGCGCGAAGATGCTGACGGCCCTGGTCGTCAAGAACACCCAGCCCGACCCCCTGAGGCGGCTCGAGATCCCCGACGCAGGCTGCCGAGGGCTGCTGCTCCTGGTCCACCCGAGCGGCAAGAAATCCTGGATCATGCGATTTCGGGGTTCCGACCAAAAGATGGCGAAGCTGACGCTCGGGCCGGTCGACCTCGGGCCGGGGGTGGCCGAGCCCAAGATTGGCGGACCGCTGACGCTGGCGACGGCCCGCAAGCTCGCGGCCGAAGTGCAGCACAAGCGGGCGCAGGGCCTGGACCCCGTCCGCGAGAAGCGCCAGGCGCGCGCGGCTGCCGGGTCGGCCCACACCGCGGAGGCGGCCAGCAGCTTCGGCGTCCTCGCCCGGCTCTTTATTCAGGATTATGCCCGACCGCGAAATCGGCGCTGGGAGCAGACCGCCAAGCTCCTCGGCCTGGACGCGAACCTCGCTCCGATCCCGGATGGGCTCGCCGAGCGCTGGGCCTCCAAGCCGGTCTCCGACATCACCAAGCGCGACATCATAGCGCTGCTCGACGAGTGCCGATTTAACACGTTCCCCGGCGCGATTCGGCAGAGGCCGGGGGGCATGGTCTCCGATGGCATGAGCCGGACCATGTTCGCCGTGCTCTCGACGTTCTTTAAATGGCTCGCGGGCAGCGACCTCGTGGAGCGCTCTCCGATGGCTGGTCTGTCGCGTCCCCCGGCTCCGGCATCGCGGGACAGGTTCCTCAGCGACCAAGAGATTCGGGCATTCTGGACCGCCTGCGGAGAGATCGGCGAGCCCTTCGGCCCCGCCCTGAAGCTGCTACTTTTGACGGGGCAGCGGCTAAACGAGATTGCCGGAATGCGGTGGCCGGAGATCGAAGACGACGGCGCGACGCTCCGTCTCTCGAGGGAAAGAACGAAGAAGGACCGCGCGCACTTCGTCCCTCTCGGCCCGATGGCGCGAGAGATCATTGGCTCCGTGAGCCGCAAGGCGGGGAGCCCATACGTCTTTACGTCGAACGGTCGCGTGGCGATCGCCGGCTTCGCGAACATCAAGCGGCTGCTCGACGCCTCGATGGGCGCGTCGGACTGGCGGCTGCACGATCTGCGACGGACCTTCGCCGAGAGGATGGGGAAGATCGGGGTGGCGATCCACGTCACCGAGAAGATCCTCAACCACGTCTCCGGGACCATGGGAAGCATCGTCGGGGTTTATCAGCGCTACAACTACGCAGACGAGCGGCGGGCTGCGCTGGAGGCCTACGAGGCCTATCTGCGGACCGTGCTGGAGCCGGGGCAGGCGAGGGAGAGGGCTGCGGCTTAGACGCAGAACAAATCGTGAACTTATGGGAGGTCGAACAGATGACGGACTACCGAAACGACACGGGCAGGAACCCTCGCGCCGCGACGCTGAGGCGGGGCGACTATCTCGACGATCCGCAGGCGCGCAGGATCAACAAGGCACTGCTCGCGCGGCGCAGCATGACGCTGGTCGAGATAGGCTTCGGCGAGCACGTGGTGGCGCTGATGCCGCGAAGCGACGCAATGGATGGCCCGAACGGAACTTCGCTGGCCCATTTATATGACGACCATCATCTGAAAGGATAGCACGATGAAGAAGCTCTTGTTGATCCTGATGCTCGGCGCTTCGACCTGGACACGCGCAGTGGTCTGCCCCCTGAAAAGTGATCCTCCGTGAAGTATGGGCTTATGAGCCTGATGGAGGACTGCGCAATGCCGAGGAAAAGACACAAGGCGGAAGAGATCGTCGCGAAGCTACGGCAAGTCGAAGTGCTTAGCGCGCAAGGGCGACCGGTCGCGGAGGCGATCCGCTCGATAGGGGTGACGGAAGTTACATACTATCGATGGCGGTCGGAATACGGCGGCCTGAAGGGCGATCAGGTGAAGCGGCTGAAGGAGCTGGAGGCGGAGAATACGCGGCTCCGTCGAGCGGTGTCCGATTTGACGCTTGAGAAGCTGATCCTGAAAGAGGCTGCCTCGGGAAACTTCTGAGCTCCGCGCGTCGTCGCGCCTGCGTGGAGCATGTGATCGCCGAACATGGCGTTTCCGAGCGGTTCGCTTGCCGGGTTCTCGGTCAGCATCGCTCCACGCAGCGCAAGGTTCCGACCAAGCCCGATGACGAAGCGGCATTGATCGCCGGACATCACGGCGCTCGCCATCCAGTACGGCCGCTATGGCTACCGCCGCATCACGGCGATGTTGTGGGAGCGAGGCTGGAAGGTCAACGTCAAACGGGTCGAGCGGATCTGGCGACGCGAGGGGCTGAAAGTTCCGGCCAGACAACCCAAGCGCGGGCGTCTCTGGCTCAATGACGGCTCGTGCGTCCGGCTGCGCCCGCAATGCCCCAACCACGTCTGGTCCTATGACTTCGTCGAGGACCGCACTCATGATGGCAGGAAATATCGCATGCTGAATATCATCGACGAATTTACCCGCGAATGCATCGCGATCAGGATTAACCGGAAGCTGAAGGCAGCGGACGTCATCGACGTTCTCTCGGACCTCTTCATCTTGCGAGGGGTTCCGATCCACATTCGTTCCGACAACGGCCCGGAGTTCATCGCCAAGGCGTTGCGTGACTGGATTGCCGCCGTCGGCGCGAAGACCGCCTACATCATGCCGGGCAGTCCCTGGGAGAACGGCTATTGCGAGAGCTTCAACTCGAAGCTGCGCGACGAGCTTTTGAATGGTGAAATCTTCTACACTCTCAAGGAGGCGAAGGTCGTCATTGAGCGATGGCGACGCCACTACAACACCGTGCGCCCGCACTCATCGCTGGGCTACAAGCCGCCAGCCCCGGAGACCCTGCAATGGCCGGCTTCGCAATCCGGACCAGCTTCGCCCGCCACGCCAGCAATAGCGCCAGGGCCGACAATGCACTAACATTCAAACTGGATCACCCCATGGGGGCAGGCCACTTACGCTTCCGCGAACGAGTTTGGAGAAATATTGGGTCCCATCGCCTGGGGTCGCCCTAATCGGGTTGTTCCGCTACAGACCGCCGACCTGGTCGCACACGAAATAAGCGTAGATGGGAGGCGGGCGGAATATGACATGCCTACTTGGGCAACGCTCGGACCAAGGCGATTGTTATCCAATTCTGTTGGATTTAACGGAATGACTGTCGGCGGCCGATTCGACCGCTTTGGCGCTCGCGATTTGCCGGTTTTCTGAGACCGGCCCATTCTATGATGACGATTCGGGGGAACAATTTTCTGGTCGAGCCGGCCCTCCGCCAAATGTCGAGGAACTCCCGGCTCTGCCTGTGATTACACTTGGGAGCCAGTGCTCGCGGCCCGCCCCAACTCCGAAGGCTTCTCAGATGCTTACCGAATCGAGACCGATAGAAATCGCCAAGATCGAGAGCCTGGCGGAGCGCCTGTTCCAGGGCGAACTCGATCTGTTCATAACGCGCCGCGATGGCTGGGGTCTCCCCCCGGCCGAGCTTCGCAGGCTCTATAAGGAGGCCAGAGCCGAGGCGAAGGCGAAGAAAACTTGGGAGCACTGCGCTCACTTGGCGTTCGTGATCGTATGGGCCGAGGAGTCCGACCTCGAAGGCGGAACCCAGCGACGGGCCAGGCCGGCTGCTGCGGCCCTCTCGGCCGCCAGATTAGCTAACCCCAGGGATGACCCAGACCCGAAAATGCTGCGGCTCGCGAATACTTAAGACGTTGTTATCGCTCGAGTTTGCCGCCACGAACAAGCGATTATGCGCTAACGGCTAAATCGTCGATTAAACGCATGAAGCGGAGGGGGCGATGTTCAGTCGCTCCCCGTCTAGCGGTCAGGGCCGGCCTCGGGTGCGTTTCAGCCGTGATTAATCGACTAAAACGATTGTGATGATATAAATAATGCGTTTGATAGATTAGTCGCCGCAGCCGCATAAAGCCCAGACGAATTGGAGCTCGGCGATGAACGCAATCACCCGCAACGAATAAAGTTTCTTTCCTTTGAGGATGAGCCGCGCCTTCAAAAGGAAAAGGGCCGGCGCAAGCTCGGCGCCGGCATTTGGCCTAGGTTCTGATGACGGCGACGATCGCCGCCGCATCCTTCGTTCTGCGCGAGGCTCCGGGATTCTCAGAGTTCGGTCCGATGATCTTGGCGATCGTGATGGGAATTGCCTTCCATAATCTGGTCGCGACGCCCGCGCGAGCCAAAGCCGGGGTGACGTCCTCGCTTCGCACATCGCAGTGCCGCAAAGACCAAAACCCTAATCGTCGCGGCGACGACCTTCCTGTGATCGATGGGTCTTGCCGCGATGGGACTCGAAACCGACATCCGGAGGCTTCGCGCCAAAGCGTTAGCCCGTTGATCCTCGGGTGTACGGCGTTCCTTTCATCGCCAGCTTCAGCTTGATGCTGGTGAAGATGACGAGCCGAAAAGCGCGACCGATTTCGGTCTTGCGGCTCATGCTCGCTGTCGAGGTGCGCCATCTGAGCGTTCGCCGGCGGCGGCGCCTTTTGGAACGGCGCGCTCAATCGCGGCCAGAGATCCTCTTTCATCAAGGCGACATCCAGCGCTCCCAACGCCTCAGCGAGTTGATCGCGGCGGCGGGAACCGATGAGCGGTACAATGTCGTCGCCTTGCGCGGCGACCCAGGCGATGGCGATCTGCGCCACGCTGACGTTCCGGGCTTGCGCCAACTCCCTTAGAGCCTCCACGAGCGCGAGGTTTCGATCGACATTCTCAGCTTGGAAGCGCGGGCTATAAGCGCGGAAATCGCCTGCGCCGGCTGCGTCCCTGCGCCAATGCCCGCTGATCAGGCCGCGCGAGAGCACGCCGTAAGGCGTGAGCCCGATCCCGAGCTCGCGGCACGCCGGCAAGATGGCGGCCTCGATCCCACGCGAGATCAGCGAATATTCAATTTGCAAGTCGCAGATCGGATGGACCGCCGCCGCGCGACGGATGGTTTCCACGCCGACCTCCGATAGACCGATGTAGCGCACATATCCCGCCTTCACCATGTCAGCGATGGCGCCAATGGTGTCCTCGATCGGCACATTGGGATCAAGCCGCGCCGGCCGATAGATGTCGATATGGTCGACGCCGAGGCGTTGCAGCGAATAGGCCAGGAAATTCCTCACCGCCTCCGGACGGCAATCAGGGCCCGACCATCCGCCAGTCGGATCGCGCATTGCGCCGAATTTGACGCTGATGATCGCGTGATCTCGGTTCCGGCCTTTCATAGCCTCCGCGATCAGCATCTCATTGTAGCCCATGCCATAGAAATCGCCGGTGTCGAGCAGGGTGACGCCGGCGTCGAGGGCTGCATGGATCGTGGCGATGCTTTCGGCTCTGTCGGCGGGGCCATACATGCCGGACATTCCCATGCAGCCAAGGCCGAGGGCGGAAACGCGCGGGCCGGCGCCCAATTGCAGGTGTCGCATATCAGCTCTCCTTATAGCGGGCGCCGGCGATCAGGGTATTGCGCGTCCCAAATGCGTGAAGGATTAGAGAGCGCCCAAATAGTCAGTCTTGCCGATTTCGAGGCCTTTGTGACGCAGCAGACCGTATGCGGTGGTGACGTGGAAGTAGAAGTTGGGAAGGACGAAGTCGATGACAAAAGACCGGCCATCTAACGACACGGGGCGATCGCGCATCTTAAAATCGACGCGGCGATCCTCCGCCCCTTCGAGCTGCTTTGCAGATATGGGCCGGAGAAGGCCGACCGTCGCGTCGATCCGGGTCTTCAGCTCGGGAAAACTGGTCTCGGTATCGGGAAGGCTGACGTTCTCGATGACGCTAAGGCGCACCATGCAACCCTTTGCGATATCGCTTGCGCGCTGCACCTGAGCGGTCAGCGGAGCCATATCCGGCGCTAGGCGCGCTTCCAAGAATGTCTTTGGATCAAGTCCTGTCGCCTTCGCGTGAGCCTCGGCCTTCGCAAGGATCGCTGCAAGATTCGTAAAGCCTCGAATGAACGCCGGAACGGTGACTTCATAAATCGAGAGTGACATTTTGTGGCGGTTACCTGTTGATGGAAAGCGATCAAACCCGCGGCGGCCCTCTGATTGAGGCAAGGCCGCCGCGGCCGATCGAATCAGCTGGCCTTGGCGGCCGCTTTGCCTTGCTCGTCTAGCACGCGGAACTCTTCGTCGGACAAAGAGATCGACGCAGCCGCGACATTCTCTTCAAGATGCTTGACGCTGCTGGTTCCTGGGATTGGAAGCATAACGGGGCTGCGCTTGAGAACCCAGGCGAGCGCGACCTGGCTCGGGCTTGCGTTCTTCTTGTGCGCAATAGCGTCAAGGATAGAGCCGGGCTTTGCCAGACTGCCCGCCGCCAGCGGAAACCACGGAATGAAGCCGATGCCATTCTTTGTACAATGGTCGAGCACGCCTTCGCTGGTCCGGTTAACGAGGTTGTAGAGGTTTTGCACCGACACCACGCGGAAGAATTTTCCGGCCGCTTCAACCTCCTCAACGCTTACCTCGCTGAGGCCAAGGTGGCGGATGAGTCCCTCTTTCTGCATGTCGCGCATGACGCCAAACTGCTCGTCGCGCGGCACTTTCGGATCGATCCGGTGCAACTGCCAGAGACCGATTTGTTCGACCTTCAGGCGGCGCAAGCTCATCAATACGCATTGACGCAAATATTCCGGCCGTCCGAGCGGCGGCCAGACGTCCGGTCCACGACGGGTGAGCCCGCCTTTGGTTGCGATCAAAGCGCCCTTATACGGATAGAGCGCCTCGGCGATAAGGTCTTCGCTGACGAACGGGCCGTAGCTGTCGGCCGTGTCGATAAAGTTGACCCCAAGTTCGGGGAGGCGGCGCAGCGTGCGCAGACTTTCGGCGCGATCGGCGGGCTCACCCCAAATCCCTTTGCCGGTGATGCGCATGGCGCCGAAGCCCAAACGATGGATTGTGATGTCGCCCAGGACAAAACTGCCTGATGCGGAGGCATTATCATTGCTCATGATCATTCTCGCGGGATGATGCCTGGATTGGCGATGGAGGCGACAGCCTCCAGTTCACGCGACGCGCGGGGCCGCGTTTCCGCGCGTGCCGAGCGTCGATGCCGCATACTTAATATGGCTGGAGATGGCCGGTCAAATTGGCGCGGCGAAGGAGCCCGGCGGATTTCATGCTTCACGGCGCCCCTCGCCACATTTTGACTTGAATCTATTTGCCATCAATATTTTGGGAGCGATCGCTTACGTCTAAGCTTGTTTTGCCGCCGTCAGCCAAAGGGGAAATCGACATGGTCCAGATTTTCAATGGCCGTTATACTGCGCGCTCCGATAAACCTCTCGTTTTGTTCTTGATCGGCATGCGCGTGAATAAGCTGTGGGCGGTGCATAAATGGCTGCCGGTGTTTCTAGCCATGCCGCGCATGCTTGCCGAACTCGCCCGCAAGCCTGAGGCCGGACTATTATCCCATCGGCTGTATTTCTCTGGGCGAATTATCATGGTCCAGCAATATTGGGACTCTTTCGACAAGCTGGTCGCCTATGCGCATGAAGCGACGGGCGAACATTTTCCGGCCTGGGGCGCCTTCAATCGCAGCGTTGGGCAAAGCGGCGTCGTCGGCATTTGGCACGAAACCTACTGCGTCGAACCCGGCAAATTTGAAACCATCTACGCCAATATGCCGATCTTCGGCATCGCCGCCGCGACGACGCATGTGCGAGCGGAAGGCGGCCTCGCCAAAGCCAGGGATCGTCTGCGCGCCGATTAGAACGCGCGATCAGGAATCCCTTAGAAAGTAGAAACCTCCAAGGTGGGTCGCCTTTCCCGCGCGCTCGTGCTAGCTGACGGGGTTCAGGCCCGAAGATCCATCAGCTTAGGCGAAGCCCAAGAGACGCGAATGACTGATTTTTTCCGTGAAGTCGACGAGGACTACCGCCGCGACCGGGCGGTCCAGATCTGGACCAAATATCAATATTGGTTCATTGCCCTTGCGGTTCTGATCGTCGCCGGAACGGCGGCTTGGCGGATCTACCAACATGTTCACAACAGCGCGGCCGAAGCTGCCGGCGCGCAATATGAAGCCGCATTGCTATTATCGAGCGAGGGCAAATCGGCTGAGGCCGAAGCTGCGTTCGGGGCGCTCGCCAAGACCGCGCCCAAGGGCTACGCCGCGCTAGCCAGTCTGCGCGCTGTGGATGAAATCGCCACCCGCGACCCAGCCGCCGCGATCAAGGCCTATGCCGCACTCGGCGCCGACCAGAATTATGATCAAGCCTTCAGGGATGTGGCGCTAGCGCGGGAGGCAATTCTCGGCGTTGACAGCATGGATTCCAAAGAATTCGAGCAAAAATTCGCCTCGCTCGCCGCGCCGGCCTTCACTTACTATAACACCGTGCGCGAATTGCTCGCGCTCGCCGCGCTGAAACGAAATGATTTCGACGCCGCCGGGCGCTGGTTCGATATGATTATCGGCGATCCGCGCGCTCCGCAATCGATGCGCCAGCGGACCGAAGGTTTCCTCGGCCTCGTGCAAGCTGGAAAGTCGGACCCCGAAAAGGCGCCGGCGCAGAAAGCCTCGCCTGATCAGAAAACGCCGGATCCGAAAGCATCTGGAGAAAACCCGCCTGTCGAAACAGCGCCCGGACAAGCGCCGACGGCGGTCGCCGCTCCGGAGTCGGCCGCCCCGGTAGACGCTCCCGCGGAAAATTCGCCAGTTACGGAAGCCGATCCTGAAAAGGCCCCGGTCGACGCCGCCCCCGATAACGTCGCGCCTGAGAAAGCTCCGGCGGCGGAACCATCGGCTGAAGAAGCGCCAGCGAAGTGACGTTCACGATAGCCATCATAGGGCGGCCGAACGTTGGCAAGTCCACCTTGTTCAATCGGCTTGTCGGCAAGAAACTCGCTCTCGTCGATGATCGTCCAGGCGTCACGCGGGACCGGCGCGAGGGCGACGCCAAGCTCGGAGATTTGAACTTCAAGATCATCGACACGGCGGGCCTCGAGGAGGGCGACGACGCGTCTTTGCAGGGGCGGATGCGCGCGCAGACGGAGATGGCGATCGATCTCGCCGACGCAATTTTCTTCGTATTCGATTCGCGCATCGGCTTGACCCCGGATGATCGTTTCTTCGCCAATCTGGTGCGCCGCGCGGACAAGCCTTTAATCCTCATCGCCAACAAGGCGGAGGGGCGGGCGGGCCTTGCTGGCGCCGTTGAAGGGTATGATCTTGGCCTTGGCGATCCGCTGCCGCTTTCGGCCGAACATGGCGAGGGTTTCGCTGAACTCTACGCCGCCGTTCGCGAGGCGCTTCCCGCGCAGACCGAATTACCTTCGGACGATGATGAAGCCGAGACGCGGATCGTTCTAGGCGAGGACGAGGATGGCTCAGAACTCGACATTACGAAGCCGCTGCGCATCGCCGTGATCGGCCGCCCAAACGCCGGCAAGTCGACGTTGCTGAACAGCATCATCGGGCAGAATCGGCTGCTCACTGGCCCGGAGCCAGGGCTGACGCGCGATACGATCGGACTTGATTTCATATGGCGCGATCGCAAGATCAAAATGTTCGATACCGCTGGTCTGCGGCGTCGGGCGAAGGTTGAGGACAAACTCGAAAAGCTCGCAGGGCACGATGCTTTGCGCGCGGCGAAATTCGCCGAAGTCGTGGTGCTGTTGCTGGATGCGACGATCCCTTTCGAGAAGCAGGATTTGACCCTCGCCGATCTTGTCGAACGCGAAGGCAGGGCGCTGGTCATCGGCCTCAACAAATGGGACCTTGTTGAGCATAAGGGAGCGAAGCTGTCCGAATTGCGCGAGGAGGCGTTGCGCCTGTTGCCGCAGGTGAAAGGCGCCCCAGTCGTTCCGCTATCCGGCGCAACGGGCGAAGGCATCGAAAAATTGATGGATGCGATTTTCCGCGTCCACGAAATTTGGAACAAGCGCATTTCAACGGCGCGGCTCAATCGCTGGCTCGCGACGGCGCTTGAGCAAAACCCGCCTCCGGCTATTTCGGGTCGGCGCGTCAAAATCCGCTACATGACGCAACTGCGCGCGCGGCCGCCCTATTTCATCTTGTTCGGCAATCAGCTTGACGCATTGCCCGTTAGCTACGAACGATTTCTGGTCAATGGCCTGCGCCAGACTTTTGACCTGCCGGGCATCCCGATCCGGCTATCGAAAAAGACCAGCGAAAACCCTTTTGCAGGCAGGAAATCACGGCAACGGTAGCCGGATGACGATCCGGCAGGGGAAGATCCGTGCGTGAAAAATGGAGCCGGATAGAAGCAAGGCTCGAACCGAAATCATCGAGCGTCGAGGCTCTCGCGCAACGCGCTTTTCCCGGCGCGAAGATCATCGCGGTCGAGAGCGTCTTAGGCGGTCTCGTCAATACCAATTTTAGGCTGGATCTTTCCACTGCGTTAGGAAGGCGCCAAGTCCTGCTCCGCTACTGGCAGCGAAACGGCGAGCAGGCGGCCAAGGAAACGGCGCTTCTCAATCTCGTCGCAACGCGCGTTCCGGTTCCCATGGTCCTCGCGTCTGGGGACGCCGACCCCGACTTCGGATTGCCTTATGCATTCATTGAATGGATTGCAGGCGAGCGGCTGGAGCTTGTCGCGCAGCGCATTGAAGGCCCCTCGCTCATGGCCCTCGGCCGCGAGGTCGGCGCCGCGTTGGCCGCGATCCATGGGTTCCGCTTCGACAAGCAAGGTTTTTTCGGAGCCGATTTCGTTGTGCCGACCGTCCTCGACACCTCTCTTGAAGGGCTGCTCGAATGGCTCGATAAATGCCTGCGCCAGGGACCGGGAGGCGAACGTATCGGCGCTGCACTCACGGATGAATTATTCACTTTCGTCGAGCGCGAAGGGCATCTCATGAACAGCGCGTGGTCGACGCAACCTTGCTTGACGCATTCCGATTTCAACGGCTCGAATATTCTGGTGCAGGAAGAGGCGGGCGGGGCGTGGCGGGTCGCCGCCATTCTTGATTGGGAGTATGCTTTCGCGGGAGGACCCTCTTACGACTTCGGCAATTTGTTGCGACCGCCGCTCGGCGATCTCGCCGCCTTCATATCGGGCGTTACTGACGGCTATCAATCGAGCGGAGGCGACCTTCCGAAAGGATGGCGCGAGGCCTCGCGCGTTGCCGATCTATTCTCGTGGGTCGATTTTCTATCCCAACCCCATTGCGGGGAGGAGGTGATCAAGTCGGCCCGCTCGATGATCACGCGGCTGATCAAGGGCGACGCGGGAACTCCGTGATTTTGCAGCGGCTCGCATCAGGCTCGTCTGCTATGCTAGGCTTTCGGTATGCTTGGCCTCTGACTGAGATAGGCGCATTCATGTCCCCGAGCGAATCCAACAAAAACCACGTCTTGCGCCGCGTTCTTTTGCTGATCGCTGAGGCGCTGATCGTCGTCTATGTCACTCTCGACGCGCTCGTCACGCCGCTGTTTCGCCCCCTCGTTCGCTGGTTTGCGAAACTTCGTTTCGTCATTCATCTGCAAGAGATCGTCGCGCGTCTGCCGCCGTATGGAATTCTGACGCTTCTGGCGATTCCTTTCGCGATTGCCGAGCCGGCCAAGGTCTATGCCGTTTTTCTATTCGCCACAGGCCATGAGACCATGGGCCTCATTATTTTCGTCGGGGCTTATTTTATCAGCATCGTCGTCATGGAGCGGATCTACAGCACAGGCAGAGACAAGCTGCGCACAATTACTTGGTTCGCCAAGCTGATGGATTTCCTGTTCGCGTTCCGCGATCGGCTCATTGCATGGGCGAAAGCGACGCCAGTCTGGATTTTCACCGCGAGGATCAAGCAACGCGCGGGGGCCATGATCAAACAGCTTCGGCTTCGCTTTGGGCTTGGCTAGATCGGGTTTTGGCTCGCAAACGCGAGTTAACTGATGCTCATATTGCCATCAAATTTTGGCTTGACGCTTTGCTTGTGGCTTTGACGCGCCGCGCCTATGTTGCCGGCCATGACTGGATCATACATCAATAACGGCTCTTCCGGCCCTCGCTACGACCACCGCGCCGAGGCGCCGCCGCTGGGCGACGAGGCGAGCGAGTTCGAGTATCCGCCGCCGCGCAAGCGCCGCTTTCGCGCCGTGCCGCTTCGCGTCATTCTGCCCAATCTCGTCACCTTGTTGGCGCTATGCATGGGCCTCACCGCGATCCGCTTTGCAATCGAGGGCCAGTTTGAGACGGCGATCATCGCCGTAATCGCCGCCGCAATTCTCGATGGCCTGGACGGGCGCATCGCGCGCGCCTTGCGCGGTACCTCGCGTTTTGGCGCCGAACTTGATTCCTTAGCTGATTTCGTCGATTTCGGCGTCGCCCCCGCGTTGATCCTCTATTTCTGGAGCCTGCACGAAATCAAAAGCATCGGCTGGTTCACCGTCCTGGTGTTTGCGATTGCCGCGGCCCTTCGCTTGGCGCGGTTCAACGTGATGGTCGAGGATCCCAACCGTCCGGCTTGGAATGCGCATTTTTTCACCGGAATGCCGGCTCCGGCCGGCGCCATCGTCAGCCTCCTGCCGCTCTACCTCAATCTCTCCGTCCTCGAAGTGCCGAACGCTCGCTTCATGGTTCCTTTCGAGATTATCTATGTGCTGATCGTGGCTTTGCTGATGGCCAGCCGGATTCCGCATTTTTCCGGCAAGAGGATTGGCCGCGTTCCGCGCGAATATGTAATCGTGGTGCTGTTTGGCTTCGTCGCGGGCATTCTTTTGCTGGCCACGTTTCCGATGGAGATGTTGGTCTTCCTCGCTTTGCTTTATCTGGGGACTATCCCTTTTGCGATTCGTCGGTACAAGGCCTATGAGGCGGCCGACGCTGCGTGCGCCAAAGCCGAGGCGCCTTCGCTTTTGCGCCGATGAGGACTGTTTTCGGCGTGGATTTAAGCGAAAACACAGCGCCTGTTCACAAATGCTTGGTTCTCCAGTAGGGTCCGCGCCAATGCTTCCGCTGGATCTTGTAGGGTCTTGCAAAACTTTGCAGGATTTTCGTCTCCCGACGTGCGGGGGGCGCGAAATTCCGTAAGGGGAGTACGTAGTTTTTTTATAATAGACACACCATCACGCGGCAGGGGCCAAGCGACGGCGGCTTAAGTACAAGGAAAGAAATGTCGAAAGAAGAATTGCTTGAATTTCCGGGCGTTGTCGTCGAATTGCTCCCGAATGCGACTTTTCGCGTCAAGCTCGAGAACGAGCACGAGATTATTGCCCATACGGCCGGAAAAATGCGCAAAAACCGCATCCGCGTCCTCACCGGCGATAAGGTTCTGGTGGAGATGACTCCCTACGACCTGACCAAGGGCCGCATCACTTATCGATTTAAGTGAGCCAAACCTTGACGATGGCGAGGCTTGATAAAGGATTGCGGTCGTGACGGGCGAAGACAAGGCGTGGCGCCCAAGGCTGGTTCTGGCTTCAGCGTCGCCGCGTCGCCTCGAATTGCTGCAACAGATCGGCATCGAGCCGGACGCGCTGCTGCCCTGCGATCTTGATGAAACCCCTGGCAAGAATGAATTGCCCCGCGCCCTTGCGGCGCGCCTCGCGCGGGAAAAGGCGCGCGCCGCCGCGAAGGTCGCTGCGGCGAGACCCGAATTGGCCGATTCTTATATTATCGGCGCGGATACGGTCGTCAGCGTCGGGCGGCGCATTCTCCCAAAATGCGAATTGGTGGCCGAGGCGGTGCAATGCTTGCGGCTTTTGTCGGGGCGCGCCCACAGGGTTCACACGGGACTCTATTTGATAACGCCGAAAGGCCACGAGCGGCATAAGCTTGTCGAGACGAGGCTTCGCTTCAAACGCCTGTCGTCAGGCGAAATCGAGGCCTATCTCGGCTCCGGCGAGTGGCGCGGCAAGGCCGGCGGTTACGCGATTCAGGGCCTTGCCGGGGCGTTTGCCTTAAAACTCATCGGCTCTTATTCTTGCGTCGTCGGGCTGCCGCTTTACGAGACAATGGCGCTGCTTGCTGGGGAGGGCTATCCGGCGCAGCTGTCCTGGTTGAACCGAGTTTGAGACAGTCTCCAACACGCCCCGGCTTTTTGGGCGAGACTGACGTTGAAACTGACACGACGGCGTGAAACTTCTCGCCGCAACGTTTTGGGGTTTTTGAACGCTCGATGCACCTAAATAACAGCGAAGATGGCGCGGCGAGTCCGCCCTCCGAAAAGTCCGCGCGGTCTTGTCCCATTTGCGGCAAGCCTTCGATTGCGGCGACGAGGCCGTTCTGTTCAAAGCGTTGCGCCGACGTCGATCTGCATCGTTGGCTCGCGGGCGTTTACGCCATTCCCGTGGCGCCGGATCCCGACGATGAGTTGGATTCAATTGATCGGCGCGAAGATGAAAATGAGGCCTGACTTGACGCTGTGGGCGGCTGAGTTAAGAGCGCCGCCTTTCTGACGCCCCTCCGTTAACAGGCGACCGATGTTTTTTCCTGTCTCCAAGATTTTCTGGTTCATTGTCGAGCCGGTCTCCTTCCTGCTCATTCTCGGCATCTTGGGGGTTTTTCTCGGGTTCACCCGCTTTACGCGGGTGGGACGAGCGCTCGCCGTCGGCGCCATGCTCGCGCTGGCTCTCGGCCTTTATACGCCAATGGCCGTGGCGTTGCTGCGGCCGCTGGAAAACAGATTTCCGCAGCCGCCGGCTGATCTTCCTGCGCCGGCTGGCGTCATCGTGCTCGGCGGCGGCCTCGATCCCCTCAGATCCGAGGCGCGGGGGCAGTCGATCTTGAGCGAGGATGGCGTCCGGCTCACCGCGGCTCTAGAGCTCGCCCGGCGTTATCCCACGGCGCGACTGATCTTTACCGGCGGATCAGGCAATTTTCCTGAGGACGCGGCGTCGGAGGCAACTGGCGTTCGTAAATTCTGGCTTTCCCTTGGCGTCCCGGAAGATCGGATGAGCTTTGAGGGCAAATCCCGCAACACCTGGGAAAACGCCTTGTTTACGCGCGATCTCCTCGCGCCGAAGCCGGGCGAGAAATGGCTGCTTGTGACCTCGGCGTGGCATATGCCGCGCTCCATGGGCATATTCCGGCGCCTTGGGTTTGATGTGATTCCTTACCCGGTCGCCTATCGCAGCTATGGCGATGCGCGGGATTGGACCACGCTCGCCCCATTCCCGGAGCGCGTGTTTGAACTGGATTTCAGCATTCGCGAATGGATCGGTCTTCTCGCTTATCGCCTGACGGGCAAGACGGACGCGCTGTTTCCGGCCCCTTGACCGCGCCTTCGGGGCTTAAGATTCGTCATGCGTCAACGCGCGTCGCGCGACTGAAAAATACTGCCGCCGCACGATGATCAAGAAAATGCAGCTGGTCGTCGCCATCAAGATGAAGGGGCTGAGGAACCAGCCGAGATAGGCGAAGGAAAAGTAAAACGTCCGCAAACCCTTCGCGAAATGGCGCCCAGCTTCAATGGTCATCCGTCCGGCCTGTCGGGCCGCCAGCATGCGGGCGTCGACATCTGGAGACTCGGGACCCGGCGTCGCGCCAAGGAGAATCGCGGCATAGATGAAAAGGCGGTAGGACCAAGCGAATTTGAAGAATGCATAGCCAAAGATGGCGGCAAGACCGAGGACCTTGAGCTCCCAGGTTCCTCGCGCCACCGTCAAGCCGAAGGGCAGGTCGGCGACCGTCCTCAGAACATCGTCAGTCGCCCGCACCATGGCCGCGGCGCCGCCCAGGGCGATCAGCGACGTCGAGGCGAAAAAGGCTGCGCCGTTCTGAAGGCTCGACATGATGCTTGCATCGGCGATCCGCGTGTCGCGAGCGCTCATTGATTGCATCCACGCCATTCGGTGCTCGTTCATGATGACCGATAGGCTTTTGGCTCCTTTGTATCCGTGTTCGTTGAGATGCTGGTAGAAAAACCAGACGCCCAAGAAGAAGGCGACTCCGATGCAATCGGCTATGGAAAGATCAAGCATTCATCCTCACGGTCTGTTTCATCGCGCGCTCTCGAGAGAATCCTCTCGAATGGCGCGCATTCAGCATATCAACTTGCCGGTTGGCCACCGATCGTTTAGTCGCAGTTTGTCTAGCGGTTCCGGGCGTCTGCCGCACAGTGGGACCGCCGCTTCCTAACCTGACTGGTTCGCCGTGACATTTACGCTCATCATCGCCAATAAAGCCTATTCATCCTGGTCGTTTCGGGCGTGGATTTTGATGCGGCATTTCGGCATTTTCTTCGACGAAATAACGGTGCCTCTAGGGCAGGAATCCACCAGGGCGGAAATTCTGCGTTACTCTCCGGCGGCAAAATGCCCCTGTCTTCGCCATGGCGACATTCTGGTTTGGGATTCTTTGGCGATCATCGAATATCTCGCCGAAGCATTTCCGGATCGCGCGATCTGGCCAAGGGCGAGAGCGGCGCGGGCGCAGGCGCGCTCGCTGGCCGCTGAGATGCATTCCGGCTTCACGGGGCTTCGCGCCCATCTGCCGATGAACATGCGCCGACCGGTTCGCAAGCGCGCTCTGACGCCGGAGGCGACGACGGATATCGCCCGCATCGAGGAGGCTTTCGCAGAGGCTCGCGCCTCTTTTGGAGGCGGCGGCGACTTTCTCTTCGGCGATTTCTCAGCCGCCGACGCGATGTTCGCGCCGATCGTCAATCGGTTGCATATATATGATGCGCCGGTCACGCCGGGCACGCGCGCCTATATGGGTGCAATGATGGCGCTGCCGGCGTGGCGCGATTGGAGCGCAGGAGCCTTTGCAGAAAACTGGACAATTGAAAAATACGATTTAATTTGACGGTTTGCAGCCGTGAGGATCATGTGGATCGTTCAGTGGGCAGGGGCGCAGTCGCTGGATCGAAGCCGAGCGCGAGACCTGATATTGACGTCTTTCTCGACGCTGTCGCCAAGCGACCTGCGCCGGTCGCCTCGACGCGGGGAAGGCTGATTTTCGCGCTTGACGCCACAATGAGCCGGCAGCCGACCTGGGATTTGGCGCAAAGCGTCCAGGGCAAAATGTTCGAGGCTGCCGCGGCGCATGGCGGCCTTGAGGTTCAACTCGTCTTTTACCGCGGTTTCGGCGAGTGTAAGGCGTCGCGTTTCATGTCTGGCAGCGAGGGTCTTGGCGGTCTGATGGCAAAAATTTCCGTCGTCGCCGGCGAAACGCAGATCGCGAAAGTATTGCGTCATGTTCTTGATGAAACGCGCAAATCTCCCGTTCGGGCGGTGGTCTTCATCGGCGACGCCATGGAGGAGCGCGTCGACGAAATCGGCAAGCTCGCCGGTGAGATCGGGCTTTTGGGGGCGAAAGCCTTTGTGTTCCAGGAAGGGCGCGACAAAGTCGCGGAGAAAGCTTTCCGCCAGATCGCCTTGCTCACCGGAGGCGCCTATGCGACATTCGATGCATCCGCCCCGCAACGCCTTATAGCGCTGCTGTCGGCGGTGGCGGCATATGCCGCCGGAGGGCGCCCGGCGCTGGAGTCTGAGGCGCGTGCGCGCGGCTCAGCGGCGGACCTTCTTCTAGCGCAAATGCGCTGAAGGGCGGCGCGGAATGCTTTATCTTCTTGTTGGATTTTTGATGTTTTGGCTTGGGATCGCCGCGCTCAAGGCTTTCGCTCGGGCCAATCCGGCGGCGCTCGCGCGGCTGATCAAGCGCTGGGGCGGCGCTGCGGCCCTAGTGCTCGCAGTGTTTTTGATGCTGCGCGGGAGCTTTGCCGTAGCGATTGGACTGGCTGGACTTGGGGCGTGGCTTCTCAGCAAAGACAAGAAGTCGCTGTTTCTCAGTATGTTTAAACGGCCGCCGACCGCTGGAGTCGGCCGGGTCTCCTGCGTCAGATCGGCCATGATCGAGATGGAGCTCGATCATGAAACAGGCAAGCTGCGCGGCATGATTCTGGCGGGTCCGGACGAAGGCAAATCGCTAGACTCGCTGACGCGCCCACAATGCGGGGTCCTCTATGATCTTTGCTGTCGAGACGATCCCGAAGGAGCCCGGCTTCTGGAAGCTTATCTCGACCGCCGGTTTTCCGGATGGCATCCGGCAGGACAAGGCCAGGGCGAGGCGGGGGCCGCTGAGGCGCGGCGACGATCCTCTGGTGCCATGTCCAAAGATGAAGCGTATGAGGTTCTGGGGCTTCAAAAAGGAGCGTCGCGCGAAGAAGTGGTTCGCTCGCATCGTTCTTTGATGAAAAAGCTTCATCCAGATCACGGCGGGACCACGGACCTGGCGGCCCGGGTGAATGAAGCGAAAGAGGTCCTGATGCGGCGTCATCCGTAGCGTCCAGAGGTTTGCGCGCTTTGGCGAATCAGTGGGATTTGCCGAAAATAATTATGCGCGCAAATCCATTAGTTTTTAGTTGCGAAGCATGAAAATCCGGATCGTTTCAGGGTTTTGCACGCGAGTTCAGCGCTATCCTCCTCGAGGCCGGCAAAGCGGGCCCGATAAAGCGTCTCCGATCCTTTTTGCACCTTCTCGGTGAAGGGTTGCGCGGTTGTCAGGATGCGGGCGCCTTCGGATTTGGCCCTGGTCAAAAGCGCGGTTGCTTTGGCGACGTCATCGGTCGCGCCGATTTGAATCATCCAGCCGCTGCGGGCGGCGGGCGGGCGCCGCCCTTCGATGTTTTTGGCGTTGTCGCTTGTGGCGGCTTCGGTCTTTAAGGACGCCATTTTGGCCGAGATCTTGTCGACGCCGCGATCTTTGGCCGGGGCAGGTCCGGTAACCCAACGCATCGTCGACGGCGTCGCGCTCGCGTCAGCCGCGGCGGCCCGGACGGCATGGTTTGTGGAGCCATCGATCGCGGCGTTTTTGGCTGAGGGGTCTTGCGCGGGAATGTCTTTGGCGGCGGCGCGCGCATCGCTGACAGGCTGCGGTTTGGGCGTGCCCGAAACAAAGGCCGGACGCGGCTTGTCGAGTGGAACCTCCGGGTTGATGGAGGCGACGCGAACCGGATCCACCGCCGCTTTAGGGACCACCACGGCCGAAAGGTCGAGCTTAGGCGTCAATCTCGGTCCTTGCAGGGGCGTGGAATCGACATAGGCCAAAGCAGGCCGCGTCGCCTCCTTCTCCGCCGGGCGCTCCTTCTCCTGCGCTTGCTCTTGCTCGCGATGCGGCAGATCGGAGGCCTCGTCTTGCCGCTTGGCGTCTTTGTCCTGCGCCCGCAGCGGCAAATCGGGGGGGGCGTTTTCCGAGATCGCGGAGGCGGTGCGGGTGGTCGCGCCATTGTCGATCTGGTCTTCGATCAAGCCGGCCATGATCCGATCGCGCGAGGCGGCGCTGACGCCTCCGAGAACCGCCGCGACAATATAATGTCCGTTGCGTTTCACCGAGGTCAGAAGATTGAATCCAGAGGAGCGCGTGTAGCCGGTCTTGATCCCATCCATTCCCTCGACGCGATCGAGAAGATGGTTGTGGTTCACGATCGTCTTACCCGCATAATAGAAGGCGTGCGTCGCGAAATAACGATAGTAGCGCGGGAAGCGGTCCTGAATGGCGCGACCGAGAATGGTTAGATCGCGAGCGGTCGTCACCTGGGCGTCGTCCGGCAGCCCCGAGGCATTGACGTAACGGGTGCGGCTCATTCCCAACGCATGCGCCTTCCGGGTCATCAGTTCGGCAAAATGATCTTCATCGCCGCCGATCGCCTCGGCGATGGTGACCGCCATATCATTGGCCGAACGCGTGACGACGGCCTTGATGGCGTCATCGACGCTGATCGTCGCGCCAGGTCTGAGGCCGAGTTTGGTCGGCTTCTGGCTGGCTGCATGGGCTGAGACGCGCAGATTGCTGTCGAGCCGCAAACGGCCCTGTTCAAGCTGTTCGAACAGGAGATAGAGCGTCATGACTTTGGTGATCGAGGCCGGATGCCGCAATTCATTTTCGTTGCGCGCATAAAGGATCTCGCCCGAATTGCCGTCAACGACGATCGCTGCGAAATTCCGGCTCGGCGCGCCGGCGCGCATATATCGAATGGAGCGCACATGGCGCACATGCTCGAAATGGGAGCTTCTGGCGAAATGGCGCCAGTGAGACCGGTGGCGCGCTTCCGCCGGAGGTGCGACGAAGCTCGTCACCGTCACCGCCAACGCAATAGTAAGCCCCATTGGAGCAATGGCGATCTTAAGGCGACGATATATCGCGCGAGACGTCAGCATGTCTGGGTTCCCGGTCTTCAAAAGAAGCGAACTCCCTCTAACGCTAGTTCCGCTCGGTTACCGGCTGGTTAAGGGGAAGGTTCGAAGCAAAAGTGATTATGGTGCGGTGCAATATCAACTTGATTTGATTTGTGCAATGCACTATAAGTATTCTCGCGGGAGGAAGTAAAAGACTCGCGCATTGGGCCGCCTCTCACCGGGAGTCGGCGCACGCTCGATAAAGGAAAGAGCAATGGCTAATAATTTCGAAGATTTTCAGAAATTCGGCAAAGAGCAGCTCGAAACCGCGACCTCGGCGTCGACTACCTTCGCCAAGAGCCTGCAAACGATATCCGCGGAAGCCGCCGATTATTCAAAGAAGTCTCTGGAAAGCAATTCTGCGTTTTTTGAGAAGCTGCTTGGAGCAAAGTCGCTCGACACCGCACTCCAGCTCCAGACGGAATATGCCAAGTCCTCATATGCAAGCTTTGTTGCTCAGGCGACGAAGATGGGCGAGCTCTATACCAATCTCGCCAAAGAGATCTTCAAGCCAATCGAAGCAGCGATGTCCAAAGTGCAGGCCATCAAACTGCAGACCGTTAAGGACTAATTGAAGCTCAACTTAAGCGCCGCGTGCTTCGCGGCCCGCGCCATCAAGTTTGGCGCTCTGCGCTTGGGCGAGTATCTCGAACCAGGCAGGTCGAAGGGTGGTGCAAATCATCCTTCGAGACAAAGCTAGGTCGATGCGCGCTGCGGCGCTGTCGCGCCAATGATCCCCAGCCCTTACTGAGTCAGATAAACGCCGGCGCGACTTAGGCGGGTTCGATCGCCGCGGCGATTTTCTTGGCGAAAGCCGCCAGCACTTTATTCTTTTCCATTACGCCGCTATGGGGCCGCAACGTCACATCGTCCCAGCGCGGAAGAATGTGGAAATGCAGGTGAAAAACAATCTGACCGCCGGCGGATTCGTTGAATTGCTGAATCGTTAGCCCCTCTGCGGCAACCGCCGTTTTGACCCCTCTTGCGACCTTTTGCACGCGCAGCATCAGCGCGCTGAGGACGTGCGGATCGACGTCGAGGATGTTTCGCGCGAACGCCTTTGGGATCACCAACACATGGCCGTCGGCGCGCGGCATGATATCCATGAAGGCCAGCGCAACGTCGTCCTCATAAACTTTGTGGCAAGGCAATTCGCCGCGCAGAATTTTCGCGAAAATATTCGACTGGTCATAAACAGGCGCAGACATTGCCTCAACTCCTTAAAAGGTGACGCTGGCTTTCGCAAAGCTCGCAGCGACGGTCAAGGCCCGACGCTTAAGGCCCCTTCCTGAATGGAGTCAGCTCGGCATAATCTTCCCGCGCCTCAACCATATGAATGCGCTCGCGTTGCAGATATTCATCAATGGCGCGCGCGAAGCGCGGATCGGCTATTTCATGCGCCGAATAGGTCGCGACCGGCCCATAGCCGCGGGAAAGCTTATGTTCGCCCTGAGCGCCTGCCTCGACGCGGGAGAGGCCGCGCGCGATCGCAAATTCGATCGCCTGATAATAACAGACCTCGAAATGCAGGAATGGATGATCCTCGATGGCGCCCCAATTGCGCCCATAGAGGGCGTCCTTGCCGATAAAATTAAGCGCTCCCGCGATGTAGCGGCCTTCGCGCTTCGCCATGACCAGCAGAATATGGTCGGCCATGGTCGCGCCGACGCTCGAGAAAAACGCGCGGGCGAGATAGGGCGTCCCCCATTTGCGCGACCCGGTGTCGGTGTAGAACAGGAAAAACATGTCCCAATGATTTTCCTTGATGGCGGAGCCGGTCAAAACTTCGATCTCGATGCCGTTAGCCAGCGCCTCTTTGCGTTCGCGCCGGATCATCTTGCGCTTGCGGGAGGCGAGATCATCCAGAAAGGCCTCGAAGTCCGCATAGCCCTTATTGACGAAATGGAACTGCTGCCCGGTGCGCTGCAAAAAACCGGCCGAGCCGAGCATCTCCCATTCGGCTTCGGTCGGAAAGGTAATGTGTATCGATGAGGCTTCGATTTTCTCGCGCCATGCGCGGAGCCCGGCGATCAGCATCTGCCGCGCCGCCTCGCCGTGACGCGGCGCGATCAACAGACGGCGGCCTGTGGCGGGCGTAAACGGCACCGCGACCTGAAGCTTTGGGTAATAATTGAGCCCGGCGCGGTCATAGGCGTCGGCCCAGCCAAAGTCGAACACATATTCGCCCATGGAATGGGTTTTCAAATAGGCTGGAGCCGCCGCCGTCAAACGCCCCTCGGCGTCCTTGACGACGATATGAGTGCTCGTCCACCCAGCTTGCGGCGATACCGATTTCGAGGTCTCAAGCGCATTCAGGAAAGCGTGGGTCAGGAATGGGTTGAAACGTTCGCCATCATGAGTCTTGCACCCCGTCGCGTCCCTGCTTGGAAGGATCTGGCCCAACTTTTCCGGGCTGCCAAAATCGGCCTGCGCCTGAGCTTGAGGATTGGCGCAGGCATCCCATTGCGCCGCGTCGATATCCTTGATGGACGTGACGATGCTGACCGTATTGGACGTGGGCATGGAAGACCCCGGTTGCTGTCTGATCGCTCTTCGCAGACGCAACAAAACACTCTGGACCAGGCTTTGGTCAAGGCGCGCCGGCTCACGGTCTTTGCGGGCGCAGCGCGAAAAACTGTTCGGCTGCGTCAATGCCCGAAAGATAGGCGCCGTGAGCCGTCGAAAAGCTATTCGGCGAGCAGGCCTCACCCGCGAAAAATAATCTTCCATCGACTGGGGCCGCGAGCTTCTGTCGCGCATCGACATGGCCCGGCATAGCATGGGAATACGAGCCGCGCGTCAGCGGATCGGCCGCCCAGCCGGTTTCGGCGAGCGGGCGCAGACGCGGAGCTATGGCCGCCCCAAACAGCTGGACCAATTCGCGGGACGCAAAATCAAGAAATGCGCCTGGGCCGGCCGCTTCCAGATCATGAGCGAGACGCCCGCCAAAAAAGCCTTCGATCAGCGGCCGCCCAAACGGGCGCAGGTGATAGCTTCCCGTCGCGGTCTTGCCAGGATCGCCGAAAAGATGGCCATCGATCGGCAAAATCTCCGGCGCGTCGATCGCCATGACGAGCTTGTCCGCAATGCCCAGCGGCAGCAGTTCGGCGGCGTCGATCTTGTCCGGGAGAGCCGGCAGGAATGCGATCGTTTCGGCTGCGATAAGGGTCGGCGGTATGGTCAGGATGACGGCGTCCGCGCTAAAACTTCCATGCGAGGTTTCGACCTTGATGCGTTTTTCGCGGTGGTCGATGCGAGTAACGGCGCAGTTGAGGCGAATGGGCAGCCCGGAGCCATAGGCCTTAATCATCGCGCCATAACCCTCCGTCACGCGCCAATTGACGTGGCTATCGGCATAGCGGTTGAAATCTTGCGCGGAGACGCGGTCCCATTCGACGCCATTTATATAACTGCTCTCGGCGTTGAGCAGGGCGTTCCAGCTGGAGCCGGGAGCAAGGAGCTCCGCCGCCGGAAAATCGCCGGCATCCGGATCAACTGCGCTAAGGCGCGCGTGGAACTGCTCCGAGGCTGCCGCGAAGGACGCCTGATCCTCGCGACTGAACCCGAGATCGAGGCTTTGCGCGGTCCAACCCGGGGCCGTCTTATCGATGGTGAACCCGGTCTCGGCGGCGATCTTGGTCCAAGGGTTGCGGTCGGCCGAATGCAGCCAGCCACAACCGAGATCAAGCGGAAAACCGCCTTCCATTCGCGTCAGCGCCCGGCCGCCAATGCGGTCGCGAGCTTCGAGAACGGCGATGGAAATTCCTTGCGCCGACAGCCGTTTGGCAGCAGCCAGTCCTGCGGCGCCGGCGCCGATGACGATGACTTCAAAATCGCTAGCTAGGTTGGTCATTTGAATTCCGGTTTCGAATATTGTTTGAAGTCTTTTGCGCGAGGCTTGTAACGTGCGACAAAGATTTGGTGACGCGGCCCTTGGTCGTCAGCCGCACAAAGAGGTGAAGATGTCGAGCATTTGGAGACGTAAATCGATAGACGCGCTCAAAATTGAGGCGCATGAGGCGGAGTTTGGAACGACCTCCGGGGCGACTGGGTTGCATAGGACGCTTTCGCTGGCAAGCCTCATTTCGCTCGGCATAGGCGGAGTCATCGGCGCCGGCATTTTCGTGCTGACGGGGCATGCCGCCGCGGCCTATGCCGGCCCGGCGATCTCTTTGTCTTTCATGCTCGCGGGGCTCGTCTCCGCGCTCGCTGGACTTTGCTACGCGGAAATGGCTTCGACGGTTCCCGTCGCGGGCAGCGCCTATACCTACGCCTACGCCACAATGGGCGAGTTCATCGCCTGGATCATCGGTTGGGACCTCATTCTCGAATATGCGTTTGGCGCGACGACCGTCGCCATCGGCTGGTCTGGGTACGTCACCAGCTTTTTGCGCGATCTCCAAATCAATGTCCCCGCCGCTTTCGCCAGCGCGCCGATTGCTTTCGATCCGGCGAGCGGAGATTGGATGCCCACCGGCGCGCTGATCAACGCTCCGGCGGTATTGATCATCTTGGCGTTGACCATATTGCTCGTCGCCGGGATCAGTGAATCGGCGAAGGTGAACAACGTCATCGTCGCCATCAAGCTGGCGATCATCGTCATTTTCATTCTCGCCGGAGTCTGGTCCTTCAGCACCTCGAATTGGGTGACCTCGAGCAATCCCGCCGGGGCCTTTATCCCGCCCAATGCCGGACCCGGCCAATATGGCTGGAGCGGAATCATTCGCGGCGCGGGGGTCATCTTCTTCGCCTACATTGGATTTGACGCCGTTTCGACAGCGGCGCAGGAGGCGAGAAACCCCCAGCGCGATATGCCGATGGGCATTTTAGGATCGCTGCTCATCTGCACCGTTCTCTATGTGCTGGTCAGCCTCGTCATCACCGGGATCATTCCATTCGATCAGCTAAGCGTTCCAGATCCAATCGCGCGCGGCGTCGACGCGATCGGGCTTGGCTGGCTCGCGACGGCGATCAAATTCGGCGCCATTCTCGGCCTTAGCTCAGTGATATTGGTTCTGCTGCTCGGCCAATCGCGCGTTTTCTATTCGATGTCGCGCGATGGCCTTCTGCCCCCGATCGCCGCAAAAGTGCACCCGCGCTTTCGCACGCCCTACATCACGACGCTGGTGACGGGGTCCGTTGTCGCCATCATGGCCGGAATCCTGCCGATCGGCCTCGTCGGCGAATTGGTCAGCATTGGCACTCTATTCGCCTTCACGGTGGTTTGCATCGGCGTGCTGGTTTTGCGCATCACTCATCCCGAGATCTATCGTCCGTTCAAGACGCCTTTGGTCTTTGTCGTCGCGCCTCTCGGCGCCGCTTCGGCAATTTTTCTCATGTTCGGTTTGCCGCCGGATACCTGGGTGCGCCTTGCCGTATGGCTGGCGATTGGCCTTGCGATCTATTTTTGCTATGGGCGCCGCCGCAGCCATGTGGCGCAGCGATTCGCGGAAAGTTGACGCGCGGGGAGGCCTCCGACGTCGGCGACAGATCCGTCACGCGGAAGCGTTGAGCCAGCGGAGCCGGTCCAACGCGCCTTGCAGGATATAGGCGGCCGCCATTTTATCGACGACCTCAGCGCGTTTGGCGCGAGAGGCGTCCTGCAGGATCAACGATCGCGTCACCGCGGCTGTGGAAAGGCGTTCGTCCCAATAAACGCATGGCCGCAGGGTCAGAACGCCAAGATTGCGCACGAAGGCGCGGGTGGCCTGCACGCGCGGGCCTTCCGATCCATCCATGTTTAGCGGCAGGCCGATGATAAGCGCTGCGACGTCAAATTGGTCCGCGAGCTCGATCAGCCGGCCCGCGTCCTTGGTGAATTTCGTCCGGCGGATGGTCTCAAGCGGCGTTGCAATGCTGCGCTCTACGTCCGAGAGCGCGAGGCCGATGGTCTTTGTGCCGAGATCGACGCCGATAAGGCGCTGGCGCGCGCCGATGCGAGCCCGCAATTCGAGGATATCCAAAACTTCGGCCGCCATCAGATCCTGTCCCACACTCTTTCGTGAAGCCGCGTCGAGACCTGTTCATGGCGTCGGCTTCGTCCTAAAAGTCCGTTTGGAAACTCGACCCTCAAGATGAGGGCGGCCAAAGCCTGCGTCGGAAAGACGCCCCTATCGCTTCGAGACGGCATGCGGGTTCGCCTTCGTGTAAGAGTTCCCAAACAGCTCTTAACCCTTTTTGATAGTTCACAGGAGAATATGCATATGAAATTGACCTGGCTTGGCCACTCGGCCTTCCGGATCGAGCTTCCCGGCGCGGTCATCCTGATCGACCCGTTCCTCAGCGGAAATCCGAAATTCACCGGTACGGTGGCGCAAGCGTCGGAAGGGGCGACCCATATCGTCCTCACTCATGGCCATGACGACCATGTCGGCGACACTGTCGAGATCGCCAAGGCGACAGGCGCGCAACTCGTTGCGAACGTCGAAGTCTGCCTGTTCCTCAACGCGCAAGGCGTAAGCAACGTCAACTACGGCAATACCGGCGGCTCAATCGATTGCGGCGCGTTCACGGCGAGCTTCACCCAGGCCATTCATTCATCGAGCACCTTCGTCAACGGCCAGTCGATCTATCTTGGCAACCCGAATGGGATCGTCATCAAGCCGAAATCCGGACCGACCGTCTACGCCATGGGCGACACCGACATTTTCTCGGATATGGCGCTGATCGCGGAAATCCATCAGCCGAAGATTGGCCTCGTCCCGGTCGGCGATCACTTCACCATGGGCGGCAAGACGGCGGCTTTGGCGATGAAGCGCTTCTTCAAATTCGAGACGGTTGTGCCCTGCCATTATGGCACGTTTGATGCGCTGGCCCAGGATCCGAGCGCTTTCGTCGACGCCATGAAGGGCGAACCGACGCGAGTGGCCGTGCCGAAAATCGGCGAGGCGCTGACCTTCTAGAGCGCGGTCAAAGAAAAGTTTAGAGGCTTTTCGGACAAGAGCATGCGCTGAAAGCAGACCATGACCCCGAAGAGCGGAAGACTTTTTTGATAACTGCGCTATATAACAAAGACATAGAGCGCGCGATCGATTCCGTTGGAGATCGCGCTCTCAAGCGTCATCGAACTCGATCTGGTCAAGCTCGGCGCGCGAGCCTATATGAATTTCATCAGCTTTATGCGCCGCAGCTACGCGCCTCGAAGAGAGATCGGCCGCAACATTGCCCACTGCGGCGCGGCGGTGCTATAGGCACAATCTTCGCTTAAACTTCAAAATTCCGAGGAAAACTGATGTCCGTCGATCAGGCGACCGTGCGGCGCATCGCGCATCTTGCGCGGATCAAGGTCAATGATGAAGACGTTCCACACCTGCAAAGCGAGCTCAACGCCATTTTGAGCTTCGTCGAGGAGCTGGCCAGCGTCGATGTCGCCGGGGTCGAGCCGATGACTTCGGTCATGCCGATGCCGATGAAGAAACGCGCCGATGTCGTGACCGACGGCGACATCGCCGACGCCATAATCGCCAACGCGCCGGTAAGCGAGGATCATTTCTTCATAGTGCCGAAAGTCGTCGAATAACGCGGCGCCAACCGCTTCAATCCTTCGAAAACCTTGTCTGGAACGGACGCGACTTTGACTGAACTCACCGACCTCACCCTCGCCGAAGCGCGCGACGCGCTTTTAAAAAAGCAGGCCTCGGCCGTCGAACTCGCCGAGGCGCAGATCGCCGAGATCGAAAAAGCGCGGGCGCTGAACGCCTTCATCACGGAGACCCCCGATAAGGCGCTGGCCATGGCGGCGGCCTCGGACGCGCGGATCGCTCGGGGCGAGGCCGGCGCGCTTGAAGGCATTCCGCTCGGGATCAAGGATCTTTACTGCACCGAAGGCGTGCAGACGACGGCGGCGAGCCATATTCTTGAAGGCTTCACGCCGGCCTATGAATCGACTGTCGGCGCCAATCTCTGGCGCGATGGCGCGGTCATGGTCGGCAAGCTCAATCTCGATGAATTTGCGATGGGCTCCTCAAACGAGACCTCTTATTTCGGCCCGGTGATTTCGCCCTGGCGGCGCAATGGATCTGATGCGCCATTGGTTCCCGGCGGCTCGTCGGGGGGCTCGGCTGCGGCGGTGGCGGCGAAGCTTTGCTTTGGCGCGACGGCGACCGACACCGGCGGTTCGATCCGCCAGCCAGCGGCTTTCACAGGCACCGTTGGCATCAAGCCGACCTATGGCCGCTGCTCGCGTTGGGGGATCGTCGCCTTCGCCTCCTCGCTCGATCAGGCCGGTCCGATCGCGCGGACGGTCCGCGATGCGGCGATCCTTTTGCGCTCGATGGCGGGTCATGATCCAAAGGACACGACCTCGGTCGATGCGCCCGTGCCGAACTATGAGGCCGCAGTTGGACGGTCGATCAAAGGCATGAAGATTGGCATCCCGAAAGAATACCGGCTGGATCGCATGCCGGCCGAAATCGACACTCTATGGCGTCAGGGCGTCGAATGGCTGAAGGCGGCGGGCGCCGTCATCGTCGACATCTCGCTGCCGAACACGCGCTACGCTTTGCCTGCTTATTATATAGTGGCTCCGGCGGAGGCCTCATCGAACCTCGCCCGTTATGATGGCGTTCGCTATGGCCTGCGGGTTCCCGGCAAAGACATCGCCGATATGTATGAGAGCACCCGGGCGGCGGGCTTTGGCAAGGAAGTGCGCCGACGCATCATGATCGGGACCTATGTGCTTTCGGCCGGCTATTACGACGCCTATTATGTGCGGGCGCAAAAAATCCGGACCCTGATCAAGCAGGATTTTGAACGGGCCTATGCAGACGGCATCGATGCGATCCTGACGCCCGCGACGCCTTCAGCCGCGTTTGGCCTCGGCGAGAAAGGCTCCAGCGATCCGATTGAAATGTACCTTAACGACGTCTTCACCGTTACGGTGAACATGGCGGGTCTGCCCGGCATCGCCGTTCCGGCCGGAACGTCGAGCGAGGGCCTGCCGCTTGGCCTGCAGGTGATCGGGCGGCCTTTCGATGAAGAGACCTTGTTCGCGGTTGCGAGCGCAATCGAGCAGGCTGCGCCAAAGGTCGAGCCGCCGCGGAAGTGGTGGGCCAAAACCGAATTGGGCATGGACTAGCTGAGGCGTAAAGGACGGTCATGAACACGCACGCAAAACCATCCAAACTCATCAAGGGCGCAACCGGCGATTGGGAAGTTGTGATCGGGATGGAGATCCATGCCCAGGTCACGTCGCGCTCGAAACTTTTCTCCGGCGCCTCGACTTTGTTCGGCAATGAGCCCAACGCCAACGTCTCGCTCGTCGACGCCGCCATGCCGGGCATGCTGCCGGTCATCAATGAGGAATGCGTGGCGCAGGCGGTGAGGACCGGACTCGGCCTCAAGGCGCAGATCAACCTGCGCTCGGTGTTTGATCGCAAGAATTATTTCTACCCCGATCTGCCGCAGGGATATCAGATCTCGCAGTACAAAAGCCCCATCGTCGGCGAAGGGATCGTCGCCGTCGACATCTCGCCGACCGAGCAGATCGAGGTCGGCATCGAGCGTTTGCATCTGGAGCAGGACGCCGGCAAGTCGCTGCACGACCAGTCGGCGACGGAATCCTTCGTCGATCTCAACCGCTCCGGCGTCGCGCTGATGGAGATCGTGTCGAAGCCTGACATGCGCTCGGCGGAAGAGGCGCGGGCCTATGTCACCAAGCTGCGCACCATTTTGCGCTACATCGGTTCTTGCGACGGCAACATGGAGCAGGGGTCGCTGCGCGCCGACGTCAACGTCTCGGTCCGGCGTCCGGGCGAGCCGCTGGGCACGCGATGCGAAATCAAGAACGTCAACTCGATCCGTTTCATCGGACAGGTGATCGAGGTCGAGGCGCGCCGCCAGATAGGCATCATCGAGGACGGCGGAACGATCGATCAGGAGACGCGGCTGTTTGATCCCGGCCGCGGCGAGACGCGCTCGATGCGCTCCAAGGAGGAAGCGCACGACTATCGCTATTTCCCCGATCCCGATCTGCTGCCGCTCGAATTCGACCAGGCTTATGTCGATGGGCTCAAGGCCGAACTGCCTGAGCTGCCCGACGCCAAGAAGGCGCGCTTCATCAAGGATTACGGGCTGCCGCCCTATGATGCGGGCGTACTCGTCGCCGATAAGGAAACCGCTGACTACTACGAGGCGACGGTTGGCTACGCTGGCGGCCCCCGCGACGCCAAGCTCGTCGCGAACTGGATCAGCGGCGATGTGGCGGCCTACGCCAATTCAGTCGGCCTGCCGCTGCCGCAGACCCATATCAAGCCGCATCAGATCGCCGCGCTCGTCGATCTCATCGCCGACGGCACGATCTCGGGCAAGATCGCCAAGGACATTCTCGCGATCATTATCGCCGAGGATAAGGACGGCGATCCTCGCGCTATCGTCGAAGCGCGGGGCCTGAAGCAGGTCACCGACGTCGGCGCCATCGCGGCCGCAGTCGACGCAATCATCAAGGCCAATCCGGATAAGGTCGCGCAGGCGCAGGCCAAGCCCTCGATGCTTGGCTGGTTCGTCGGGCAGGTGATGAAGCAGACCGGCGGCAAGGCCAATCCGCAAGCCGTCAACGACGAACTGAAATCCAAGCTCGGCATCTAGGGTCGTTTTCGACCAGCCGTTGAATGGCTTTCGGGCGCTCTGCGGCTTTCGTCGGCGGCCGCGCGAGGCTCGTTTGAGGGACGTCAACACGCGCTTGCAATGGCGACGACTCGCGAATCAAATTGGGTGATTCGCGAATCAGATGCGCGATTGAAGCGCTGGCCATGCCGCTGCGCCGCTTTTTTTTCATCATGCACGAATTTTTTTTTGCGTTGAATGCGCGCATGAACTGGCGTCGCGCGTTTTGCTTTTTCATGCCCCGATGCGCGTCCCGATGCTGTGCGCGAACATCATCGATCGATGCGGATGACTGACGTTCGAAACGCTACGAGATCGCGCGAACGGAACAGCGTTTCTTCTCGATGCTCAACATCGCAAAGCGCTCTCAAAGGAGAGTAGAGCCTATAAAAAACAACGGCTTTCGAATCAAACGCGGCTATCGAAGAAGACCCGTAGCGAACGCTTGGCGCATGACGGCTCGTAAGGCGCAGGCATACTTGCATCAAGCAAGAGAGACATCGCTGCGACCTTGATCAAGCCTGATGCGCTGATCATTTCTTGATGTCGATGGACGATCTCGGCAACCATTTCGAACGCAATCTCGTTGCTTTGTTGGCGCTCCATTGTGAATGCGTTGAAGCAACGCCTCTTGCGCGTCTTGTTAACAACGCTACGCTATGTATGCCTCTCGTCGCCGCAATAAATCGGCAGACGAATTTATTGGAGGGGAGTTAAGTCATGGTGAAGGCAACCACCAAGAAAGCGCCAGCGAAGAAGACCGCTGCGAAAAAGACGGTGACGAAGAAGAGCGCGTCGAAAAAGAGCGCCGCGCCGAAGACTGCAGCGCGCAAGGCGGTCACCAAGAAGACCGCTACGAAGAAGACCGCTACAAAGAAGACTGTGACCAAGAAGGCGACGGCGAAGAAAACCGTTGCGAGAAAGGGCGTAGTCAAAAAGGCTGCTGCGAAAAAGTCCACCGCAAAGAAGGCCGTGCGCAGGGCCCCAGTTAAAACCGCAAGCGTCAAGAAAGTCGTCCGCAAGGCCGTTCCCCGGAAGCCCAGGCCATCTGCGCCTGCATCTCCCGAGACTGTCTGACGAACGCTGGCGATGGGCGCGGAAGCAATGGAGACGGCTGGCCTCGCCCTTTCCCGCACTGTTTAAGCGGGGAGGTTTTGTTGAGCCTGGCTGTCCGTTTCCAACTCCCGGCGCGCAGCGCGCGGCAGGCGCTGCGGCGGCGCGAGTCGACGTTCGAACTCGTCGCTGCACCGGCTTCGTCGGCTGTCGTTGAAGCGCGCCGAGGCGATGCCTTGGGCCGTGCTGTTTAGCTGACAGGGGTGCCGAAGTCGGCGATCAAGACCGCTGCGATGGGCGAGCAGCATCCGAGAAGGCTGCGGACATCTCCGATAGCGTCGGCGCCCGGCGATCTATTCGGCGAGACAGACTTGCGCGAAGTCACGCCAGGTTTTGTTCTTCGCCGCTCCCGACAGCTTCATCTTTTGCCACTCGAGTCCGCACGCATGCATCCGTTCGCGCGACGCTGACGGTAATAGATTTGCAGGAGCAGCCGCATTTGCAGCGGAACCCGGCGTTGCGGCGGCAGGCGACGACAAGGCTGGTGGGGCTGGCGTGTCGACGGTCGCGCGGTTGCCGTCGAATTCTGGCGGACGCACCGGCGGCAGCGGCGTGGCGAATGACGGCTTCGGCTTGCCGGACGCTTCTTGTTGAGCGAACGCCGCAGGAGCCAACATGATGCCGAGCCCAAGCGCCAAGCCGACGCAGGCGAGGACTCGACTCGCGCTCGACGGTGGGCACAGGCTTTTAGTTTCCATGATTTGTTCAGTCACATTGACGGCGCATTACATCCGCGTTCGGCGCAGCGTTCCAGCTTAGCCGAGATGCCGGCAAGATCGTCCAATTAAGAAAGTGCGGCAAGAGTCCTCCAAGTGCGGCGAACCCACTTATGGCTTAGCCGGAACCGATTTAGGAATTGCTTGCGTTCTGGTAAAAACGTCCGTCTTGCAGAGAATTTTTAGGATGCACCCTTCGATCTCGGCTTTATCGCCGGGAGTTTTGTCGGTGATGGTTTTGAAGGTGATGTCGTAGGTTTTCCCATCTTCAGGGTTATAGGCCTTGCCGCGCCAATGGTCCTTTTCCGGCGCAAGGTCGATCAACAGCTCGATCCCGATCATCGGCTGTCCGCGCTTGGCCGGATCCTCGTTGTATTTATCGGATCTTGGCTTGCCGTCGGGGTCGTTTGGCTCCTTCAGCCAAACCAGCGCGCCGCAATAAAAGGCGGCGCAGGGGGCAATCTTGATGATCGACCCATTGTTCTTGGTGAACCACAGTCCGGAAGGATCATCGGGCGTCGCCGCCGCCGGCGTGGCGAGCGCCGGCGCAGCGTTTGAGCTGGCGCAAGCGAAGGAAAGGGCGATCGCAGCCATGGCCGAAGCTAGATCGATTCGGCGACGTGACCGTTCGAAACGTGAAGGCGGGAAATGGGTCAGCGGCATCGTGACAATCTCTCATTGGCCGAGAATGGGGCGGCTTCGAATCGAAGGGATCATGGTCCCGATCTGTTTGTTCAATTCAAGATCTTATTCGAAAAGTCGCCAACTCCAGCAAGATCATGAATCACTGTCCACCGGCCGACGGATGTGGCGCGTTACTTTTTGACGGCCTCATAAGTCGATTGGCTGAGGAAAAATCCACCAAAGCAGAATCGTAACTATTTGAAATAGTAGGATATTTGTCCCGGTTGTCGCGTTTCTTCCGCAGTGAGCCGACCAGCGCCAGCAAATTTGTGACTAATGTGGGCGCGAGAGTTCCTTTGGAGCCCAAATATGCCAAGGGCGTTCACTCGGGCCTAGCCGCAGCAATCATGGCGTCAGCCTTGCCGCTCTGCAAGGAGGCTGATTCCGGGGCCTTCAAAGCGCTTTGCCAGCCTGGCGGTTTATCAATCTCGCGCCGAGAATAGTCGACGGCGCATGATGAAATGCAAACCAAATATGTCGCAAGGCTGTGGCCGGGCGCGGGGCGCGTCCATCGCCGCCTCGATGGTTTTGTAAAGATCGAGGCCGCGAACAGCCATGTGGGAAAGCCCACATGGGCATTGGCCGATTGTGCGTAGCTTCCTCTTCGAAAGCTTCACGCTTTTCGTTCGCACGAAGCGAACAAGAGGCCTTTCCACGGAGATTCGAAGATGAAAATGGTCAAACTTACTCTCGTCGCCCTGGGTCTTTTCCTATCTGCCTCAGCCCTTACGGAGGCCCACGCGGCTCTCCCTGCCTCGGTTGGAAGCGTTTTCCCTAACAATGATACAAAGGACTTAATGACCAATCTTGTTCAGCAGAATGAAGGAATCCCCAACCCGGATAGCCGCGGCCGTTGCGAGGTGTTAAATCGCCCGGTCGCTGGCGTTCACGGCAAATTCCTCGGCTATCAGACTGTCACCGCCTGCCGCTGAACCTAGCCGAGCGGCCCTTACTGGGGCCTGCGGAGCATCGACCAGCAGGCAGGACCGCTCTTGACCTTCCACTCATGCGTGACGGCAAAACCGAGCGAGGCGTAAAAGGGAAGATTGG